>CAYMVX010000001.1:0-47657 GCA_964394375.1 uncultured Actinomycetes bacterium
CTGGTGCGTGGGATCTGGGCGCTGCTTATGAAAGTTTTCTACTTAAGAAAAGTAATCTCGCCTAATGGCAGCGATAATTCCCGCAATAGTTCATTGCGACATGGATGCTTTCTATGCATCTGTTGCCGAATTAGATGACCCGTCACTTCGCGGAAAACCAGTTGTAGTCGGCGCCGGAATTCGCGGCGTTGTATTGAGTGCAAATTACTCAGCTCGTAAATTCGGAATTCGCGCCGCGATGCCAGTAGGTCGCGCAAAGAGAATGGCGCCAAGCGCGATCTTCGTAAGCCCTGATCATCACAGATATGCAGAGATCTCTGCAAAGGTGATGCAGATCTTCGAAAGCTTTACGCCATTCGTCGAACCGTTATCACTTGATGAAGCATTTATGGATGTCACCGGTGCGCAACGCTTACTCGGAACGCCACGCGAAATCGGCCAAGCAATTCGCAAACGTGTACATGACGAATGCGGCATAACCTGTTCAGTTGGTATCGCATCAAATAAATTTGTCGCAAAGCTGGCATCAGGCCATTGCAAACCAAATGGGCTATTAGAGATTCCAGATGATCGCGTAATTAGCTTCTTGCATCCACTACCAGTTTCAGATTTGTGGGGCGTGGGACCAAAGACCGCAGAATCGCTACAACGTTTGGGCTTGCATCAAATTAAAGATATTGCCAATACACCGTTAGATACTTTAAAGCGCGCACTTGGAGACGCCACTGGCGAGCATCTTTATGAACTTTCATGGGGGCGTGATTATCGTCAGGTAGTTGTCGATGATCCCGATCAATCAATCGGTGCTAACGAAACCTTCTCATACGACATAGATGACCCAGAGCTAATCTTGCGCGAATATTTAAAGCTAACCGAACGTGCAAGCACCAGACTTCGTGCTCGTAACCAATATGCAAAAACCATCAGCATCACAGTGCGCTTTGCGGATTTCAAAACCATAACCCGTTCAAAGACACTGCCGCTACCGATTAGCTCTACCCACGAGATCTATCAGGTAGTTAAAGAGCTATATCTGGCGCTTAAATTAGATCGCGCTCGTTTGCGTTTAGTAGGCGTATCGCTATCCAACCTTCGTGATGATGCCCCAGAGCAGTTGATGCTTGGCCAGCGCGAGAAAGGCTGGCGCGAAGCCGAATCGGCGGTAGATCAGGCTTCAGCGCGCTTTGGAGAGAGGTCGGTCCGACCTGCCCGTTTGTATAAACTAAAAAGGGAAGAGTAAATTAGCCCTATGGGCTTAACTGATCGCGAAAAAAAGATCATCGAAGAGATGGAGGCAGCGCTAAGCGCTGAAGATCCACGCCTTGCGGCATCTCTTGAAAAGCCAGTCCGCCCAAATATTCTTCGAAATGTCTTGGGTCTATTAGCCGGAATTGCACTAATTCTCGCTGGGGTTATCGCCAAGTTTGTCCTGCTAGGGGTCGTTGGCTTCGTAATCGCGCTCGCATCCCTTGCGACCATCCGAATCGGCAAGTTCTCGATTAAAGCTCCAAAACCGCCAAAGTCAGGCGGCATGCAGGCTCGCTGGGATCGACGAGCCCAGTAAGCGCTCGCTAACTTTCAATAACCCGCAGATTTCTGCGGGTTTTTTTATGCCCAAATTCCATGGTGCGAGTGGGGGCAAGTGGGAAAAAAGTGGTTATAGGTGGTTGAAAAAGGGGGAAAATGGAGTAAAGTGGGGAATTGTAAGGTGGATTGAGCGTAATAAATCCGATTAGGAACCTGGGGAAGGGGGCCTAAGTAAATGTTCTTGGGAACCCACGAACCAAAGCTTGATGAGAAGGGTCGCTTGATCCTCCCTGCGAAGTTCCGTGAAGAGTTAGCAACTGGCTTAGTAATTACTAAAGGCCAAGAGCGTTGTCTATATGTATTTCCGCAAAGCGAATTCGTAAATATCACTGAAACTTTAAGACAAGCACCAGTTACTCAAAAAGCTGCTCGTGATTATTCACGTGTCATGTTTGCTGGCGCGCACGATGAAATTCCTGATCGTCAAGGTCGCGTGACCATTCCGCAGAGCCTTCGCGAATATGCAAGTTTAGAAAAAGAGTGCGTTGTTATTGGCGCAAATACTCGAGTTGAAATTTGGGACTCAAAGGCGTGGAACGAATACCTCGCAGATCGCGAAAAGAATTTCGCAGATGTTTCCGAGGAGGTTTTCCCCGGGCTTTTCTGAAATTAATTTAATTAAATGTTGTGGCCACTGCCTTCCTCGTTTCGACTTCACTTCCCCGAAGCCGAAACCTGATCCGTAGGACGGCAGTGACCAGAACAGTTAACTAGAAGTTTTAAAGCGAAATAGCAAGCAAGTTGCAAGTGCAGTACTAGAAGAAAGGGGAAGAGAGTGCATATTTCTGTAGCACTAGATCGTTGCATAGAACTATTAACACCAGCAATTAATAAATCTACTTCTCCTGTTTTTGTTGATGCAACTTTAGGTCTTGGTGGACATTCATTTGAAATGCTGAATCGCTTTCCAAACTTAACTTTGATTGGTATCGATCGCGACACTTCGGCAATTGCTAAAGCAAGCGAAAGACTTTCGATATTCGGTAATCGCATAAATATTGCTCATTCAGTATTTGACCAGTTTGAAAATGTTGTGAAGTCATTTGGTTTCGAAAAAATTGACGCAGCTCTATTTGATCTTGGGGTTTCATCTATGCAACTTGATGTTGCAGAACGCGGATTTTCATATTCACAAGACGCGCCTCTCGATATGCGCATGGATCAAACACAAGGTATTACTGCAGAAGAAATAGTAAATACATGGTCACACGGCGATATTGCAAGAATACTTCGTGTATACGGGGAGGAGAAATTCGCACCTCGTATTGCAGATTTCATTCTTCGCGAACGCGAAATCGCTCCAATTAAGTCAACTGCAGCGCTATCTGCTCTAGTAAAGAACGCGATCCCAGCAGCAGCTCGCCGCACTGGTGGCAATCCATCAAAGCGCACATTTCAAGCGCTTCGCATCGCGGTAAATAACGAATTGGAAGTTATCGAAAACGCTCTTCCTCAGGCGCTCGATCTATTAAACGTAGGTGGTCGCCTAGTAGTTCTCTCATTCCAATCACTTGAAGATCGCATCGTTAAAGAGGCTTTCGCGCAGGTCACGCAATCAACTTCTCCTCGTGACCTTCCGATTGAACTTCCTGGACATGAAGCGAAATTCAAATTAATTGCAAAAGGTGAAGCAGCAAGCGATCTAGAGATCTCTGAAAATTCACGTGCGCAATCTGTACGTATCCGAGCAGTAGAAAGAGTGGCAGCTTAAATGGCTCTACCAAATTTCGCACCAGCGATTACCAAAACCCGTGAAGCGATTGCGCAATCATCTCAGCGAGCAATCCTGCGCCTAGTTCCAGAGCTGGAAACAGGAAGCAAGATTTCAAATCGCTCAATGTATATGTTGGGTACTGCAATTGGTTTGTTGATGTTGATGATGATGTTCGCAATCACATCTATGTCTACTCAGGATGCATTTACATTGGCTAAGTTACAACGTGAAGCTCAAGTATTGAGCGATGAGCATGATGCGATTAATAGTCAGATCGCTTACAAGAGCTCGCCAATGGCATTAGCTTCACAAGCCCGCAAACTTGGCATGAGCCCAAATTCACAACCACGTTTTATTGATATCAACGCATCTGTAAATGGTTAATTAAATGCCAAAGAACGAATTCCAGCAGCGCATTACAAAACTGATTGCCATTCTGGCAGTCGGCATTCTTGTGCTTGGAATTCGTCTGGTAGACGTTCAGGCAATTAACTCTGGAGATTACTCCGCTAGAGCAGAGCACGAGCTTTATCGCACCAGTACCTTGCTTGCACCTAGAGGTGAAATTACAGATATCAACGGAATTGCATTTGCCCGAAGCGTGAGTCGAATAAATATCGTTGTAGATCAGAAAATGATTGCAAACCCAGAAGCTACTGCTGCAATCGCAGCTCCTATCCTTAATATGAGCCAGAGCGACGTACTTTCAAGAATTGTGGGCGAGAAGCGGTGGTATTTAGTAGCTCGAAATGCAACTCCTGCTCAGTGGAACGCGCTTAAGGATGCATTTGCGAATTACAACGACGGATTATCCAAACAAGAATTTAATAAGCGGATCGTAGGCTTCTTCCCGGAGCGCAATTACAGCCGTGAATATCCTGCAGGTTCAATTGTCGCTTCGCTAATTGGCTTTACCAATCAAGCAGGTGATGGTGCAGCAGGAATTGAATCCGCTATGAATTCAACTCTTAAAGGCCAAGACGGTAAATATGTTTACGCTAGTGGCATCTGGGCGGAGATTCCTGGAACCCAGCAGCAAATAGTTCAAGCTAAAGCAGGAAATTCCATTCGCTTAACAATTGATCGCGATATTCAATATGTTGCCGAGAACGCAATTGCAAGAGCGGTGAAGTCTTCGATGGCTAAGAGCGGCACAGTAATAGTTATGGATCCAAAGACTGGGCAGATACTGGCACATGCGACGGCGCCAACGTTTGACCCTAATAAACCTGTAAAACTAAGCGATGTACATAATGCGTCAGTAGAAGAAGTTTATGAACCAGGTTCCACTGGAAAAGTTATGACTCTGGCCGCTGCAATTGAAGAGAATCAAGTAACACCAACTACCGTTTTCACAGTCCCTTATGCTCTTAAGACTAAGTATGCAACTTTCCATGACCATGAAAGACATCCAAATCAACAGTTAACAACTGCAGGTATTTTGGCAGTTTCAAGCAATACTGGCACAATTCAAATTGGTGCGAAATTAAGTGATCAGAAACTTTATGATTACCTACGTGCTTTTGGTGTAGGAAATTCAACTGAATCAGGCCTTCCAGGCGAATCACCGGGCTTGATTAATTCACCAAATAACTGGAGTGGTACTTCAAAACCAACTATGTCTTTTGGCCAGGGTTACTCTGTGACAGCAATGCAGGCAACATCTATTTTTGCCACAATCGCCAATGATGGAGTTCGAGTGGAACCAACTGTTATTGCGGGCACTTTGGATTCTCAAGGTCATTACACGCCAGCAAAAGCTAGAAAGAGCAGTCGAGTTGTCAGCGCAGAAACTGCTCAGAAAATGCGCTTAATGATGGAGAGCGTGGTTAGTGCAAACGGTACTGCGCCAAGTGCTGCAATTCCTGGTTATCGAATTGCCGGTAAAACTGGCACAGCACAACGTGTAGTTAACGGCCGATACAGTGGATACACCGCTTCATTTATTGGTTTTGCACCTGCAGACAAGCCGCGTTATGTAATCAGCGTAACTATTCAAGCGCCGCAAGGTATGCACTGGGGTGGCGTACTTGGCGGACCAGTTTTTAAAGAAGTAATGAGTTACGTATTGGAAGCAAAGCATATTCCGCCTAGCAATACTAAAGTTACGCCTATTCCGTTAAATGCAGCTCAGCTTGCCGCTGCTGCTCCGAAGGAAAAGAAGCAATGATTAGGCCAGAGTTAAAACCAAATGTTAGCTTTGCAAATATCGCAAAGTTAATTGGTGCTGACTTTGATCAAGATATTGATATTTCGGGAATCGCGCAGAATGCTTCGGAAATCGAACCAGGAGATATCTTCTTGGCGTTACCTGGCGCTAAGCACCACGGAATTGAATTTATTGACCAGGCTATTGAAAATGGTGCAATCGCCGTAATCACTGATTTAAACGGCGCAAACGAGAAACTTCCTACATTAGTAGTAGCTAATCCACGTCGCGTTGCAGGCGAGATTGCGGCATTTATTTATGGCGAACCAAGTCAGAATATGTTTGCGGTAGGAATCACTGGTACAAATGGAAAAACCACAGTTTCCACTCTGCTTCATCAAATTTGGCAGCGTGCTAATTGGGACAGCGGATTGATAGGTACCGTTAATACCCAGATTAATTCAGAAATTCTGCCATCAACTCACACCACACCTGAAGCCACTCCGTTGCAGTCAGTTCTTGCAACCATGAAAGAGCGCCATTGTCGAGCGGTTGCAATGGAAGTTTCAAGTCACGCACTTGATCAATATCGAGTCGCTGGCGCACATTTCAAAGTAGCGGGATTTACTAATCTAACTCAGGATCACCTTGATTTCCACGGTGATATGGCTGCATATTTTAAAGCTAAATCAAAGCTGTTTTCATTTGGATTTTCGGATTTAGCGGTAATTAATATTGATGATGCTTACGGTGCAAAACTTGCCGCTTCAATTGAAATTCCAGTTTTAAAGATTTCCCGAAATGGTAAAGCGGACTGGCGTTATGAAGAGATTACCGATTTTGGAACTTCAACTCAGGTAAAAATCCGTGGCATTGATGGCGTCTTAATTGAAGGAACTACAAGGTTAATTGGGGATTTCAATTTAGATAACTTGTTGATGGCCGTAGCAATTGCCGTCATTAGCGGTGTCGATCCAATTGAAATCTCATCAAATCTGGCAACTTATACCGGAGCGCCAGGTCGCCTAGAACAAGTAAACGTAGGTCAAGATTTTCTAGCCTTTGTAGATTATGCGCACACACCAGATGCGGTCGAGAATGTTTTAAAGAGTGCACGCGCAATGGCTAAAGGAACTAACGGAAGAGTTATTGCAGTACTTGGTTGCGGTGGAGATAGAGATAAAACCAAACGCCCACTCATGGGTAAAGCGTTAACCGCAGCGGACTTTCCAATTTTTACTAGCGATAATCCGCGCAGTGAAGACCCAGCTGCCATTCTTAATGAAATGATCTCAAGTCTCTCACATAATGGAGAAGTAATTATTGACCGTAAAATAGCAATCGAAAAAGCTGTGGCAATTGCAAAACCAGGAGATGTAATTGCAGTGCTTGGCAAGGGACACGAAACAGGCCAGGAGATAGCTGGAGTAAAACATCCTTTTGACGATCGAACTGTTTTGGCTAAAGCGATTGCGAGCATTAAATGATTCGTATGAACGCGGCAGAGATTGCCCAAATCGTTGGTGGTCAATTAAACGTTGATGGTGCAACTGAAACTTGGCTAGCGCCAGTCTTCGATTCGCGAAAAGCCACTGCTGGAGCAATTTTTCTTGCGCTCATTGGAGAGAAGGCTGATGGCCACGACTTTATTGAAGATGCAATGAAAAATGGGGCGCCATTCGCCTTGGTATCCAAAGAGGTTAGTTTTCCAAACATTAAAGTTGCCAACGTTTATGAGGCATTAAGTAAATTGGCAAAGCATGTGCGGTTACAGCTACCAGATTTGAAAGTTATTGGGATTACCGGATCACAAGGCAAAACTACGACTAAGGATCTTTTGCAACATATTCTTGAAAGTATTGGGCCAACAATTTCACCGGAGAATTCTTTTAACAATGAACTCGGTGCGCCATTAAATCTCCTGCGTTGTGATGAGAAGACAAAATTCTGTATCGCAGAGCTTGGAGCAAGACACATTGGTGATATCGCTAATCTCGCTTCAATTGTTAAGCCAGACGTCGGCGTAGTTCTTAAGGTAGGAAACGCACACTTAGCGGAATTTGGAAGCGTAGAAAATATCGCAAAGGCGAAAGGTGAATTAGTTACATCTTTGCCAACTGATGGTGTCGCAGTTCTTGGAACTTATGATGAATTTACGCCAAGAATGGCAGACGGTTTCGCGGGGCGTGTAATCACTTTCGGCGAAAGCCCCGAATGTGATGTACGCGCAGCTGACATCGAAATACGAGAAGGATCTCCGCATTTTGATTTAGTCGACGGAGAAGGTCGAGTTTCAGTTGGCATGCGTTTAATAGGCGCGCAACAGATTCCTAATGCATTGGGCGCAGCTGCAGCCGCAATTGCACTGGGCATCTCGAATGAGCACATCGCAACTGCGTTATCCACTGCAGAGAATCGCAGCAAATGGCGCATGGAGTTACACGACCTACCTGGTTTGTTGATCATCAATGATGCATATAACGCCAACCCAGAATCGATGGAAGCTGCGCTATTTTCACTTCGTTTATTTGCGCAGGAACGTGGCGGTTCTGCGTGGGCTTTCTTAGGAAAGATGCACGAACTCGGCGAGTCTTCTAGCCAAGCACATCTTAAAATTGGCACCCTTGCCCGAGATTTAGGCGTAGATCATCTTGTTGCAATTGGCGCTCCAGAATATGGATCGAATATTAATTGCGAAAATTGGGAATCCTCGCTTGAAATGATTAATGAAATTGCACCGGGAGATGTTGTTCTAGTTAAGGCATCTCGAGCTGAAGGTTTAGAACGATTGGCGGATGCTTTGATTAAAGGATGGGGAGATAAGTGAAAGAAATTCTGCTTGCAGGTGTTATCGCACTTATTTTTAGTTTCTTCGGAACACCGGCGTTAATTAAGATTTTAGCTCGCCATGGTTACGGTCAGATGATTCGTGATGATGGACCTCAAAGCCACCATTCAAAACGCGGCACTCCGACTATGGGCGGCATCGCAATTATTCTCTCGACTATTGCAGGCTATGTTGCTGCACACCTAATTTTAGGTATCGCATTTAGCGCATCAGCGATCTTAGTAATCGGGTTATTTACAGGTCTAGGTCTAGTGGGATTCATTGACGATTACCTTAAAGTTATTAAAGCCCGATCTTTAGGTTTAAATAGTAAGCAGAAAATCATTGGTCAAGTATTAGTTGCCGGACTGTTCGGCTATTTTGGAACTAAATTTCCAGATAACGATGGGCTTACACCTATCTCGTTACATTTATCTTTCCTGCGCGACACCTCAATTAAATTAGGAGTTGTTGCGCTAATTGTTTGGGTCATATTTATGGTTACCGCCACAAGTAATGGAGTCAACTTAACTGATGGACTAGATGGCCTTGCCACTGGAGCGTCTGTTATGTCTTTCCTTGCCTTTGTTCTTATTGGCGTTTGGCAATTTGGACAATCTTGCTCTGTTGAAGCGGTTGCAAATTGCTATGAAGTACGCGATCCAATGGACTTGGCGGTATTGGCGGCAGCGCTTGCTGCATCCTGCACTGGCTTCCTCTGGTGGAACACATCTCCAGCCAAAATTTTTATGGGAGATACCGGTTCTTTAGCACTTGGCGGTGCCCTAGCTGGACTAGCTATTTCAATGCGTACGGAACTACTACTAATTGCAATCGGTGGACTTTTTGTATTAATTACACTTTCTGTAATTATCCAAGTTGGATATTTCAAATTAACAGGCGGAAAGCGCATTTTCCGAATGGCTCCACTTCAGCATCACTTTGAATTAAAAGGTTGGGGTGAAGTAACAATCGTGGTTCGCTTTTGGATTCTTGCGGGACTATCAGTCGCCACAGGTCTCGGACTCTTTTATGCTCAGTGGGTAGCTGCATAAGAGATGGAGTTCGCAGGTAAGAAGGTATTAATCCTCGGAGGAGGAGTAACTGGTAGTTCTGTTGCAAGAATTATTGAAGAACTAGGCGCATCAGTTGCCATTGCGGATGAAAAACCGGTTGCTGATTATGTCTCCCACCCGATTGATGATCTCGAAAATCTTAATTATGACTTCGCAATAGTTTCGCCAGGTTGGAAGCCCGAACACCCTTTAATTCAAGCGCTTTTCACTAAGGGTATAACAATCACGAACGAAATTGATTTAGCATGGCATTTTCGTAATTTACATCGACCAAATCAGAAGTGGATTGCAATTACTGGCACAAATGGCAAGACCACAACCACAGAACTCACTTCTGCAATGCTAAATGCCGCAGGAATTTCGACAGCAGCTTGCGGCAATGTTGGCACTACCGTAATTGAATCTGTATGGAGTGATAAGAAGTTTGATGTATTGGTGCTGGAACTCTCAAGCTTTCAAATTCATTGGATGAGTGATCCAGAATTTACTGCGGTTGCTCTTCTAAATATCGCCGACGATCACACCGATTGGCACGGTTCATTTGAGGCCTATACAAAGGCGAAAATCAAGCTCTTAACCCATACAGATATTGGAGTAATAAACGGCCAAGACCAGCATTTAGTGCAGTCGGTTAGCGGATGGAGCGGTCGCAAGATTTACTTCGGACTTGATACTCCGGCACATGGTCAGCTTGGATTAGTAGAAGAACTACTTGTTGACCGTGCATTTACCAACGACCCAAATGAAGCTGGTGCAATCTGCGAATTAAATGAAGTGCAGCCAACAGTCCCGCATGCAGTTGCAAATACTTTAGCTGCCGCTGGGCTCGCTCGTGCAGCAGGTGCAGATTTGGAATCAATAAGAACTGCAATTCAGGGTTTCAAGCCTGGTCGACATCGCATTGAACTGGCGCTAGAAAAAGATGGAGTCCGCTGGATAAACGATTCAAAAGCTACCAATCCGCATGCGGCACAAGCATCCCTATTTTCAAGCACTAGCTCAATATGGATTGCTGGCGGATTGGCCAAAGGCGCACATTTCGAAGAGTTAATAGATAAGTGCAAGGGTCGAATTAAATCGGCGTTATTAATTGGAACCGATCGCGAATTGATCGCCACTGAACTAGAAAAACACGGCATCGAGTTTTATCGAATTGATGGCGAAAACGTTATGGAGAGCGCGGTTTTGAAGGCGCGAGAATTAGCTGAACCAGGGGATACCGTCTTGATGGCTCCAGCTTGCGCATCAATGGATCAGTTCAAGAACTACTCTGATCGCGGCGATCAATTTATAGCCGCAGTAAAGAAGTTTGCCTAATGTTTAAAACTCCCGCCTCAACATTTAAGACCTTCTTCTTTCTTTCAATCGGCATCTTGATATTTGGAGATGTGATGGTTTTTTCCGCAGCGCAGGTGTTGGGCTTAAAAGATGGTGGAAACTCGTTTTCAGTGAGCTGGAAACAAATAATTATCTCAATTTTTGCTTTCGGTGGCGCTTGGCTTATTGCGCAATTTCCGCTTTCGACAATCAAATTCTTTGCACATCGAAGCCTTGCAATTGCGGTTTTGGTCATGTTGTTGCTTATTCCATTTGGCCGAGATGTAAATGGAAACACCAACTGGATCTCTTTTGGCCCGATTGATTTTCAACCATCTGAAGTTGCGAAAGTTTTCTTGATTCTTTGGGCGGCTTACATAATTGAGAATAATTACGGGAATGCCAAGAAAATTACTTCAAGTTTAGTAATTGGTTTTTCACTTGTCCTTTTAGTGGTGCTAAAGGGAGGCGATTTAGGTTCTGCGGTCGTAATTGGATTGATTCTAATGTCACTTATTTATTTGGCGGGCGCAGATATAAAGGTGATTGCGGGTTTCAGTTTGGTAGGTATCGTCGGTGTGGCAGCACTTGTTTTTTCGGCCTCATATCGAATTGATCGCTTTACAGCATTTATCCATCCTTTTGCAGATGGCGTTTACAAGAATGCTGGCTGGCAACCTGCGCACAGTTTGATTGCATTAGGCAGCGGTGGATTGTTTGGTTCAGGTATCGGCGCCGGAAAGCAGAAGTGGGGCAATTTAGCTGAAGCACATACCGATTTCATTTTCGGTGTAATCGGAGAAGAGTTTGGTTTATTTGGCACCTTGGTAACTGTTACTGCGATGTCTCTTTTGGTTTTCAGCATCATTAAGATTGCACTCTTAGCGCGCGATAATTTCAGTAAGTACTTAGGACTTGGAATAGCTTTTTGGATTGGCTTCCAGTCGCTAATTAACCTCCTCTCGGCAACGAGTTTGATTCCAGTGGTAGGCGTGACTCTGCCATTTATCTCATATGGCGGATCTTCGCTCTTGGCGACTGTTGGAGCGCTAGGGTTCGTGGCAGGAATTGCACTTCGTAACCCACAAGTCTCGAAGGAGTTAAACGTCCGCTGGCCGAGAGGAGCAAAGTAAGCGTGAATCGCATTCTCTTTGCTGGCGGCGGAACCGCAGGCCACATCGAACCTGCTTGGGCTGTTTCTGAAATCTGGCGTTCACGTCATCCGGAAGATGAGATTGCATTTCTTGGAACTAAGTACGGCCTCGAAGTTACATTAATCCCAGAGCGTGATGGCACCCTCTATTTGATTCCTAAAGTTGTGGCACCACGTAAATTGAATTTAGACGCTCTACTTTTCCCAATCAGAATTATTAATTCAGCAATAAAGACTGTTTCAATTGTAAAGAGATTTGATGTCGTAGTTGGATTCGGCGGATATGTAGCAGCATCTGCCTATCTGGCGGCTGCAATTTTGCGCAAACCAATTGTGATTCATGATCAGAATGCCAAGATAGGTTTAGCTAATAAATTTGGCGCAATCTTTACAAAGGAGATTGCAGTCGCGTATCCAAATTCAGGATTAAGCGGAGCTAGAGTTGTTGGTAATCCGCTAAAACGCGAAATTGTAAATGCAGCCACCCAGAGCGATTGGTTAGCAGCCAGAGCAAGCGCCAAAGCAGCTCTTGGCGTAAGTGGGGAGTTAGTTTTAATTCTCGGCGGTTCATCTGGTTCTGTTGCAGTTAATAAAGTTATTAGCGAAACCAATTTTGGAGATCGCACCGTTATTCATTCAGTCGGTAAAACAAATGAATTACCTGAGGGCAGCGCTACTTATAGGCCGGTTGCTTATATTGAAGATATGGCGACTGTGCTCTTAGCTGCAGATTTGGTTATCTCTCGAAGCGGTGCAATTGCTTGTAGCGAATTTGCCGCACTTGGTAAATATGCGCTATTTATCCCACTACCAATCGGAAACGGGGAGCAAGCCTTAAATGCAGATGAATTAGTGGCAGCTCATAAAGCGGAAGTTTTGCCGCAGAGTCAATTTACGTCAGCTTGGCTAAATCAGAACATTGAGCGTTTAATCAAGCAGGGAAGCGTGGAACCACTTGGCACATCCCTAAATGCGGCAGAGCAAATCTCAGATTGCATAGGCAGAGTGCTCTAAGTGAAACTTAAAGATCTAACTGGAAAGCGCGTCCATTTCATCGGTATTGGTGGTTCGGGCATGAGCGGCCTTGCTCGTATTGCAATTTCTCATGGAATTAAAGTCTCAGGTTCGGATGCATCAGATTCTTCAGTTCTAAATGCACTTCGCGCAATTGGTGCTGAAGTCTTTGTTGGTCATAAAGGCGAAAACATCAACGGCGCAGACTTAATCGTCTACTCGAATGCGATTAAAGCTTCAAATCCGGAACGCGAAGCTGCGGCCACATCTGGTATAGAGCAAATTACTCGTGCAGCTGCACTTGCATTATTGATGTCGGAATCTATTTCAATAGCGGTTGCGGGAACACACGGTAAAACCACAACGTCATCGATGGCAACTGTTGCACTCCAAAGTGCAGGCGTGGACCCATCCTTTGCAATCGGTGGAATTCTAAAAAGTTCAGGATCTAATGCTCATAGAGGTAGCGGAAAGTACTTTGTTGCTGAAGCGGATGAATCTGATGGATCATTTGTCGCATACCATCCGCATGCAGCAATCATTACAAATGTCGAATGGGATCACGTTGATCACTTCGCAACAGAAGCAGAAGTTTTTGAAGTATTTGATGATTTCGTAAACACGATTAGTGGTTTTCTGGTTTATTGCGCAGACGATGAAGGTGCAAGCAAAGTTGCATCGCGAGCTACTGTGAAAACCATCGGATACGGAAAGAGCGAGAAAGCCGCTCTCCGCGTAGATCAAATTCAACTTAACGCCGGCGGATCATCTGCAAGAGTGCTCTGGAATGGAGCCAAAATCGGCACCCTAGAGCTCTCAGTTCCTGGGGAGCACAATGTCTTAAACGCGGCTGCTGTATTAGCCGTTGGCTTAGAACTAGGTCTTCCGGCATCTGCCTTATTAGATGGACTTATTAAGTTCCACGGAGCTGGACGTCGCTTTGAATTAAAAGGAACTGTTGGTGGGATTCGTGTCATTGATGATTATGGCCATCACCCAACTGAAATCAAAGTCACTTTAGATGCAGCAAAGAGATATGCAGGCGGCGGCAAAGTCTTGGTTATTTTCCAACCGCATCGTTACTCACGTACTCAAGCTTTCACAAAAGAATTTGCGCAGAGTCTAAGCGCTGCAGACCACGCTTGGTTGTTAGAGGTTTATGCTGCGAGTGAACAACCAATCTCGGGAGTAAGTAGCGCCAATATTGCAAAGTTGATTCCCGGCGCGAAATTTGAACCGAATTTTATTGCAGTAACTGAAGCGGTTTCAGATGCAGCTAACCCCGGCGATGTAATCATGACATTAGGTGCAGGAGACGTTAGTTCATTAGGGCCTCTAATCCTCGAAGAATTATCGAAGAGGTTTGACAGTGCGTCGTAAACGCGAATTCACTCTTGGTATCGCACTGTTGGTAATTGCCACATTGGCATTCCTATTTGGCTGGACCAATATCTTCACTGTCCAAAGTGTGGCCGTTTCGGGATCTCCAAATTCCCAAATTACAAAAGAGGTATTACGTATTGCAGATATCAAGAAAGGGGAGAAGTTGGCGCGCATTGAACCGCGCACAATCTCTACCAATCTTGCGCTTGCAGGTATTGATTGGATCGAAAAGGTTGATATCTCTCGTAATTGGATTAGCAGAGATGTAACAATAAAAATCTCTGCACGAGTACCGGTGGCAGTATCTGGTGAAAAGTTTGTCGATCAAGGCGGCGTCCTCTTTACCTCACCGGTTGCTTTGAAGAGCAAGTTGCCAACTATTGGTGCCAAGAATGAGACTGCTCGGTTAGCGGCGGTTGAGTTCTATCAAAGCTTGCCTAACGATATGCGCCAAGATGTCGAATCGGTGAGCGCTTCATCGACTAAAAACTTTCAACTTGAACTTAAGAATTCACTCCACATCAATTGGGGAGATTCATCAAATAACTCTGTAAAAATAAAGATTTATAAGGCTTTAATTGCACTTCCAGAGAATAAGAAAATTCGACAAATGGATGTAAGCGACCCAACAAAGCCAACAGTTAAATAGTTGGTAATAACTCACGAATAACATCGTGTCGGTAATTGAATACTCACCCCTAACGCTCTAATTTTCCGCCACCAATTGGGCATTACTTGTAACCCTTAACTAAAGGTTAAGGTTTACTTCGAAGGGAAGATCATGGCGGCACCGCAGAATTATTTAGCAGTCATCAAAGTTGTAGGTATTGGTGGCGGCGGCGTTAATGCGATCAATCGCATGATCGAAGCTGGTTTAAAAGGTGTTGAGTTCATTGCAGTTAATACAGACTCTCAACAATTGTTGATGAGCGATGCAGATGTAAAGCTCGACATCGGAAGAAAGATCACTCGCGGTCTTGGCGCAGGTGCTGCACCAGAAGTTGGTCGTGAAGCTGCGCTAGATAACGTAGATGAAATCGAAGAAGCACTTCGCGGTTCAGATATGGTTTTCATTACCGCAGGTGAAGGTGGCGGAACTGGCACTGGCGGTGCTCCAGTTGTTGCAAAGATTGCACGCGAACTTGGCGCACTTACTGTTGGTGTTGTTACAAAGCCTTTCTCTTTCGAAGGTAAGCAGCGCACAACTGCTGCAGAAGCTGGTATTGAAGCGCTGCGTTCAGAAGTTGATACATTAATTGTTATTCCTAACGATCGTTTGCTTGCAATCTCTGATCGTTCAATCACTGCAATCGATGCATTCAAGAGCGCTGATCAAGTTCTACTTTCAGGCGTTCAAGGAATTACAGAGTTGATTACACAACCTGGCTTGATCAACCTTGACTTTGCAGATGTTAAGACTGTTATGACAGGTGCTGGCGCAGCACTTATGGGAATTGGTTCTGCTCGTGGCGAGAACCGCGCACTTCGCGCCGCAGAACTTGCAATTTCATCACCACTACTTGAAGCTTCAATTGATGGCGCGATGGGAATCTTGCTATCTGTTGCTGGCGGTAGCGATCTTGGCTTATTTGAAATTAACGAAGCTTGCCAATTAGTTCAGGATGCAGCTCATCCGGATTCTAAATTCATCTTCGGTACTGTTATCGATGATGCGCTTGGTGACGAAGTTCGTATCACTGTAATTGCAGCTGGTTTTGAAGGTGGCGCTCCTAAAGCGATCGAACGTCCGGTAATTACTACAAATGAAATTGCAGGCCAGGCTGACCCAGTAATCGAAAACGACCCGTTACAGGTTGCAATGGAAGTTACTGGTGAGACACCTCGCCGTCGCATCTCATTCGAAGAGTTAGTCTCCGAAGACGAGATCGACGTTCCTGACTTCATGAAGTAATAGTTAATTAACTCAAATGCCGTTCATCTTCACCAATAGGTTGGGTGGAGTCAGCAAAGCGCCTTTTGATTCCGCCAATTTAGGCGATCATGTTGGTGACGAACCAAGCGATGTTGCAGAAAACCGCGCTCTACTAGAGTCACAAATAGGCATGCCTATAGCTTTCATGAATCAAATCCATGGCGACACAGTCGTGCTTGTTGAGAACAATTTGGTTACACCAACCTGCGATGCGTTAATAACCACAGAGCACAAATTAGCGATTGCGGTAATGGTTGCTGATTGCATCCCGTTGTTGTTGAAATCTGATGTTGCAGTAGCAGCAGTACATGTTGGTCGCAAAGGCTTAATGAATGGCATAACCCGCAAGACAATTGATGCAATGCGCGATTTAGGTGCGGAAGTTATTCACTCTTACATTGGTCCAAATATTTGCGGCGGCTGCTACGAAGTAGGGGAAGATATTTTCGAAGAAGTTGTATCTAAGTATCCTGCTGCGGATTCAAGTGAGCGAACAGGTAAGAAGACTTTAGATTTAGTAGCGGGACTTAAGACTGATCTTAAAGATACGGTGCTTTTGGATCTATCTAGCTGTGTTCTAGAAGATCGTCATGCCTTTTCCTATAGAAGGGATGGCATTACCGGTCGCCAAGCAGGTGCAATTTGGCTATAGATCGTAGAACAGAATTAGCCAACAATTTGGCTGAGGTGAGATCCACAATCCCGGATTCAGTCCATTTGATTGTGGTCACTAAGACTTTCCCATTGAGTGATGCTCAGTTACTTCATGAGTTGGGCGTGACCGAATTTGGCGAGAATCGAGATCAAGAAGGCAGAGAGAAAGCGCCCTTAGTTCCAGGTAAATGGCATTTCCAAGGACAACTGCAGAGCAACAAGCTCAAATCAATCTGTTCATGGGCGGATGTAATTCAAACTATCGATTCAGTTCGATACGTGCAACTAGTCTCAAAAGCCGCAGCTAAGGATTTGGAAGTTTTTATCCAAGTCTCATTGGATGGTGAAGCGCATCGGGGAGGCGCGTTGCCTGGCGATCTCAACCAAATTGCTGATGAGATTCTTGCAACCAGTAATCTAAATCTTCAAGGGCTAATGGCGGTCGCGCCCCTTGATGAAGAGCCGGATAGCGCATTCGAAAGGTTGGCTTTGATTCACCAATCCTTTGTAGCTAGATATCCAAATGCGCCCTATTTATCTGCTGGGATGAGTGGAGACTATTTATCTGCCATTTCTCATGGTGCGACACATATCCGAGTTGGCTCCTCAATCCTCGGTTCGAGAAGCTAAATTCTTTAAAATTATCCCCATGTCAAGCCTTAAGAAACTTGGAAATTTTCTCGGTCTAACAGATGACCTCGAGAGCGAAGAGATCACCCACGAAGCAGAAGCACCACGTATTCGTGTACGTGAGACTCGTTCATTCGCAACAGTGCAAGCAACTCCAACACAGGTCGCACCTGTAGCGCCAGCTGCTTCAACAAATCAAATTTTTACCGTTAACCCACGTTCATACAATGAAGCTCGCGTAATCGGCGAACGTTTCCGTGATGGCAGTACAGTTCTCATGAACCTAACTGACATGGGCGATGACGAACGTAAGCGTCTTGTTGATTTTGCAAGTGGACTAGTTTTTGGTCACCACGGCACAATCGAACGCGTTACCTCAAAGGTTTTCTTGCTATCTCCTGCAAACATCACTGTCTCTTCAGAAGTAAAGACAGCAGCTGCAGAAGCTAGCTTCTTCAATCAGAGCTGATAAATGCTCGGTATTTGGGTCGCTCGTTTTCTTCAAGTATTTATCTTTGCGCTATTTGCGCGCTTAATCCTTGATTATGTGCGAATGTTTAAACCAGGCTGGTCGCCTCGCGGATTGATGCTCTGGTTTGCAGAGAGTGTTTACACATTCACAGATCCACCAATAAATCTCTTTCGCCGATTTATCCCACCGCTTCGTTTAGGCGGAGTAGCTCTAGATCTATCATTTATCGTGCTCTTCTTTGTAGTTCAAATTCTGCAAAGTTTGGCACTTGCTTACTTGTAATTACTAAGCAAGTTTTAGATTAAACGTAAAACCCAGTTCGGTATCGCAAAGTAGGGAAGCATCATGCTTCATCTCAACAGCAAGAACTTCTCGAGCTATGTGTTCTAGAGATTCATTAACGGCAGGCGCCATCTCAGAATTGGCGTTCCAAGTAACAACAATTCGGTCAGAGATATCGAATCCGGCGTTCTTGCGTCCCTCTTGGAGCGCACGAATTACTTCGCGAACATTGCCCGCGTTGATTAACTCTTGAGTAAGGGTTAAATCAAGCGCTACAGACTCACCGTTATTGCTTGCTACTGACCAGCCACTCTTAGGCTGCTCAGTAATTACAAGATCGTCAGCGGTAACTTCGTAATCGCCAAGTTTTGCGCTTCCTGTTGTACGAACTTCAGCGACAAATTTCGCGGCATCGGCAGCAGCAATTAATTTTGCTACATCTTGAACTGCTCCGCCGTACTTAGCTCCTAATGCACGGAAATTGGCTTTGATGCTTACGCTTACTAAATCACCAGATGCGTTAGCAATATCTTCAAGATCAAGCACATTTAATTCATCAGCGATTTGATCACGCATATCACCAGGCAAGTTAGACCAACCATTTGCAGCAATTAACGCACGACCCAAAGGCTGACGAATCTTCACAGAAGATTCAGCACGAGCTGCGCGACCTAGCTCGACGATGCGACGGGTAAGTGAAACTTGGTCACGGAGAGTTAAGTCTATTAGTGACTCATTTACTGCCGGCCATGAAGTTAGGTGAATAGATGCAGCAGCATCTGATTCAACAGGTTTGATTAGTTCTTGCCAAACATGTTCTGTAATAAACGGAACCATTGGTGACATCAATTGAGTAAGCGTCTTGATGCACTCATGGAGAGTTGCTAACGCGGCAGGATCTCCATCCCAGAATCGGCGTCGGCTTCTACGTACATACCAATTTGAAAGATCATCAATGAAGGTCGCAAGTAAACGACCAGCAGTTTGTGAATCAAAATCCGCATAAGCTGCATCAACATCTTTAACAAGTAATTGCAATTCGGAGAGAATCCATCGATCCATGATTGGACGGCCGATTTGTGCAGGTGATTGTGACAAATCAAATTTAGATGCACGGGCATAAAGCGACATGAATGAAATGGTGTTCCAGTAAGTAAGAAGCGTCTTACGGATAACTTCTTGGATTGCATCGTGGCCAACGCGACGCGCTGCCCAAGGAGAGCCCGCAGCCAACATAAACCAACGCACAGCATCTGCGCCGTGCTGATCCATAAGAGCCATTGGTTCTAGGACATTTCCTAAGTGCTTTGACATTTTTCGGCCATCTTTATCAAGAATATGACCCAAGCAGAGCACTGTCTTGTATGAAGATTGATCAAACACTAAGGTGCCAATTGTCATCAATGTGTAGAACCAACCGCGTGTTTGATCAATTGCTTCGCAGATAAAGTCGGCAGGGTAGGAGTTCTTGAATTTTTCTTCAGAGCCTGGTTTATGTGGATAGCCCCATTGCGCAAACGGCATCGCACCAGAGTCATACCAGCAGTCGATAACTTCAGGAACGCGAACCATTTCCTGCTTGCACTCTGCGCAAGGGAATTTAATGTCATCAACAAATGGGCGGTGTGGATCAAGGTTTGAAAGTTCTTGTCCTGCTAATTCGCCGAGCTCTTTAAGAGAACCGATTGCGAATTCGTGTTTGTTTTCGCAGCGCCAAATTGGCAGTGGAGTACCCCAATAACGATTGCGCGAAAGCGCCCAATCGATATTGTTATTTAGCCAATCTCCATATCGACCGGTTTTGATGGTTTCTGGGTGCCAATCAGTCTTCTGGTTTTCGCGGATTAGCGCATCTTTAATTGATGTGGTTCGGACATACCAAGATGGTTGTGCGTAATAAATGAGCGCAGTGTGGCAGCGCCAGCAATGCGGATATTGGTGCTCATAAGGCTGATGCTTATAAAGCAAACCACGCTGTTTAAGATCTTTAACGATTGGCTTATCTGCTTCTTTAAAGAAGAGATCTCCGACCAATTCGATACCTGCTTCGAAATGTCCATCAGGGCGAACGGGGTTGATGGTTGGCAGGTTGTATGCACGGCAAGTCTTTAAGTCGTCAGCACCAAAAGCAGGAGCTTGATGTACTAGACCTGAACCATCTTCTGTAGTTACATAATCTGCAAGGACTACGAAATGTGAATCCGGAATATCTATAACGTTAAATGGTTGGCTATAAGTAATTCGCTCCAGGTCTTTACCTTTATAGCGCTTAAGAATTTCAGTCTCGCCATCTACCTTTGAAAGTAGGGCTTCAGCTACAACTAGAACTTCAGATGTATCTTCTTTCGTGACTTTAACTGCCACATAATCAACGTCAGCATTTGCAGCAACCGCAGTATTTGAAATCAAAGTCCAAGGAGTTGTCGTCCAAACTAAGAAACTTGCATTCAAATCTTTTAATTCGCCACTGGTTGCAGGGAATCGAACATAAACTGATGGATCAGTAACAGTTTCATACCCTTGTGATAATTCGTGATCTGAAAGTCCAGTTCCACAACGAGGGCAATAAGGAGCAACTCGGTGATCTTGTACTAGAAGGCCTTTCTTCCAGATCTCCTTAAGTGACCACCAAACTGATTCCACATATTCCGGCGACATGGTCCAATATGCTTCATCGAAATCAACCCAGAAACCCATGCGGTTAGTCATGGTTGTAAATGCATCTACGTGGCGCTGAACTGATTCTTTGCACTTGGCATTGAATTCCGCGATACCGAATTTTTCGATATCGCCTTTGCCGGAGAATCCAAGTTCTTTCTCAACTGCAATCTCAACTGGAAGGCCGTGACAATCCCATCCAGCCTTACGAACAACCTGATGGCCTTTCATTGTTTGATAGCGCGGGAATACATCTTTAAATACACGAGCTTCAATGTGGTGAGTACCAGGCATGCCATTTGCAGTTGGCGGACCTTCAAAGAATGTCCAAGAAGATTGACCTTCGTGCGCCTTTACGCTCTGATGAAAGATCGCATTGCTCTCCCAGAAGGAGAGGACCTCGTGCTCCATCTTTGGGAGGTCAATCGAGGCCGGAATTGCGCGGTAGCCGGTCATTTGGGAATTCTAAAGCAGTCATTAGAAGCGCGCCTAATTGGCTTAGTGACCTTGATTAAATTAAAGTTTCGCCCCTCATGGCTCTTAAAAAATTAGCGAAAAAGTTGGCTGGGAAAGCCTCAAAGAAGGCTCCTGCAAAGCCGGTTAAGAAAGCAGCACCTGCAAAGAAAGCAGCTCCTGCTAAACCAGCAAAGCCAGCAAAGAAGGCAGCACCAGCAAAGAAGGCAGCACCAGCAAAGAAGGCAGCTGCGGCAAAGCCTGCTAAGAAAGCAGCTCCTGCAAAACCAGTTAAGAAAGCCGCAGCACCAGTAAAGAAAGCGGCAGCTAAGAAGCCAGATGATTCAATTAAGACTTCAGCGATTGCTGGATCAAAAGCAACGTTAAAGGTTGATACCAAGAACAACACGGTTCAAGTTGCAATGGCCTCAACTGCAATTGCGGAAGCAGTTGTTGAAGAAAAACGTTTAATGATGCCACCTCCACCTCCACCAAAGAAGAGTGGCAAGCAGACACATCTAAAACCACTTAAGGCAGCACCAGCTGCCCTTGTAGTGAGCGATGCTGAAACTTGGAGCGCTGCAGAACTTAAAGCGATGCGTGGAAATCTTTCAAAAGAACTTGAACGTTTACGTGCTGACCTTGCAAAAGTTGAATCTGAAATGGATTCATTAATTAAAGATGGCGGCGAAGGTGCTGGTGATGATCAAGCAGACGCTGGCAACAAGACTTTCGAACGCGAACATGAAATGTCACTTCTCATCAACGCGCGCGACATGGTCATTCAGACCGAACGCGCTATTGATCGCATCGACAACAAGAGTTATGGCGTTTGTGAAGTTTGCGGAAATCAAATTGGCAAAGCACGTCTAGAAGTTTTCCCACGCGCAACTCTCTGCATGTCTTGCAAGCAGAAGGAAGAGCGTCGTTAATCCTGCAAAATACTTAAAGCTCATCTATTCAGTTGCAGCTTTAATTTGGCTACTTGATTATCTAACCAAGCAATGGGCGCTTTCTTTTCTTCCAGGAAAAGAAATTTCATTTCTATTTCTGAAGCTTGAATTAACTTCAAACTCTGGCGCAGCTTTCGGTTTAGGCGCAAACGGGGCAGGAGTGCTACTCGGGGCATTTGCCATCGCAGCTTCCGCGGTGGCTTTTTATTATTCACCTAGAATTAGCAATAAATACTGGGCGATTTTGCTCGGGCTGGTTCTTGGCGGCGCTTTAGGGAACCTAACGGATCGAGCATTTAATTCACCTGGCTTCCTTAGGGGCAGCGTTACAGATTGGATTGTTCTTCCGCATTGGCCGAATTTCAATCTCGCAGATACCGCAATCGTAACTGCGGCTATTCTTGCCTTTGTGCTCACCTTAAAGAACATTCCACCTACTGAGGTGAATAAGAGTGCGTGAGAGTAAATCAGTTGAAATTCCTGAAGGTCTAGACAACGAAAGAATAGATAGTGCGCTTGCGCGAATTCTGGGGTTATCAAGAAGCGTCATAGTTAAATTACTAGATTCAGATGAAGTGACTTTAGGTCATAGGGTTTTATCTAAATCAGATAAAGTTCAAAGTGGACAAACTATTACAGTGCTTATGCCTGAGCCTCCAAGCGGAATTGCAATTCCACCAACACCGCTAGATGAATTGAAAATTGTTTATCAAGACACAGATTTAGTAATTGTAAATAAACCAGTCGGTTGCGCTGCACATCCAAGTCCTGGCTGGACTGGACCAACTGTTGTTGGTGCGTTGGTCGCGGCCGGAATTCCGCTTTCTCCAAGTGGGCCTGCAGAACGTCAAGGAATTGTGCAAAGACTTGACGTTGGCACTAGTGGTTTGATGATGGTTGCCAAAACAGAAGCTGCCTATTTGAAATTAAAAGATATGTTTCGCAATCGCGAGGTAAAAAAGATTTATCATGCGCTTGCACAAGGGCATTTAGAACCAGCTATTGGAACCATTGATGCGCCAATTGATCGCCATCCAAAAGAGGATTACAAGATGGCGGTTATCTCTGAAGGCAAGCCAAGCATTACTCACTACGAAGTTATCGAGTACTACCGCTCAGTTTCACTACTAAAGGTTGAATTGGAAACTGGTCGCACGCATCAGATTCGTGTACATATGTCGGCTATTCGACATCCTTTGGTCGGAGATATGACCTACGGCGCCGACCCAAACTTGGCTGAGGAAATTGGCGTAAAACGCCCATGGCTTCACGCTCAAGCTCTCGAATTTACCCACCCGATCTCAGGGCTGCCAATAAGCGTGAACGCCCCCTATCCAGGTGATTTAACTGACTCGCTATCGCGCCTAAGCGATGCGGTCTTGCCGTAAGACTAATCTGCCGCCCGTGAACACTAATTCTTTTGCGCACCTGCATGTTCACACTGAATATTCAATGTTGGATGGTGCGGCCCGTGTTGGCGACTTAGTCAAAGAGGTCGCGGCACAAGGTATGCCTGCCATCGCGATGACGGATCATGGCAATCTCTTTGGCGCATTCGATTTTTATAAGCAAGCCAAAAAAGCTGGCGTTAAGCCAATCATTGGCCTTGAAGCATACCTTGCACCTGAAACTCGTTTTGATAAACGTCGCGTGCAATGGGCAGAAGGTGGCGAAGATGATGTCTCGGGCGGCGGCGCATACACGCACATGACCTTGTTGGCGGAAACTCAAGAAGGTCTCGGCAATTTATTTCGCCTTGCTTCGCTCTCTTCGCTCGAAGGTTTCTATTACAAACCGCGTATCGACCGCGAACTCTTAAATAAGTATGCAAAAGGAATTATCGGAACAACTGGATGCGTTGGCGGAGAAGTAGCAACCCGTCTACGTATGGGCAATTACAAAGAAGCAGTTAAGGCAGCTGCGGAATTCCGCGACATATTTGGCAAAGATAATTTCTTCGTCGAAATCATGGATCACAACATAGATATCGAAAATCGCGTAATAGCCGATCTGATTAAGATTTCTAGAGAGTTAAACATTCCGCTTCTGGCAACCAACGATCTTCATTACACATACAAGGAAGACTCAACTTCGCATGAAGTATTACTCTGCGTGCAATCCGGTTCAACATTGGCTGACCCAAAGCGCTTTAAATTTGACGGTGATCAGTTCTATTTAAAGAGCGCGGCAGAGATGCGGGAGCTATTCAAAGATCATCCAGAAGCATGCGACAACACTTTACTAATTGCAGAACGTGTAGATGTAAAGCTTCGCGAAGGCGAAAACTTAATGCCGCAATTCCCAGTGCCAGCTGGCGAGACCGAAGATTCTTGGTTAGTTAAAGAATCTGAAGCGGGCTTGGCAAGAATCTTTAATGGCAAAGTTCCCGATGAATATAAAGAGCGCTTGCGTTTCGAGCTCGATGTTATGAAGTCAATGGGATTTCCTGGTTACTTCCTTGTCGTCGCCGACTTGGTAGGACATGCAAAGCGCACTGGAATTCGCGTTGGTCCAGGTCGAGGCTCTGCAGCTGGATCGCTGGTTGCATATGCACTTGGCATTACTGGACTCGATCCTATCGAACACGGATTACTTTTTGAGCGCTTCTTAAATCCAGAGCGTATTTCGATGCCTGATATCGATCTTGATTTCGACGAACGTAGACGAAGCGAGATGATTAAGTACGCGACCGAAAAATATGGCGAAGATCGAGTTGCACAGATCATTACCTACGGAACCATTAAATCTAAGCAGTCAATCAAAGATTCAACTCGCGTTCTTGGTTACCCATATGCAGTTGGAGAGAAGTTAACTAAAGCGCTTCCTCCTGCAATCATGGGCAAAGATATTTCACTTGCAGGTGTGTTCGATCCAAAGGATCCACGACATAGCGAAGCTTCAGAATTTCGTTCACTATATGAGTCAGATCCAGATTCAAAGCGCGTTGTAGATACCGCAAGAGGTCTTGAAGGTCTAAAACGTCAATGGGGAGTGCATGCAGCTGGAGTTATTCTTTCGCGCGAGCCACTTCTTGATGTAATTCCTATTCATCGTCGCGAAAATGACGGCGCGATCATTACGCAATTTGATATGGGCGCTTGCGAATCAACGGGTCTTCTTAAAATGGATTTCCTCGGTTTACGTAACCTCTCAGTGCTGGATGACGCGTTAATCAATATCAAAGCCAACAAAGGCGAAGATGTAGTTCTTGAACAGCTAACTCTTGATGATAAGAAAACTTATGAGCTGCTATCCCGTGGTGAAACACTTGGCGTATTTCAGCTCGATGGTGGGCCAATGCGTTCACTTCTTAAATCAATGGCGCCAGATCACTTTGGTGATATTTCGGCGGTTATTGCTTTGTACCGCCCAGGTCCTATGGGTGAAAACGCACATAACAACTATGCAGATCGCAAGAACAAACGTAAACCAGTTGAACCTATTCATCCTGATTTAGCCGAACCCCTTGCGGATATTTTGGATGACACATTTGGTCTGATTGTTTATCAAGAGCAAGTTATGGCAATCGCGCAGAAAGTTGCGGGCTTCTCACTTGGTCGCGCAGATTTATTGCGTAAAGCTATGGGTAAGAAGAATAAAGAGATTCTGGATAAGGAGTACATCCCGTTCTCTGAAGGCATGAAGGCAAATGGTTTTAAGGATGCAGCCATTGATCGTCTCTGGGAAACATTGATTCCATTCTCTGACTACGCTTTCAATCGCGCTCACTCTGCTGGGTATGGTCTTGTTTCTTATTGGACTGCTTACTTGAAAGCTAATTACCCGACTGAATACATGGCAGCACTTTTAACTTCTGTTCGTGACGATAAAGATAAGTCTGCTCTTTACCTATCAGAATGCCGTCGCATGGGCATCAAAGTGTTGCCACCTGATGTAAATGAATCAAATGTCGAATACACACCTAGAGGCGAAGCTATTCGTTTCGGACTTGCTGCCATTAGAAACGTAGGCGAAGGTGTTGTTAATTTAATTAAGAAAGCCCGCGAAGAGAAAGGCAGATTCGAATCTTTTGGTGATTTCTTAGCCAAAGTTGATGGCTCGGTGTGCAATAAGAAAACCATTGAATCGCTAATTAAGGGCGGGGCATTTGATTCGCTTAACCATAGCCGTAAAGGGCTTATGGCAATTCACCTAATGGCAATCGATTCAGTTTCTGAATCTAAGCGCGCTGAAGCAATTGGCCAATTTGATTTGTTTGGCAGCTCCACCGAATCCGGAGTGGTTGCAGTTGATATTGATGTCCCTACCGAAGAATGGGATAAATCAACGCTTCTTAATTATGAACGCGAGATGTTGGGACTTTACGTTTCAGACCATCCATTACTTGGCGTAGAAGGTCTACTTCGTTCTAACTCTGATATTTCAATTTCAGAATTGGCTGATGAAGAAAATGGCACCGATCGCATAGTTACGGTTGCGGGGCTAATTACTGGAGTGCAACGAAAAGTTTCTCGCCAGGGCGCATCATGGGCCATCGTGACCATCGAAGATCTAGAAGGTTCACTTGATGCAATGTTCTTCTCCAATACCTACAACCAATACGGAATGGGTTTAGTCGAAGATAGAGTCGTTAAGGTGCGTGGTCGTGTCGATTGGCGCGATGATCAACTTCGATTTACTGCGATGGAAATGACCGCGATTGATTTATCCAGTGGTCCTGTTGGCCCGTTCACCATCAGTGCAAATTCAAATCAATTAACTCAGCAGGTAATTGAGAGGATTAAAGAGACTTTACGTATGCACCCAGGTAAACGCGAGGTGCAGCTGGCGGTAACAGACCAAGGTAAGACGACTACTCATAAATTGAGTTTCCAGGTGACTTCATCGCCATCTCTTAGCGCAGATTTAAAGGCGATACTTGGAGCAGACTGCGTAAAGTAGAATTACCCAATGATTCGTCGGGTAGATCTTCGAGGCAAGAGCCTCACAAAATCAGAGATTAACTCTGTAATCCCGCGCGCAAAATTAGACGTTGTGGCTGCAATGGCTGCTATCGAACCAATTCTAGAAACAGTTAGAACTGGTTCCGAAGCCGACTTAATAGCATTCGGTGGAAAATTAGATGGGATAGCACCTCAATCAATTAGAGTCCCAAAGACAGAGTTAACTTCAGCACTGAAAAACCTTGACCCAGCCGTTCGCGAATCACTTGAAATAGCCGCAGTGCGCATTCGCAAAGTACATCAAGATCAAATCCGCGAAACAAAGATTTCAGAAGTTGAGCCAGGCGCAACGGTTACGGAGAAATGGATTCCTGTAGACCGAGTTGGACTTTATGTTCCAGGCGGTCGAGCGGTTTATCCATCAAGTGTTTTAATGAATGTCATCCCAGCACAAATTGCAAATGTACCTTCTATTGCAGTGGCATCACCGCCTCAAATCGATAACAATGGTTGGCCAAATGCGACGATCTTGGCAACTTGTGAACTGCTTGGAATAGATGAGGTTTATGCGATTGGTGGCGCACAGGCGGTTGCCTTATTCGCTTATGGCATGAGCGGTGTATGCGAAAAAACTGACATGGTTACTGGCCCCGGCAACATTTATGTTGCGGCAGCAAAACGTGCTCTTCGCGGAGTAATCGGTATTGATTCTGAAGCAGGTCCTACTGAAATCGCAATACTTGCCGATAGCAGTGCAATTGCTGCAGATGTTGCAACTGACCTGATTAGCCAAGCTGAACACGATGTTATCGCTGCATCTGTGCTGGTTACAGATTCACTTGAATTGGCTGATCAAGTAGAAATTGAACTCAAGTCACGCGTAGCCAAAACAAAACACTCAGAACGAATCGCTACGGCGCTTTCAAGCCAGCAATCAGCAATAGTTCTTGTTGAAAATGTGCAACAGGGATTAGATG
This sequence comes from uncultured Actinomycetes bacterium, assembly GCA_964394375.1. GTDB lineage: Bacteria > Actinomycetota > Actinomycetes > Nanopelagicales > Nanopelagicaceae > ZLKRG08. The sequence goes on from CAYMVX010000001.1 coordinate 28,137, forward strand.
TAGTAAATGCTTACGCAGCCGAACACTTAGAAATTCAAACCAAGAACTCCAAACTTGATGCAGCACAAATTCGTAACGCTGGCGCGGTATTTATCGGTCGCTACGCTCCGGTTTCGCTAGGCGATTACGCAGCGGGTTCTAATCACGTTCTACCTACAGGTGGTTGCGCTTGTCATTCATCTGGTCTTTCCGTTCAATCTTTCTTGCGAGGAGTGCACTTTGTTGAATACAGCAAAGATGCATTCAATGGAATCGCAGAGACTGTCGTAACGCTTGCGAACGCAGAAGATCTTCCGGCGCACGGAGAAGCAATTACTGCAAGGTTTGAAAATGAGTAATTGGCCAAGTTGGTTGCCTCTACGTAATCAGTTACGTCCATTGACACCTTACGGTGCGCCACAAGTTCCAGCTGAAGCACGTCTTAATACAAACGAAAATCCTTACGGTCCCTCAAAGGAGCTAGCAGCTGCAATTGCAAAGAGAGTTGGAGAAGTTGCATCAACTTTAAATCGCTATCCGGATAGGGATGCAATTAAGTTGCGCGAAGGCCTTGCTGCTTATTTATCGAAACAAACCGGAACTTCGCTTTCGGTTGAGAATATTTGGGCAGCAAACGGAAGTAATGAGATTTTGCAATCGATTTTCCTAGCTTTCGGAAGTAATCGAGCTTTGGGTTTTGTCCCTTCATATTCGATGCACCCCTTGATTGGGAAAGTAGCGAATGTTGAATGGGTAGAAGGAGTACGTCGCGAAGATTTCACGCTTGATGTTGCAGCAGCAGTCAAACAAATCGAAACTGAAAAGCCAGCAATTACATTTATTACTACGCCAAACAATCCAACGGGTTCAGCCATTTCGATTTCAGATATCGAAGCATTGGCTAAGGCCACTACCTCTATTCAGGGTTTACTAGTAGTAGATGAGGCTTATGCAGAGTTCTCGAAAGAGCTATCTGCAATAACATTGATTGAAAAGTATCCGAGTGTTCTTGTGAGTAGAACTATGTCAAAAGCATTTGCTTTTGCTGGCGCGCGTCTAGGTTACTTAGCTGCCAATAAAGTTGTAGTCGACGCGTTGCAATTGGTTAGGTTGCCCTATCACTTGTCTGCAATCACGCAAGCGTCAGCTGAAGTAGCGCTGGATTTCCAAGATGAACTTCTAGCTGAAGTTTCGAAATTAGCAGCTGATCGTGATGAAGTGGCCAAGGCTCTTTCGGAGCTTGGATTGAAAGTAATCCCATCAGATGCGAATTTCATTCTATTCGGTGGCTTTTCGCAGAGTTCACACGAATTATGGGAGAAATTATTAACCGAAGGCGTGCTAATTCGCGATGTAGGATTAGCTGGTTATTTACGAGTAACGATTGGCAATGATGCCGAGAATCAAGCATTTTTGAAGGCCCTGAAAGGCGCGCTATGAGAACAGCACGTGTCGAACGCACAACCAAAGAGTCATCTGTTCTGGTTGAGATAAATCTTGACGGAACAGGCAATATCTCAGTTGATACCGGTGTTCCATTCTTCGATCACATGATGAGCCAACTTGGTAAGCACTCGGGTATCGACCTCACTATCAAGACTAAGGGTGATATCGAAGTCGATTCTCACCACACAGTTGAAGATACTTCACTTGCTTTTGGCCAAGCCCTTCGAGAAGCGTTAGGGGACAAAGCAGGTATTCGTCGCTTCGGCGATGCGTTAGTTCCAATTGATGAATCATTAACTCAAGTTGCAATTGATCTCTCAGGACGTCCATATCTTGTTTATCGTCAACCGGAAATCGTCGAATTAATCGGAACTTTTGACACTACTTTGGGTAAGCACATTTGGGAATCAATTGTTGCAGAGGCACGCATCGCAATTCATATCCGCGTTCTTGAAGGTCGCAATGCGCACCATGTTTTCGAATCACAATTTAAGGCAGTTGCGCGCGCACTCCGCGATGCAATCAAGTTAGATGGAGTTGCGGGCATTCCTTCAACAAAGGGAACACTTTGATCGCAATTCTTGACTACGGGTCAGGAAATTTAAGATCTGCATTACGAGCATTCGAAACTACAGGTCGTAAAGTCACATTAACTTCTGATCCAGAAGCTGCAGTAGCTGCGGATGCGTTAGTAGTTCCAGGCGTAGGTGCTTTCGGTGCCTGCATGGACGGGCTGCTGAAGGTAAATGGTGATCAGATTATTAAGTCTCGCGCAGCTGCAGGTAAACCAACACTTGGCATCTGTGTCGGTATGCAGATTATGTTTGAAGAAGGCGTAGAACACGGTTCATTTAAAGGCGTTGGTGCACTTAAAGGAATTGTTAAGAAAATGAATGCACCAGTTCTACCTCACATGGGCTGGAATACCGTCGATATTCATGGAACTTCAAAACTTTTTAAAGGTGTAGAAAAAGAATCTTTCTACTTCGTGCATTCATATGCGGTGCAAGAAAGCAAAGTGAACACTTACGCAAGCACTGACTATCATGGTGAATTTATCTCTGCCATTGAAGCCGAAAGCATTTGCGCAACACAATTTCATCCAGAGAAGAGCGGTGCGGCAGGTTTGAAGTTAATTAACAATTGGGTGGAGAGTCTATGAAGCTAGAGCTATTACCGGCGGTAGATGTTAAAGGTGGGCAAGCGGTTCGATTAGTACAAGGAGAACTTGGCAGCGAATCGAATTATGGAGCGCCAATAGCTGCTGCTTTAGATTTTCAACGTGCTGGCGCAGAGTGGATTCATCTAGTCGACTTAGATGCAGCTTTCGGTATTGGTAGCAACTCAGAATTGTTAGCTGAAGTTATTGGAAAGCTAGATATCAAGGTCGAACTTTCAGGCGGTATTCGCGATGATGAATCATTACGCCGCGCATTAGCTACAGGTTGCCGCCGAGTTAATTTAGGTACTGCTGCGCTAGAGAATCCGGATTGGACCTCAAAGGTTATTGCTGAATTTGGAGATCGAATTGCAGTAGGGCTAGATGTGCGTGGACGAACTTTGGCTGCGCGAGGCTGGACCAAAGAGGGCGGCGATTTATTCGAAACTATCGAACGTCTAGATAAAGACGGTTGTGCACGTTATGTAGTTACTGACGTTACTAAAGATGGAACACTTAAGGGTCCGAATCTTGATTTACTTCAAAGTGTTTGCGAAGTTACTAAAGCGCCAATCGTTGCATCAGGTGGCATCTCATCGCTTGCAGATATCGAAGCGCTTAAGTCTCTTGTTGAAGTCGGCGTTGAGGGCGCGATTATGGGTAAAGCGCTTTATGCGGGGGCATTTACTTTAGAAGACGCGTTAAAGGTCGCGAATTAAATGTCACTATCAATTCGCATCATTCCTTGCTTAGACGTGACCGACGGTCGCGTTGTTAAAGGTGTGAATTTTGTGAATTTGGTAGATGCCGGAGATCCAACTGAACTAGCTCAAACATATAACCATGAAGGTGCCGACGAATTAACTTTCTTAGATATCTCTGCTTCTAGCGGTGGTCGCGACACCACTATTGAAGTAGTCAAGAAGACAGCGGAGCAAGTTTTCATCCCGCTAACTGTTGGTGGTGGCATCCGCAGCGTTGATGATGTCGATAGATTGCTTCGTGCAGGTGCAGATAAAGTAAGTATTAATACTGCCGCGATTAAACGCCCTGAATTGATCTCTGAAATTGCAACTCGTTTTGGTTCACAAGTTCTTGTTCTATCTGTAGATGCTCGTCGCGTTGCTTCAGGCTATGAAGTGACGACTCATGGCGGTCGTGAAAGTGCCGGACTGGATGCAATTGAGTGGGTCAAACAAGCATGCGATCTTGGCGTAGGTGAAATTCTCTTGAATTCAATGGATGCTGACGGAACCCGCGCAGGATACGACTTGAAGATGATCTCCGATGTAAGACCAAATTGTCAGGTGCCCTTAATCGCTTCTGGTGGCGCAGGAAAGCTTGAAGATTTTGCCACCGCACTTGATGCAGGCTCTGATGCGCTCCTTGCTGCAAGCGTTTTTCACTTCGGCACATTTCGCATCTCAGATGTTAAGAAGTATCTAAAGTCGCGCGGCTATAACGTGCGCGAGAGCTCATTTAGTTAAGGCAAAATTCTCCTATGCAAATCCCGCAGATTCCAGCGCAGATTAAGGAAGCCCTATCAAAGGGCTTAATTGCTGCAATTGCGCAGGATGCTCAAAGCGGGGAAGTCTTAATGCTCGCTTGGATGAATCATGAAGCATTAACAAAGACCATCGAAACGAAGCGTGCGACTTATTTCAGTCGTTCACGAAATTCGTTATGGATAAAGGGTGAAACTTCTGGGCATTTCCAAGAAGTTGTATCAATTGATTTTGATTGCGATGGTGATGCAGTGCTGATAAAAGTCAATCAGACCGGCGCTGCATGTCATACGGGCCAGAAGAGCTGTTTTCACAATGCAATTAAATGAGTTTCGCGAATATGCGAAAAATTACAACGTCATTCCAGTAACTCGTAAATTACTAGCCGATGGTGAAACCCCAATTGGCGTTTATCGCAAACTAGCAAAGTTAAAGCCAAATACTTTTCTACTTGAATCAGCAGAACATGGTGGCGTCTGGTCACGCTATTCATTTATTGGCGTGGCTTCAGAGGCGACGCTTACTGAAAAAGATGGAAAAGTATTTTGGCGTGGAACTGTTCCTGCCGGCGCCCCAGTAGATGTTGATCCACTAAAAGCGCTTCGTATGGCAGCGGAGCATCTTCGCTCTCCGCAGTTACCTGGCATGCCAACTCTAACTGGCGGCTTAGTAGGTTATATGGGTTATGACAGTGTGCGCAGATTAGAAAAGCTGCCATCAATTGCAAGAAATGATTTGAATATTCCAGAACTAGAATTTATGTTGACTTCAGATCTAGCGGTAATGGACCACGCCGAAGGAACAATTACTTTGATTGCGAATGTAATTAACTGGGACGGTAGCGACGAACGTGTTGATGAAGTCTACGAATTAGCAATCAAGCGATTAGATCGCATGCAGAATGACTTACAGGCAGCGCTTTCAGGCAATTTAGCTTTCGTAGATGAGAAGAGCGCACCGCAAGTTGAGCGCAATATTTCAGAAAATGACTTCTTGGAAAAAGTATCGCAAGTAAAGGAAGAAATTAAGGCTGGAGAAGCTTTTCAGGTAGTGATTTCTCAGAGATTTGCAGCAGAGTGCAAAGCAGATTCTATCGATGTATACCGAATGTTGCGCCTGCACAATCCAAGCCCTTATATGTTCTTCCTTCGTTTTGAAGATGGTTTAGATGTAGTTGGTTCTAGCCCAGAAGCGCTAGTTAAAGTAACTAACGGCGAAGTCATGGTTCACCCAATCGCAGGCACACGTAAGCGATCTTCATCCCCAGAGTTGGATGAGAAAAATGCAAAAGAATTATTAGCAGACCCTAAAGAACGAGCAGAGCACTTGATGTTAGTTGATCTCGGTCGTAATGATTTAGGAAGAGTATGCGAATCGGGAAGCGTTGAAGTTGTTGAGTTCATGAACATTGAACGTTTCTCACACGTTATGCATATCGTTTCAACGGTAACCGGCAAGCTTTCGAAAGATAAAGCTCCGATTGACGCGCTCTTTTCTACATTCCCAGCAGGAACTTTATCCGGTGCACCTAAACCACGCGCTATGGAGATCATCGAAGAGCTCGAACCAAATCGTCGTGGCCTATATGGTGGCGCGCTTGGCTATTTAGATTTCAGAGGCAATATAGATACTTGCATCGCTATTCGCACTGCTGTGATTAAAGATGGTAAAGCGTACGTGCAGGCTGGAGCGGGTGTCGTTGCAGATTCGGATGCAAATTCAGAGAATCAAGAATGCATTAACAAAGCCGCGGCAGTACTCGGTGCGGTTAATGCCGCGAATAATTTGCGAGTAGCCAAATGAGAGACGTTTTAGGATTCCTCATAACTACGGCACTTGCATTAACGCTAGTAGTTTTCATTGGAAGTAAACGGAAGAAAACTTCACGCTATGAGCGAACGCCGCATGCAACGACTGATTGGCAGAAACTTGATAATGGCATAGATCCTACGGAGAACTCATGAGCGTCTTAGATTCAATTATTGAAGGAGTTCGCGAGGATCTTGCAGCTCGCCGCTTACCGCTTTCAAGATTGCATGAAGCGCTTGAACAAGCTCCAACTCCGATTTCGCCAAAATTTCCTTTGGAAACAATGTCAGTAATTGCTGAAGTAAAGCGTAAGTCGCCAAGTAAAGGTGACTTGGCACAAATACCTGAGCCAGCAAGACTTGCATCGCAATATCAAGAGGCGGGAGCAGCTGCGGTTTCAGTACTCACAGAACAACGCAGGTTTAATGGTTCATTGGCAGATTTTGATGCAGTTCGTAAAGAAATTTCTTTACCAATGCTTCGTAAAGACTTCATGATTGATGAATATCAATTTTATGAAGCAAGAGCACATGGTGCAGATTTAGTTCTGCTAATTGTTGCTGGACTTTCCAAGACTCAGCTAACTGATTACTTTGCATTAGCGACTGAATTAGGAATGAAATCTCTAATTGAAGTACATACAAATGATGAACTAGAAGCAGCAATGGAGATCAATCCAGAAATTATTGGTGTAAATTCTCGTAATTTAAAAACCCTTGAAGTTGATTCCGCTGCGTTTCAAGAATTGATACCTCGAATCCCTGCTGGTCTAATTAAGGTCGCGGAATCAGGTATCTCTTCCAGAAGTGATGTCTTATTTGCGCAAGAAGCAGGTGCAAATGTGATTTTGGTGGGAGAAGCGCTGGTTAAAGCTGGCGATCCAAAATCCAGTATGCGTGATTTACTAGGGAAGAAGTAAGATTCCCGCTATGACTTTCGACGGACACTTTGGTCAGTACGGCGGTCGCTTCGTGCCGGAAGCTTTAATTCCAGCTTTAGATGAATTGGCTGCAGCTTTCCAATCAGCAAAAGCTGATCCTACTTTCCAAGCAGAGCTTGATCACTTACACAAAACATATTCAGGTCGCCCGTCAATCCTCACTGAAGCAAAGAGATTCTCTGAGTACTGTGGTGGAGCAAGAATTCTCTTAAAGCGAGAAGACTTAAACCACACTGGTTCGCACAAAATTAATAACGTACTTGGTCAAGCGTTGCTTACAAAACGCATGGGCAAACCTCGCATCATTGCCGAAACTGGAGCTGGCCAACATGGCGTTGCATCTGCAACTGCCGCAGCGCTGTTAGGTCTTGAATGTGTCGTTTATATGGGCGAAGAAGATACAAAGCGCCAAGCGCTAAATGTTGCGCGTATGAAGTTGCTTGGCGCAGAAGTTATTCCAGTTACTACAGGTTCAAAGACTTTGAAAGATGCGATCAATGAAGCGATGCGAGATTGGGTTACCAATGTCGATACAACTCATTATCTATTAGGTACGGTTGCAGGCCCACATCCTTTCCCAGAGATGGTTCGTGATTTCCACAAGATAATCGGCGAAGAAGCGCGCGAACAAGTCTTGGAATTAACTGGAAAACTTCCAGATGCAGTGCTTGCCTGTGTGGGCGGTGGCTCTAACGCCATTGGAATTTTCCATCGTTTTATTGGCGATGATTCAGTGCGCTTGATTGGACTTGAAGCTGGTGGCGATGGAATTGAAACTGGTCGCCATGCATCAACAATCACTGGTGGAAGTGTTGGTGTGCTGCATGGAACAAGAACTTATGTACTTCAGGATGACAATGGACAGACAATTGAATCGCATTCAATTAGCGCTGGCCTTGATTATCCAGGAGTAGGACCTGAACATGCGATTCTTAACGACACGGGCAGAGCTGAATATCGCTCCATCACAGATGCTGAAGCTATGGAAGCATTCTCGATACTTTGCAAAACTGAAGGAATCATTCCTGCGATTGAAACTGCGCACGCACTTGCAGGAGCAATCAAGATTGGAAAAGAACTTGGCCCGGAAGCTATTTTATTAATTAACCTTTCAGGACGTGGCGATAAAGATGTACATACCGCAGCAAATTATTTTGGAATCCCACTTTCATGAGCGCGCTAGATAAATTATTTGAAACTCCAGGAGCTAAATTAATTGGTTATGTTCCTGCGGGATATCCAACAATTGAAGGCGCTAAACAGATCATAAAAGCGATGGTCGATGGTGGAGTAGATGCAATTGAAGTTGGATTTCCATATAGCGACCCTGTAATGGACGGTCCAACAATTCAAGCAGCAGCTGACCTTTCGCTTTCTAATGGAACAAGTGCGAAAGATGTAATGGCTACTTTGGCTTATGCAGCAACTCTCGCTCCTTCGGTGATCATGAGCTATTGGAACCCAATTGAAAAATATGGCGTATCTAAATTTGCATCAGATATGGCGGCTGCAGGGGGAAGTGGAACGATCACTCCAGACCTTACTCTCGAAGAAGCAGGCCTTTGGTTGGCTGCTTGCAAAGAACATGGCTTGAACCCAATTTTTGTTATTGCGCCAAGTAGTAATGACGATCGTTTACAACGTGTTGTTAAGAGCTGCGGTGGATTTGTTTATGCCGCTTCAATCATGGGTGTAACTGGAGCTCGCGCTTCAGTATCTGATGCCGCGCAAACTTTGGTAGAACGTGCTCGTAATTACACCGATCTGCCAATCTCTGTCGGCTTAGGTGTATCTACTCCCGAACAGGCGGAGGGCGTAGCTAAATATGCCAATGGAGTAATTGTCGGAAGCGCCTTTATCAATGCGGTTGCTAAGGCCCCAGATTTTGAAAGTGGTCTAAAAGCGGTCACCAAGCTTGCTTCCGAGTTAAAAGCGGGAATTTCTAAGTAAGTCAGGGTAACCTCTGCAAAGATTAAAGGAGCATAGATGATGTCAGCGTCGAAAAAAGATAAGCCTAAAGACAACGTAACTCGCAACTTAGTAATTGGAATGGTTGTTCTAGTTATTGCAGTAGGTGTAGGCGTTTCATTCTCAAGCAATAAAGCGAAAGAAAGTGCGGCAACACCATCATCTGTCGAAAAGTCTGAAGGTTATGGCATCACCTTTAATAAGGGACTCTCAGGCGTTCCAAAGATTGATATTTGGGAAGATTTCCAGTGCCCTGTATGTCGTGACTTTGAAGCCGTAAACAACAAGCAGATCAACGAATGGATTAATACCAAGAAAGTGGTAGCGGTATTTCACCCACTCTCATTTATTGGTGCCGAGTCTGCCTACATGGCTAATGCTGCAGCTTGCTCTGCAGATGAAGGTAAGTTCCTCCAGTTCCACGAAGCGTTGTACGCGAATCAAGCATCTGCGGAAAACTCCGGGAAGTGGAATCAAACCACTCTAATTGGACTTGGCGCAGGCCTTGGTTTGAATTCAAAGAACTTTGCTGAATGTGTTACCAGTGCAAAGTACCAAGGTTGGGTAACAAATGTGGCAAACGATGGCCAAGATAAGGCGATTAATTCAACACCGACTGTCTTGATTAATGGCAAGGAAATCGAACGCACGCAGAAGAATTACTTCGACGCAAAGACTTTCTCAAGCCTTGTATTTAAGAAGTAATTGCTAGCTCGTTACATTCCAACCCCAACGGTCTCGATTTTCCATTTAGGACCGTTAACTATTCATGCTTACGCGCTCTGCATAATTCTTGGTGCTACGGTAGCGATTTGGTTAACGGATAAGAGATATCAAGCAGCTGGCGGTTCGCCAAATGCAATCGGAGACTTGGCAATTTGGGCAATTCCTTCAGGAGTCATTGGCGCGCGTCTCTACCATGTCGTTACTTCTCCAGAATATTTCTTTGGATCCAACGGAAACCCGAGTGCAATATTCAAAATCTGGGAGGGCGGACTAGGTATTTGGGGAGCAATCGCAGGTGGTGCACTTGGTGCTTATTTAAAGTACAACCGCGAACTTCCATTTTCTGTTCTAGCTGACTCAATTGCTCCGTCTTTATTAATTGCACAAGGAATTGGTCGATTTGGAAATTGGTTCAACGGCGAACTTTATGGCAGTCCAACGGATCTGCCTTGGGCGCTGCAATTATCTGATGGTCGCACCTATCATCCAACTTTTCTCTATGAAGCTATCTGCAATTTTGCATTAGCTGCGTTGTTAATCAAGTTGACCGGCAAATTCCCAAAAGGATCACTCTTCTGCCTTTATGTATTCGGTTATTGTGTATATAGATTCTTCATTGAGGGACTGCGAATTGATGAGGCGCATTCATTATTTGGACTTCGACTAAATCAATGGGTGAGCCTTGCCATAGGCGGGGTGGCACTTGCGAAATTCCTCAACTTACGCCGCAAAAAGGATATTATTTAAATATGCCTTTGAATGAAACAATGCGCCGCAATCAAGAGCATAAAGCTCATCGCGCTGGCTGGCTAAGAGCTGCAGTGCTAGGTGTAAATGATGGTTTGGTTTCTACAGCGTCACTTATGGTCGGTGTTGCGGCAGCGATGCAGAGCGATAGCGTCATTCTTACAACTGGTTTGGCAGGAATTGCTGCAGGAGCACTTTCTATGGCGGTTGGTGAATATGTTTCTGTTCGTTCTCAAGTTGATATTGAAGAATCTGACCGTGCACTTGAAATGGATCAGCACGCAACTAATCCTGAAGGTGAGTTCCTAGAACTGGTTCAGATTTATATGTCTCGCGGACTTTCTGAAGATTTAGCAAAACAAGTTGCAGAACAGATGCATGCACACAATGCCATCGAAACTCACTTAAGAGACGAATTAGGTCAATTCGAACATACGATGGCGCGCCCGGTTCAAGCATCGATAGCTTCGGCAATTAGCTTTACGGTTGGAGGATTGATTCCATTCCTCGGTTTCTATCTACCATTTATCTCTAGCAACTCAATTCGAATCACATCAGTGACAATCGTGGGATTAACAATTGCCGGATTCATCTCTGCCAAGACCGCTGGAACTAATCTATTTAAGGCGACTGCTCGAGTCGTCATCGGCGGCATCATCGGCATGGTGATTACAGGAGCGATTGGCGCATTTGCCCACACTGTGGGAATTTAAGAGTAATTACCCGTAGGTAAGGCAAAAAATTGTTCCGCTTTTACCTCTCTTATTGCTAACCTTTTGCACTCATTAGGGCCAAGGTCGTCCCAAGCTACACATAAGGGGGCCAACTGTGCTTTCTAACAACTACCCAGCGGCACAAGGTCTCTACGATCCTGCCAACGAACACGACGCATGCGGCGTTGCAATGGTTGCCACCCTTAAGCGCGAAGCCGAACATGAAATCGTGCAGAAGGCGTTACGCGCTCTTGAGAACATGGAACACCGCGGCGCTACTGGTGCAGATCCTGACACTGGTGATGGCGCTGGAATATTAATTCGCATCCCAGATGAATTTTTTCGCGGTGTTGTAGATTTTAAATTACCAGACTTAGGTAAGTATGCAGTTGGTCTTGGATTTATCGAACAAGGTGCAGATGTTCGCGCAGAAATCGAAAAGTTAGCAACAGAAGAGAATTTAGTTGTTCTCGGTTGGCGCGAAGTTCCGACTGATCCGGCAACGTTAGGCAAGACTGCGATCAGTGTGATGCCAAAGTTTGAACAGCTCTTTATAGCGGGCAAGAATGGTGAAGAGGGAATCGTTCTTGATCGTATGGCATTCTGTCTGCGCAAGCGCATTGAAAATTCTCTACCTATCTACTTCTCATCACTTTCATCAGCAACCATTGTTTACAAAGGAATGTTGACTACCGCGCAGTTAAGTAAGTTTTACCCAGAACTTAATGATGCACGTGTTAAGTCGCCAATGGCTATCGTTCACTCAAGATTCTCAACAAATACATTTCCATCTTGGCAACTTTCTCATCCATATCGTTATATCGCTCACAATGGTGAAATCAACACCGTTAAAGGAAATCGCAACTGGATGCGAGCTCGTGAAGAGCTTCTTGAATCCAATTTAATTCCTGGTGATCTAGAGCGAATTTTCCCAATCGTTAATATGGCAGGCTCAGACTCAGCATCTTTTGACGAAGTGCTTGAACTTCTATATTTGGGTGGCCGCTCACTGCCACATGCAGTTTTGATGATGATTCCTGAAGCTTGGGAGAACCACGCTTCAATGCCAAAGAACCGCAGAGATTTTTATGCATTTCATGCAGCGCTCATGGAAGCGTGGGATGGTCCTGCATGCGTAACTTTCACAGATGGTAAGCAAGTTGGCGCAGTTCTAGATCGCAACGGATTACGTCCATCTCGTTATTGGGTAACTGAAGACGGATATGTAGTTCTTGCATCTGAAGTTGGAGTTCTTGATATTCCTCAAGAAAACGTTTCTCGTAAAGGACGTTTGCAGCCAGGAAAGATGTTCTTAGTTGATATCGAAGCTGGCCGCATCATTGAAGATGAAGAAATTAAAGATTCACTTGCAAATGCGCAACCATATGGAAAGTGGCTCGATGAGGGAATGATTCGCCTCAAGGATCTTCCTGATCGCGAACACATTATTTATCCGCACGCGTCTGTTGTTCGTCGCCAAAAAGCATTTGGTTACACCGAAGAAGAGCTCCGAGTAATCATTACACCAATGGCTAAGAATGGTATGGAACCACTTGGTTCGATGGGTACTGATACTCCAATCGCGGCACTTTCTGAGAAGCCACGTTTGATGTTCGATTACTTCTCGCAACTCTTCGCACAGGTTACAAATCCACCACTAGATGCGATTCGTGAAGAGTTAGTAACATCGCTGGGATCTGCGGTCGGGCCAGAATGGAATTTGCTTGATCCAGGACCAAATTCATGTCGCCAAGTAGGCATTGCATTCCCAGTTATCGATAATGATGAATTGGCAAAATTAATTCACGCTAACGCTGATGGAGATTACCCAGGACTAGAGAGCTATGTAGTTAAGGCGCTCTTCCCGGTAGAAGCTGATGGTTCTGGTCTACGTAAGCGAATTGAAGAGATTAAGAAAGAAGTTTCAAACGCGATTGCAGAAGGCGCGCGAATTATTGTGCTTTCAGATCGAGACGGCGATGCAGATAACGCGCCAATTCCTTCGCTTCTGCTAACTGCGGCAATTCATCACCATTTGATTCGTGAAAAATCACGTACCAAAGTTGGTTTAATTATCGAAGCTGGCGATGTTCGCGAAGTTCACCATGTTGCATTGTTGATTGGTTATGGTGCTGGCGCCGTTAATCCATATCTTGCAATGGAATCTGCAGAAGACTTAGTTAATCAAGGAGTTATCACCGGAATTACTGCTGATAAAGCAGTTAAGAATCTGATTAAGGCACTTGGAAAAGGTGTGCTTAAAGTTATGTCCAAGATGGGCATTTCAACCATCGCTTCTTACACAGGTGCACAAGTTTTCGAAGCAATCGGTCTCTCACAAGAGTTAGTTGATGAATTCTTCACAGGCACTACTTCGCGTCTTGGTGGAATCACACTTGATACTGTTGCAACAGAAGTTACTAAGCGTCACCATGTTGCCTATCCACCAGGGGGAGAGATTCCTGGCGCTAAGCGCTTATCAATTGGTGGCGAATATCAATGGCGCCGTGAAGGTGAACCACACTTATTCGATCCTGAAACGGTTTTCACGTTGCAGCACTCAACACGCAACAAGCGCTTCGATGTGTTCAAGCGTTACACATCTCGTGTTGACGAACAGAGCAAACGTTTAATGACCTTACGTGGGTTGTTCCAATTTAAAGAAGGTGTACGCCCAGCAATTTCAATTGATGAAGTTGAGCCAATTTCAGAAATCATAAAACGATTCTCAACTGGAGCGATGAGCTTTGGTTCAGTATCGAAGGAAGTTCACGAAACTCTTGCAATTGCAATGAACCGTCTTGGCGGTAAATCAAATACCGGCGAAGGTGGAGAGGATCCAGCTCGTTTTACTCCGATGGAGAATGGCGACTCAAAGCGCTCTGCGATCAAACAAGTTGCTTCAGGTCGCTTTGGCGTAACTAGTGAATACCTAGTTAACTCAGACGATATTCAAATCAAGATTGCACAAGGTGCAAAGCCTGGCGAAGGTGGCCAATTGCCGGGCAACAAGGTTTATCCATGGGTTGCAAAAGTTCGTCACTCAACAACTGGTGTTGGCTTAATTTCGCCACCACCTCATCACGATATTTACTCAATTGAAGATTTAGCACAGCTAATTCACGATTTGAAGAATGCCAATAAGAATGCTCGCGTCCACGTGAAACTAGTTGCGGAAGTTGGCGTAGGAACAGTTGCAGCAGGTGTTTCAAAAGCACATGCTGACGTTGTTTTGATCTCTGGCCATGACGGCGGAACAGGTGCATCACCTCTTACTTCACTTAAGCATGCAGGCGCACCATGGGAATTAGGTCTTGCAGAGACTCAGCAGACTCTTCTACTAAACCGTCTGCGCGATCGCATTGTTGTTCAAACAGATGGTCAATTAAAGACTGGCCGTGATGTAGTTATTGCGGCACTTCTAGGTGCAGAAGAGTTTGGTTTTGCTACTGCACCGCTAGTTGTATCTGGTTGCATCATGATGCGCGTCTGCCATCTTGATACATGCCCAGTAGGCGTTGCGACGCAGAATCCAGAGCTACGTGCGAAATTCTCAGGCAAGCCTGAATTCGTTGAAACTTTCTTCGAATACATCGCGCAAGAAGTTCGTGAATTGCTTGCACAACTTGGTTTCCGTTCGATTGCAGAAGCAGTTGGCCATGTCGAATTCCTTGATACTAAAGCAGCTGTTGATCACTGGAAAGCGAGTGGTTTAGATCTTTCACCACTTCTTGTGCGTCCTGAAGTTGATTCACCGCTTCATAACACCACCACTCAAGATCACGGCTTAGCTGCCGCGCTTGATAACAAGTTAATTGAACTTGCAAAGCCCGCTCTTGAAAATGGTGAGCGCGTGAATATTGATCTACAAGTTCGAAATGTCAATCGAACTGTCGGAACCATGCTTGGCGCAGAGATCACTCGCAAGTACAAAGGCGCAGGACTTCCAGACGATACCGTCAATGTAGTTCTACATGGCTCTGCCGGCCAATCACTCGGCGCATTTATTCCAAGTGGTCTAACTATTCGTTTATATGGCGATAGCAATGACTATGTAGGTAAGGGCATTTCTGGTGGCCGAGTAATTGTTCGCCCTGATGAGAAGGCAAAATTCAAATCAGAAGAGAACGTAATTGCTGGAAACGTAATTGGCTACGGTGCCACAAGCGGCGAAATCTTTGTTCGCGGCATTGTTGGCGAACGCTTCTGTGTACGTAACTCAGGCGCTACTGCAGTCACTGAGGGCGTAGGAGATCATGCCCTTGAATACATGACTGGTGGTCGCGTAGTAATTCTTGGCCGAACTGGACGCAACTTGGCAGCAGGTATGTCAGGCGGCGTTGCCTATGTATTAGACCTAAAGCCTGAACTCGTAAACACTGAGTTAGTAGACCTACTACCAGTTGATGCAGAACGTGAATCGGAATTGAAATCAATTCTCTCGAAGTTTGCTGCCGAAACCGGTTCGGAAGTTGCTGATTCACTACTGAAGAATTGGGATTTGTCTCGATTCACATTAGTGCTACCTCGTGATTACGCAAAGGTTTTGGCTGCAATCGCTGAAGCTAAATCTAAGGGCTACAGCGCTGATGATGTAGATAAGTACGTTATGGAGGTAATCGCAAATGGGTGATCCAAGAGGATTCATTAAAGAACAACGCGAAACTCCTAAGCGTCGTCCAGTCGATGTACGCATTCTCGATTGGAAAGAAGTTTACGAACCTCAATCAATCGAACATCTTCGCACTCAAGCATCTCGATGCATGGATTGCGGCATCCCGTTCTGTCACTCAGGTTGCCCGCTTGGCAATTTAATTCCAGAATGGAATGACTTGATGTATCGCGGAGATATGAAATCTGCGATTGATCGTCTGCATGCCACTAATAATTTCCCAGAATTTACCGGGCGACTATGTCCAGCTCCATGTGAGACCGCTTGCGTTGTCGGAATTAATCGCGATGCAGTCACGATCAAACAAGTTGAACTTCGCACAGTAGAAGAAGCATGGGGTAGCGACTCAATCACTCCACTTGTCCCTTCACGTTTAAGCGGTAAGACAGTTGCGGTTATTGGTTCAGGACCTGCTGGACTTGCTGCCGCACAACAACTAACCCGCGCCGGACATACTGTTGCGGTTTATGAGCGCGCAGAGAAAATTGGCGGCTTGCTACGTTATGGAATTCCAGAATTCAAAATGGAGAAATATGTAATTGATCGTCGCTTACAGCAGATGGAAAAAGAAGGTACTCGTTTCCGTCCTGGCGTGAATGTTGGCGAAGAACTCACAGGCGAAGACTTACGCCGCAGATACGATGCAATTGTCCTTTCCGTAGGCGCAACTCAATGGCGTGATTTGAACATTCCAGGTCGCGAACTTAAAGGCGTCTACCAGGCGATGGAATATTTGCCATGGGGTAATAGGCAAGGTTTAGGTGAAGTAACTGAGCCGCCAATAAATGCAGCAGGCAAACATGTTGTAGTAATTGGTGGCGGAGACACTGGTGCGGACTGCCTGGGAACAGCGATTCGTCAAAAGGCTGCATCCGTAACTCAGTTGGAGATCATGCCTCGTCCAACAGAAGAACGTCCGTCATCACAACCTTGGCCGACATATCCGATGATTTATCGCGTATCTAGTGCACACGAAGAGTTAGACAATCGCGTGTTCAGCGTTAACACTCAAGAGTTTGTTGGCGACGGTAATGGAAATCTAAAGGCCCTAAAGATTGTCGAAGTGAAATTCGAAAATGGAAAATTCGAACCAGTTGCAGGATCTGAACGAGAGATTCCTGCAGACTTGGTATTTATGGCGATGGGCTTTACCGGACCTGAAAAATCTCCACTACTTTCACAACTTGAAGTTGAATTGGACGAGCGTGGAAATATCAAACGTGATTCAAATTTCCAGACCAACCAAGAAGGTATTTTCGTAGCTGGCGATGCTGGTCGCGGACAATCACTTATTGTTTGGGCTATCGCAGAGGGTAGAAGTGCTGCTGCTGCAGTGGATACTTATTTAAGTGCAAGTGGCACAACTCAACTTCCGGCACCAATTGAGCCAACCGCAAGACCATTGACTGTTTAGAGACAAAAGCAACTAAAGAAGACACAATAGATAAGAAGAGAAGATAAAAGGATGAATATGCGCCGCGCAAAGATTGTCTGCACCATGGGTCCAGCAGTTGAAGCTCCAGAACGTGTGAAGTTATTAATCGAAGCTGGCATGAATATGGCCCGCTTGAATCTTTCGCATGGAAGTTACGAAGAGCACCAGTTCCGTTTGGACAATGTCCGAGCCGCAGCACGAGCTGCCCAGCAACCGGTTGCAGTGCTTGTGGATCTACAAGGTCCAAAGATTCGCCTTGGTCGCTTCGCTGATGGACCTCATGATTTAGCGCGCGGTGATATTTTCACAATCACCACTGATGAAATTGAAGGCACTAAAGATCGAGTAGGCACAACATTTAAAGGTTTGCCTGGCGATTGCAAGCCAGGAGATCGCCTCTTAATCGATGATGGAAAAGTTGCAGTCGAAGTTATTGAAGTAAAAGGCAACGATGTAATTACTAAATGCGTCGAACCTGGAGCTGTTTCTAACAATAAGGGAATCAATCTTCCTGGCGTTGCGGTTTCAGTTCCTGCACTATCTGAAAAAGATAAAGAGGATCTTCGTTGGGGTCTACGCGCTGGCGTGGATTTCATTGCACTTTCATTCGTGCGCGATGCAAAAGATATTGAAGACGTTCATGCAATCATGGACGAAGTTGGCATCCGCCTTCCAGTAATTGCAAAGATTGAAAAGCCACAAGCAGTTGCAAACCTCGAAGAGATTGTTGAAGCTTTTGACGGCATCATGGTTGCCCGTGGCGATCTTGGCGTGGAACTTCCAATCGAAGAAGTTCCACTAGTTCAGAAACGATGCGTGGCACTTGCACGTGCAGCTGCAAAGCCAGTAATTGTTGCAACTCAAATGCTTGACTCGATGATCACCAACAGCACACCAACTCGTGCAGAGGCTACAGACTGCGCAAACGCGGTACTAGATGGCGCCGATGCTTTGATGCTATCTGGCGAAACTTCGGTTGGAGATTTTGCTATCGAGGCAGTTCAAACAATGGCTCGAATTATTGTTCATACTGAAACTAAAGCTCTTTCAAAAATTACTCCGCTGGATGCAAATGCGCGTCCAACAACCAAGGGCGGAGCTATTACTAAAGCAGCTACAGAAGTTAGCGCGATTCTTAATGCTAAATTCATGGTTGCTTTCACTGAAAGTGGAGAATCTGCTCGTCGCATGGCGATGTTCCGTAGCCCAATTCCAATCTTGGCGCTTACTCCTAATCAAGGAACATATAACCGCTTGGCACTTTCTTGGGGCGTAGAACCTGGAATTGTTCCGACAGTTGCGCATACAGATGAAATGGTTAAGCAAGTAGACCAATGGCTAGTCGAGCATGGTGAAGCGCAGGTAGGGGATCAGGTAATCATCGTTGCCGGAGCGCCTCCAGGAATTCCTGGCTCAACAAATGCGCTACGTGTGCACGTAATCGGTGATGCCGTTAGTGGCCGCGCTGCTGCATATCGCTAATTAATAAGTAATTTCGCTTAGCAGTTCGTTTAGTATTAAACTGAACGAGCTGTAAGCACGCCTCGGTACTCCAACGGTAGAGAGGGCAGTCTCAAACACTGCATAGTGTCGGTTCAAATCCGACTCGAGGCACATGAAAATTCTCGTCGCTGAAGACGAGGCGCTGATTCGCCTCGATCTAGTTGAGATGCTCCGAGAAGCTGGCTATGAAGTTGTTGCCGAAGCCGGCAACGGTCAGGAAGCAATTGATTTAAATGCAAAGCACAAACCTGATTTAGCGATTCTAGATATCAATATGCCGATTATGGATGGTTTAACAGCCGCTGAAACAATTGTTAAGACAACTCCAGTCTTAATGCTAACAGCATTTAGTCAACGCGAATTAGTTGAACGCGCAAATGCAGCGGGCGTTATGGCTTATGTTGTAAAACCATTCACCATAAATGATTTGATTCCTGCAATTGAGATTGCTGCAAGTCGTTACACGCAAATGACTGCACTTGCAGAGGAAGTTGCAAACTTAAGCGATCGTTTAGAAACTAGAAAGTTAATTGATCGCGCAAAAGGTATTTTAATGAAGGCGTTAAATCTTTCAGAGCCAGAGGCATTTAGCTGGATTCAAAGAGCAGCGATGGATCGCCGTCTCACTATGAAAGAAGTCGCAATGGCGGTAATTTCGCCGGACGCCGCCCCAGAACGTTAAATAACAACCTTTTCGCAATAAATCCACATTTTGTTACAAAACCGCAATAAATCGGCGCCATTTCCCGCGTAAAAGTTAACTGGCGCGAAACCTTCGCATGTTGTATGGCGCACATATCTACCTTTATTCTTACGCCCTCCCTTCCCGGGAATTTACGAAAGGTAATAAATGAACAAGAAGATCCAACGCGGTCTTGCCGTTGCGACTGCTGCAGCTCTCGCATTCGGTGTTGCAGTG
>CAYMVX010000002.1:0-42475 GCA_964394375.1 uncultured Actinomycetes bacterium
CACTGGGTCGTAGGTTCGAGTCCTACACAACCCACCAAAGCGTCGTTCCGAATGGAATGGCGCTTTTTCATTTACTCAGCCGGAATCAGAATCCTGAAGATGCTGATTGGAGCATTTGGATCGTATTCCTCGCCGTAGATTTCCAAGTGTTGCCCAACCCTGCCTTTAAGGCCCGACCTAGGAAATGCGCTCATGTAAGCGTCTTGGAATCCTTTATCGATATCTACAGCTAGACCCTCGTATCGATATTCAAAATAGTTACCACCATCAACAAGAAGCGATTCGAAGCCTTCAATATCTCCTTCTGATTTGAATCCGCAGAAGTAGTTAATCATCTGAGGCGGAGTCTGATCATCAGCAGGCCAACTTACGCCGTACATATCTTGTTCAAGTGAAATACCGGCAGCGATTACTTTGTCTATGAATAGGTGCCAAAGTTTGTTGCCAAAATCTGCGCCAGCGCTCTCGCTTTTATTAAAGGAAGATGGTCCAATCTCCTGAATTCCAACTACCTTAAATGAAGGTAAATTAATTAAGCCAGACATTATCTGCGGTGCTCCTTAATTTTGTTAAACACTTCCCTAATTCCGAAAAATGCAAAGACCCCCATAATGAATATAAAGCTGTCGTAAATAGTTCTTGGTGCGGATTTTGCCGTAGTTAAAATATAAATATCAGGGATGAAATGTAGAACGATCGCAATCGCTCCATAAATTGAAGCTTTACGCCAATGATTTACGACAATTGCGAAGAACATTTTTGCTGAGCTAATTGCGTATGGAATTGCAATTGCAATGACAATTGTGAAATAAATCCAAGGATTTACCCCATATTTGGCAAAAGTCTTATCTACTGCGAATGTCTTTAGTACATCCCATGCAATAACTATTCCAATCCACCAGCGCTCAATTAGCTTCTGATGTTTTTCGGATTTGATCCAACGGCTTAATTGCACTCACTAAGGATAGGGCTATTGCAATATAATTTCGTTACTTAAAGAACTCCCCTGTAACTACCCAGGTTCTATAGGGACCTTCATTGAAAGTCACAATTGTCACTGGGCGACGTTTATAAACAGCACACATACTTTTTGATTTCAATCGTCTGATAGTTCCAAGCATGATTAAGAAAGGCACTCCAGTTCCGGGCGCTCGAACTCCAGCCATTACTTCTGCTGACCAAGGTTTATCTGAGTAAGTAATGGATTCAATCCAAGCTTCTGGAGCGCTTAAAGATGAGTGAAAAGCGCCAAGTACTTCAAGAAACGTGAAATTTAGATGAATCTTGCCGTCAGACTTAGTTAACGTCGCCATTACTTCTTCTTGTCATAGCCCTTAGGGCATACTGGATTCACTGCAACTACTTTCTTTGTAGTTTTCCCCTTAACGCAAGTTATTGTCTTAAGACTCTTAACCATCTGTTGAAGATGGAATATAGAGTTTGCAAATTCCTCTACTTCTTCTTCGCATAGGTCTTTGATCGGTTGAAGGTCCTGGTTTACATTAGCAAGTCCCTTAACAATCGCAGCGTAGTTGGAATCAAAATCAGCCAGAACGGCGTTTACTTGCTTTAGAAGTGATGGATCGACCTTCATCTTCTCTTTTAGCGCAAGGATTGTTGCGTGTTGCTCGTCCAGAACTGTTACGTACTTTGCTTTCAGAATCTCTACCGTAGCTGCTCGATCGGCAGCTGGGTCGGCTTTAGCCGGTGCGATTGCGAATACCAATAGCGCCGAGACCAAGCTTGCGAGTAATTTCTTCTTTCTCATACCTAAAAAATACTCGCATGCCCTAAGTCGTGCACGAGAATTTGGCAACTAGGCCTATCTCCTTGGTCACTTAATGCCGATTTATGAATGGGCTACCCCTTAAGTAGAATTGGCGACATGGAACTCCAGAAAGTCATCTTGTATTACGGCTTTGCGCCTATCGCGGATCCTGAGGCTGTTCGCCTTTGGCAACGCAATCTCTGTGAAACTTTGGGCATCAAAGGTCGCATTCTGATTTCAAAGCATGGCATCAATGGAACTCTTGGTGGAGAGATGGAATCGCTAAAGAAATATGTGCGCCAAACCAAAGAGTATCCGGGGTTCAAGAAGATTGACTTTAAATGGTCTGACGGAACAGGCAATGACTTCCCTCGCTTAAGAGTTCGTGTTCGAGATGAATTGGTGGCTTTTGGTTCACCAGATGAAATTCAAGTGGATATCAACGGTGTCGTAAATGGTGGAAAGCATCTCAAGCCATACGAAGTGGATAAATTAGTTGCAGAACGCGGAAATGATGTGGTCTTTTTCGACGGCCGCAACGCCTACGAAGCCAAAATCGGAAAATTTAAAGATGCAATTGTTCCTGATGTCGTAACTTCTCGAGATTTCATTAAAGAAATTGAAAGTGGCAAGTACGACGATCTAAAAGATAAACCAGTTATCACTTATTGCACTGGCGGAATTCGATGTGAAATCCTCTCGGCGGTAATGGTGAACCGTGGATTTAAAGAGGTTTACCAAATTGAAGGTGGCATCGTTCGCTACGGAAATAAGTTTGCTGATTCATCCCATTGGGAAGGATCTCTCTACACATTTGATGATCGCATGACCATAGATTTCAGTGATGAAACAAAAGTAATTGGAAAATGTGATGTCTGCAAGGCAGGCACTAAGAATTTCTATAATTGTGCGAATCCACAATGCCATGAACTTTTCTTGCTATGCGATAACTGCCAAAAGGATGAGAAGAATATTTCTTGCATTCACGATGTCAGCCGCAGTCATAAGCAAGAACTGATTGGCTAATGACAAACCCTTGGAAAGATGGTCCCGATCCTGATCGAACCATTTCCTATGGTGAAGCACTCGACCAGGTAATCGATTTTTATGACGGGAATGGCCCGTTAGTTACATTAATTCATGGCGGATATTGGCGCCCAGCACACACTCGTGTTCATATGCGCGCGTTAGCTGGGAAATTAGCGAGCCAAGGTTTTCAAGTCGCTAATATCGAATATCGAAGAGATCCTGGTAATCCAGAGAAATTATTTGACGATGTAAATGCAGCGCTAGAACACTTAACTGAATCAATGGCTCTTATTGGTTTCTCCGTTGGAGGTCAGCTGGCGCTAATTTCAAAAAGCCAAGCCCACAAGTTAATTCTGCTAGCGCCAATTACGGATCTGCAGAGAACTAAAGATGAAAACCTTGGTGAAGGAGCCGTCAAAGCATTCTTTGGCGAAATTGATTTGAATAAATTCGATCCATCATTGAAGAACTACTACCAACATTTATATATTCTGCACGGTGATGCCGATGATCGTGTACCTCTTGAACATTCAAGAGATTTTGCAAAATCCAAAGGCGCCTCCCTAATGGAAATATCCGGCGCAGACCATTTCGCAATGGTTGACCCCGATGGAATGGCGTTTGAATTGATTCTGCACACGCTGTTATCAAAGTGATACGTATTTTCGTGTTATTTACAAAGCCTTTTCTCTAAACTCGCCGCTATGAGCGCGCAGGCAATTCAAGCAAGCCGCCAGCGCCTAGAGAAGGCTCTGGCCGGAGATGCCGAACTCAATTCCCTACTAGATCGATTTGATCGCTGGTCTCAAGATCTCTGGGATGGTGCCCAAGTTGTTTACGACGCACATACTTTGCTCCCTCAGATTATTGATGTAATCGTACGCATTCATAAAGCAAGATCTAAGGAGCTTCGCCACCGCGATGATCAAAGAATCTTGCAGCCAGATTGGTTCCAAGATTCAAATGCTGTTGGGTATGTCTGTTATACGGACTTATTTGCTGGTGACTTGCAAGGTATCCGAAAGAAAATTAACTACTTAAAAGGCCTCGGCGTAACATACTTACACTTAATGCCGCTGCTAAATCCTCGCCCAGGAAATAGCGATGGTGGATATGCTGTTATGGATTACAAATCAGTGCGACCTGATTTAGGAACCATGAAAGACTTATCTGAACTGGCTAAAGATCTGCATGATGCTGGAATTTCGTTAACTCTTGATCTAGTACTTAACCATGTCGCTAAAGAGCACGAATGGGCGCTTAAAGCTCGCCAAGGCGATAAGAAATATCAGGATTACTTCTATGCCTATCCTGACCGAAAAGTTCCTGATGAATATGAAAAATCTCTTCCGGAAATCTTCCCAACTTTTGCCCCAGGCAATTTCACTTATTACGAAGATATGGGTCAATGGGTTTGGACCACTTTTAACGAATTTCAATGGGATGTTAATTGGTCCAATCCAAATCTTTTCCTAGAGTATGTAGACATCATTGGATACTTGGCCAATCAAGGCACCGACTGCGTACGTTTAGATGCGATTGCATTTATTTGGAAGCGCCTTGGTACTAACTGCCAAAATCAGCCGGAAGTCCATGCAATCACTCAAGCGCTTCGAGCAATTTCAAAGATTGTTACTCCGTCTTTGATTTACAAGGCTGAAGCAATTGTTGGCCCACAAGATGTTGTTCATTACTTAGGTCAGGGCAAACATTCAGGAAAAGTTTCGGATTTGGCTTATCACAATTCGTTGATGGTGCAGATTTGGTCCGCTCTGGCAGCGCGAGATGGACGTCTCTTGGATACAGCGCTCTCCCGCTTTGCGCCAGTTCCAACAAGTAGCGCTTGGGCCACTTATTTACGTTGTCATGATGATATTGGTTGGGCAATCGATGATGCCGATGCAGCAGCAGCGGGAGTAAACGGTAGTGGTCACCGAAATTTCTGTGCAGATTTTTACGGCAATGAGTTTGAAGGATCTTTTGCGCGAGGAGTGCATTTCCAATCCAACCCACTTACCGGCGATCGTCGCACTTCAGGAAGTGCAGCGAGTTTGATCGGAATTCAACGTGCAATCGAGAATAACGATGCAGCTGATTTGAACACTGCCATTAATCGCCTAATTTGTGCTTATGCAATAGTTTTCGGATTTGGTGGAATTCCTCTGCTCTATATGGGTGACGAATTAGGAATGCTTAACGATGAAAGTTACAAAGAAGATCCGGCGAAAGCAGATGACAATCGTTGGATTCATCGTCCAAAGATGGATTGGGCGCTAGCCGAAAGCGCCGCTAAAGGCGAAGGCGTTGCCGGTCGCGTGTACGAACAAATTGGGAAGTTGATATCAGCGAGAAAGAGTTTGACTTCAATTCACGCAAGCGTTACAGCAGAAACCGATGTCAAAAATGATGGAGCGCTGCTTTTGATTCGTCGTAAACATGCAGCGGGACTGCTTACAGAGATTTATAACCTCACCGAAAAGACTCAATATCTAGATACTGTTGATGTTGCATTTGGAGATCGAACTGAGGCCATTAGCGGACGGAAGATGCACTTTGCCGGCCAAGTAGCCGTTCCGCCATATGCTGCTTGGTGGATCCACGCTTAACTCTCAAGTATTCGTTTAGCAAAATCACATTCTGCTGGGTGCCACCCCGCACTCATCTTGATAACTAATTCCTTTAAAGATATAGGGTTTTCAACATATTCCCCACCCCTCGATCAAAGGAATAAAGACCTTTAAATGAAAAAGAAAATCTCACTAATTGGTGCTTTAGCTCTATTTGCAAGCGCACTTGCATTCGCACCAGCAGCATCGTCTGCAGAGCAATACTCAATCCCAGCTGCGCCTAAGAATGTCACTGCATCTGTCTCATCTGCAGGCATCATGGTCAAATGGGTATCACCAGCAAATACCCAACCAGAAGTAACAACTTATGTTGTTTACGGTGGTCAAGGCTCTTGCCCTATTTATGTTTCTCCAACTAAAGCGCATATGCAGGCAATTCTTCCAGTGCTTGCAGGCCAAACTTCAGTTACGCCTACCGTCTATGCAGTGAATGCATACGGTATTAGTGCAGCTGGATCAGCAAAGACAATTTCAGCTGCCGCACTTGCAAATGTAAATAAGCGTTCTGATTTGCGAGTAGTTCAGCTTGATCAGTTCAGCGATTTCCACGGCGCACTTGAAACAACTTCGACCAATGCTGGCGCTGCAAACTTGGCAGCAGCTTTTGCAAATGATCGCAAAGTTGTTCCTGCTACTTTCACGCTCTCATCTGGCGATAACTTCGGTGCATCACCAGTTATCTCATCTGAATTCGAAGAGATTCCAACAGTTGAAGCTCTTAATGCTATGAAGCTGGATGTTTCAACATTTGGTAACCACGAGCATGACCGCGATATCAACCACATTACAAAGATGATCAATCTATCTGAGTTCTCATGGGTTGCATCAAACTACTCAACTCTTGCTCCTATGAATACTGGTGCAAAGAAAGTTAAGAACTACGTAATTATTGAACGTGGTGGCGTAAAAATTGGTGTAGTTGGTGCAAATACTGCGGAAACTCCTGATGTGGTTTATCCAGGCAACATGGCTGGTATGACTATCTCACCAGATCCAAAGTACCTAAATTCTGCAATCAAAGAAGCAAAGGCTGCAGGCGCTGAAATCGTAGTTGCGCTTGTTCACCAGGGTTGGGCAGAGAATAAAGGTGGCATTGCTACCGGTGAATTAGCCGCAACTTATCCTCAGCTTAAAGGTGCAACTGTCGTATTCGGTGGTCACAGCCACCTTCAGTTCAGCACAATTTCAGCTAATAATCGCTGGGCATCTGCAATCACAGTAGGTCAAGTTCCAAACTCAGGCGTTGGCTACAACCAAGTTTCTGTTTGCTTAAATAGCGGCAAAGTTGTTGGTTCAATGCTTAAGTATGTAACCGCAGCAGAAATTTCTAAGGTTACTCCTGATGCAACAGCGGCAGCTGTTGTGAAGAAATACAAAGATCAGGTAAGTGCAAAGCTTGATGTGAAGATTGGTCAAGTTTCAGGAATCTTCCCTCGTGGTGGTACACCTGCTGTCGAACGTTCAGGTGAAACAGAAATGGGCGATTACATGGCTGATCTAGTTCGCGCAGCGGCAAAGACTCAGCTTGCGATCATCAATGGTGGCGGTATCCGCGATACCTTCCCAGCTAAGACTTATACACCGGCAGATAAGACTTTGGTTCGCCCAGGCACGGGTGTTACTGGTCCTTACGATGTAACTCTTGGCGATGCGTTAACCGTATTCCCATTCGGAAATTACTTGGCAACTACAAAGATGACAGGTAGCGATATTTGGAAGGCAATCGAAAACGGTGTCTCTCAATATCCTGCAGCTGGTCGCTTCCCTCAGATTTCAGGTTTCAAATTTGCATTTGATCCTGCGAAGGCAGCGTTTAGCCGCGTAACTTCAATTAAGAGTGCAGATGGAAAAGATATTCCAAATGACAACTCAGTTGAATTTACTGTTGCAACAGTTGATTACATGGTTACAGGTGGCGATGGATATGTAGATGTATTCCATCCACAAACTGCAAAGATCGGTGGCCTACTAGTGGACGTACTAGTAGCAGGTCTCAAGGCAGATATGGCAGCTGGCAAGGTAACTCAACTACCTAAGCTAGATGGCCGCATCACAAAGCCATAAAAAGCTAAATAAAAAAGCCCCGGGGATTTCTCCTCGGGGCTTTTTTATTACTGACTATTTCTTATTCTTATTCTCTAGCTCTCCAACTAGTTTAAATTGTCCATCACCGAGTTGGCCTTGCGCAGCATAAAGCTCAAGCTTCGAGCGAGTATCTGCGATATCCAAGTTACGCATAGTTAGCTGGCCGATTCGATCAACAGGACCAAAAGCTGCATCTTCTGTGCGTTCCATGGATAGCTTCTCAGGGTGATAGCTAAATGCTGGTCCTTCTGTATTGATAATTGAATAATCATCGCCACGTCGAAGGCGCAAAGTTACGGTGCCAGTTACAGCCGATGCCACCCAGCGAGTTAGAGATTCGCGAAGCATTAGTGATTGCGGATCAAACCAACGACCTTCATAAAGTAGGCGCCCTAAACGACGACCTTCTGCATGGTAATTAGCGATGGTGTCTTCGTTGTGAATTGCGGTAATCAAACGTTCGTAAGCAATAAATAACAGCGCCATACCTGGAGCTTCGTAAATTCCGCGGCTCTTAGCTTCGATGATTCGGTTTTCGATTAAGTCTGACATACCTAGTCCATGGCGACCACCGATGCTATTTGCTTCTTGCATCAGCTCTACAACATCTTCGAATCGCTTGCCA
Organism: uncultured Actinomycetes bacterium; assembly: GCA_964394375.1. Classification (GTDB taxonomy): domain Bacteria; phylum Actinomycetota; class Actinomycetes; order Nanopelagicales; family Nanopelagicaceae; genus ZLKRG08. Next base: position 8,135 of record CAYMVX010000002.1, read on the forward strand.
TTAATTGCAACTGGACGACCTTGGGCGTATTCGATAGTTACATCTTCTGAGTCAATCTTTACCGTTGAATCCCAGAACTTAACGCCCATGATTGGATTTACTATTTCAAGGCTCGAATTTAAGAATTCTAATGACTTCGCTTCGTGTGTAGCGCCAAGAATATTGGCATCAGTTGAATAAGCCTTTTCAACGCTGTCACGATAAGGAAGGTTGTGCTTTACCAAATATTCTGACATTTCAGTTCGGCCACCGAGTTCAGTGACGAACTGCTGATCGAGCCATGGCTTGTAAATTCGAAGTGCTGGATTTGCAAGCAACCCGTAACGATAGAAACGTTCGATGTCATTGCCCTTATAAGTAGAACCATCGCCCCAAATTGAAACGTTATCTTCAAGCATCGCGCGCACAAGAAGTGTTCCAGTAACTGCGCGACCGATAGGTGTGGTGTTGAAGTATTGCTTACCGCCTGCTCGGATATGGAAAGCACCGCACGCGATAGCTGCTAAACCTTCTTCAACCATAGCGCTCTTGCAATCAACAAGTCGTGATCCTTCAGCGCCATATTGCTTTGCACGTCCCGGTACTGAAGCGATATCCGGTTCGTCGTATTGACCCAGGTCTGCCGTGTAGGTGAAAGGAATCGCGCCGTTATTGCGCATCCATGCAACCGCTACTGAGGTATCCAAACCTCCACTAAAAGCGATACCGACACGTTCACCGACTGGAAGTGAGCCAAGTACTTTAGACATGTTGCGTATTCTAATACCCTTTAACCATGCTCACTAAATTTAACCGAAAGCTTGCAGTTCTGGTGACTTCAGGCGTTGGCACCATGGCTTGCGCTTATCTTTTTGCGCTAATTGCACTGATTTCATTACCTAAAGCAATTCAATCTCACGACGTAATTGTAATCGTCTCTTGGGTTGCACAGACTTTCTTGCAGTTGGTTCTACTCTCGATAATTATGGTAGGACAACAAATTTCTTCTGAAAAGGTTGATAAACAGATATCTGAAACTCACGCCGCATCTCTCGCAGAATTCGAACTAGCCAAGATGGAAGTTGCAGAATTAAAGAAGATTTCCGCTGAAGTTCACCAATTACTTCGAGATATCGAAAAAAGAATTAATTAGAAGTGCGCAGCGATTTCGCGAAGTTGCTGTGTGTGTCCAACAATATGACTATCCGCTTTTTCGAATAGTTCGCTGAGCGTCACTGGACCCAATTCTGGGTGTTGCGAAACTTGATCCCAATCTGCATCTGTTGCATTGGTTAGTACTTCTAATACAAGCGCACGGATACCCACTATTGCCGCCAAAGAAGTTTTTACTTTGCGCTTTGCATAGTTAACGCGCTCTGGATAACGCTCTTCATCAAATGGCTGAATGCTTGGAGACTCATCTCCAATTGCATGTAAATATCTTGAAGCAAAATGTAATTCTCCATCAGCCATATGGTGCACTACGTAAGCTGCAGACCAACCGCCGTCTACCATCGTGTATCTGTGTGCTTCAGGAATAGTTGAAAGAACATCCTGAAATTCTTTTCCATGTGCTACAAAGCGATCTAATCTGTCCATGAAGTAGAGTTTAGCCATGCGCAAGGCAGATCCCAATACAGATCACAAGTGGTGGAACGAAGCGGTTATTTATCAGATTTATCCACGGTCTTTTCAAGATAGCAACGGAGACGGAGAAGGCGACTTGAAAGGAATATCCTCTCGCCTTGAATACGTTCGTGATCTTGGCGTGGATGCAATTTGGCTAAGCCCCTTTTATACCTCGCCAAATAAAGATGGCGGGTACGACGTTGCCAACCCGCGTGATGTCGATCCGCGCTTTGGATCTTTGGCTGACGCTAAAGAGCTATTCGATAAAGCACATTCTTTAGGCCTACGAGTGATCGTAGATATCGTGCCTAACCACTTCTCTACCGAACATGCATGGTTCAAAGAAGCTTTGAATTCACCAGCTGGCTCTGCTGCACGCCAGCGATTCCATTTTTATGATGGCAAGGATCAGAAAACACCACCAAATAATTGGATTTCTCTATTCGGAGGACCTTCATGGACTCAAGTTTCTGACGGTCAATGGTATTTACATCTCTTTGATTCTTCTCAACCAGATCTAAATTGGGAAAATCCAGAGGTAATGGCGGATTTTGAAAAGACAATTCGCTTCTGGCTCGATCTAGGTGCTGATGGATTTCGAATCGATGTAGCTCACGGTTTGGCAAAAGAGGACTTACACACAGACCATTATGATCCGCAAGGCTTAAGTGATGCGCTTCGTTTAGATGTTCTGATGGAAGTTGAGAAACGCAATTCTTATTTGGCAAAAATTCCCTTCTTTGATCGCGACGGGGTTCACGATATCTATAAAGAATGGCGCAAGATATTTGATTCATATGGAGACCGGGACATAATGGCAGTTGCTGAAGTCTGGGTTCATCCCCCAAAAAGAGCTACTTTGTATGTTCGTCCCGATGAACTTCATCAATTCTTTAACTTCGATGTCATGAATGCGCCATTCGATTCACATTATTTGTATAAATCAATTTCAGATATGTTGAAACTTGTTAAAGAACAGAGCGCTTGGCCAACTTGGTGTTTATCCAACCACGACAGCGAACGCGTGGTTTCACGTATCGGTGCAGATGCAGCTCGGGCAATGGCGCTATTCATATTTGGTTTACCTGGTTCGGCATATGTTTATAACGGCCAAGAGCTTGGCTTGCCTTCTGGTGAAATGGCTGACAGTGATCGGCAGGATCCCATTTTCTTCCGCACCAACGGCGCCCAGAAAGGTCGAGATGGCGCTCGAGTTCCGATGCCTTGGAGCGGAGAGAAGGCACCGTTTGGTTTTACAACTGGAAAACCATGGTTACCACTTCAAGATTCCTGGAAAGAGTACACAGTTGAGTCAGAAGAGCGTGACCCAAGTTCGTCACTGAATCTTTATCGAAATGCGCTACGTATTCGAAAAGAGAAGTTAGTCGGTAGCGGAGAAATTAAATGGACCAATACCGATGGGCTACTTTCTTACAAGCGCGGTGAAATTGAAGTAATTATTAATATTTCAGATAGCGCCAAAGCAATAACCGGGCAGGTGCTCATATCGAGCCAGCCAATTACTGACTCGCTGCCACCTGCGGCTGCAGTTTGGTTACTGCCCTAAATTCTTAATTGATTCACGTGAGTGCTCTTTGCTCTTCTCGTGAATCTTACGTAGTTGTTGTTCGAAACTATCTACAGCAGAATCGAAGGCTGCAACATCGTTAAATTCTGACGCCTCAGCTCTAACTAAAGGCCCTGCACCTTTTGCTGTCAGAATTACTTTATGTGATTGTTTTCCTTGTTTTGGATTTTGCTCGTGGATAATTTCAACTTCAACGCGATCTAGAGTTACATTAAATCGTCCAAGCGCTTCTAGTTTCTCTGTCGCAATTACTTTGAAATCTTCAGCTAAATTAGCTTGACGAGTATGGAAAACAATTTGCATTTTAAAACCCTTCTACTTAGTTTGAGGGTGAATGTGTTAGTTAAAGTCTAGACTTAAGCGTCTTCAAATTCATCATCATCTGCCCAAACAGATGCTGGTGAATCTTCTTGTTTTTCAACCCAAGATAAGAAAGAACCGACAGCCTTAAATGCGAGGACTGCGAGAGTTGCAAGCGCAGTGATTCGTCGGAAGAACTTCATGGCTAAATTATATAACTTCCAACGCCTGCTTGATATCTTCCCAGAGGTCTTCGACATTTTCTAGGCCAACACTTAAGCGAATCAGATTCTCAGGCACTTCATGACTCTCTGATGCCCATCGACGACGACGTTCCCAGAGGCTCTCTACTCCGCCCAAGCTTGTCGCGTGAGTGATCAACTTTGCAGCTTCACAAACTTTCTCAGCTGCCGCTGGGTCGCCTTTAATTTCAAAGGAGAGCACAGCTCCAAAACCTTTCATAAAAGATTTTGCGCGAATATGTTGCGGATCTGTTGGCAGCCCTGGGTAGCGAACAACTTCAACCTTTGGGTGCTCTTTGAGTCTCTTTGCAATTTCTAGAGCGCTATCTGAACTTGCTTTGACTCGAATTGGGAAGGTACGAATTCCACGGAGCGCTAACCATGCTTCCATTGGGCCAGGTATTGCCCCGCCAATTTGGCGCTGAACTGATAGTCGAGCAAAAAGCGCTTCATCATTTGTAGATAAAGAACCCATCAAGATATCGCTATGTCCAGCCAGGAATTTTGTCACGGAGTGCATCACGATATCTGCGCCCATATCCAAAGGGTTTTGATTTAGCGCAGTAGCAAAAGTGTTATCTACGGCCACGCCAATTCCGGCAGCTTTTGCCGCCTTAATCACTAATGGAAGATCAACAACGTCAAGTCGCGGATTTGTTGGAGACTCTAGCCAGAGAAGTTGAGTACCTGGAATTGAAGCTAATACTTCATCTGTATTGCACACATCAATAAATCTAACTTCAAGGCGACCACTTTCATTAGCTTGTCGCAACACCGACATAGATCCGTTGTAACCTTGATTAGATGCAGTAACCACTGCGCCAACAGGCAACATATTAAATACGGCACTAATTGCTGCCATACCTGAAGAGAAAATTAATGTGTGCTTGGCATTCTCCAAGTGGCTAATTGCCTCTTCAGTTGCCGCCCATGTTTCATTTCCAAAGCGACCATATCCAACTTCAGTGCCTGCCATAAAGGTTGCTGACAATTGAATTGGTGGATTTAAAGAGGCACCTGGTTGATGTTTAGGACGGCCAGCAGAAATCGCAATAGTCTCTTTTCTCATGTAGAAAAGAATAACTTAACTTTGCAAGACCGCCATTGCGGCATTGTGTCCTGGAATACCACTTACGCCACCACCGCGCTTGGCGCTAGAACCACAAATATAAACATTAGGTAAATTTGTCTCAACGCCCCACTTGCCTACCTCTTCGTCATTTTCAGCGAATGGGAGCGTCAGATCTTTATGGAAGATATTTCCTCGAGGCAAGAATAGATCCGCCTCTAAATCAAGTGGAGATTTTGCTTCAATGCAATATTTACCATCCTTCGATGTCGCAAGCACATCTTCAAGAGGTTCAGCTAAGTATTTATTTAAACCAGCAATTGCCTTTTCTAATACCAACTTTGTAGTTGCCTTATTTGATTCTTCGAATGCAGTGGCAGGCGTGTGCAAACCAAAGAGAGTCAGCGTCTGGAAGCCTTCTGCCTGCAGCTCTGGGCTCAAAATTGTTGGATCTGTAAGCGTGTGGCAATACATCTCAGCCGGAATCACATCTGGAATATTTCCAATCGCAGCTTGGTCATAGGCACGTTCCAGCTCTTTGAAACTTTCGTTTAAGTGGAGGGTCCCAGCGAATGCAAGCTTTGGATCTATTCCAGACTTTAACTGCGGTAGGCGCTTTAGCAGCATATTAATTTTGATTTGAGAGCCTTCAAGACTATTTCTAGAGTCAATCTTTTGAGAAACAAATTCAGGGGCTGCGTTGCTTAAGAAATGCTTTGCTTGGAATTTACGATTATTGATATCTGTAATCTGCACACCGGATTCATCGACATCAATATCAATTACTTTTGCAGAGCATTCAATTTCAACTCCGTTTGAAATTGCAACACGATGTAGCTCTGCGACAAATGCGCCCATTCCACCTTGCGGGACTTTCCATTCGCCCGAACCATTACCGATTAAGTGGTAAAGAAAACAGTTATTTGCTTGCATTCCATAAGCAGATGAAAGGGTTCCGATTAAGCCATCTGTTAATACAACCCCGCGAACTAAATCATTCTTAAACTTCTCTGTAATAACATGGCCAATAGGATTTTCAATGAGTTGGTCCCAGACCTGAGGCATTGCAATTTGAGTGTTTAACTCCGCGCTAGATTTAAGTGGTTCAAGCATTGAAGGAGCAATTCGCTTTGCAAAACTCTCAATTTCGCCGTAAAACTCCTGCCACGCTGCTGCTTCCTTATCGTCTCCAGTTAATGCACGAAACGAATCGGCTGTGCGCTGATCCCACTGGCGAGAAACTAATAATCCCCCACCCTCATAAGGAGAATAGGAAGAGATATTGCGAGATAGATTATTGAAACTTAATCCAAGATCTTTAACAATTTTATCTGGCAAGAGCGCAATTAAATATGAGTATCTTGAAAGTCTGGCATCGTAATCTTCGAACGCTCTAACGCTCTGAGTGGCGCCGCCGACTTGCTCCTGCGCCTCAAGAATTAATACTTTCTTGCCAGCTTTAGCTAAGTAATTTGCCGCGACTAAACCATTGTGGCCAGCTCCAGCAATGATTACGTCGTACTTTTTCATAGCGATTTAACCATCCTATTGACCGCTTCTGCCAGGACAGATTCGCTGGTGGCTAAGTTGATGCGAACAAATTGAGTTGCAGTAGGGCCGTAAATTTTGCCTGCGTTAAACGCAACTCTTCCTTTATCTAGAAAAACTTGGCAAGGATCGTCTCCGAGTCCAAGTGCACTTACATCTACCCACGCCAGGTAAGAGCAATTTGGAATTTCGTATTTGGCTGCCGGGATATGCGTTTCTAGAAGTGTCTTTAAGTAATGTGCATTTGATTCGATGGTTGAAAGCGCCGCATCTAGCCACTCTTCGCCTTTATTAAAAGCCTCGACCGCGGCAAAGGCTCCCAAAATTGAAGATCGGTAATGAACTGACATTGGCATCTTTGCTAGTAGTTCATGCTTAGCCGGGCTTTGCGAGACAATTAACGCTGACTTTAGGCCAGCAATATTGAAAGCTTTGCTTGCGCTGGTAACGCAAATGCCAACTTCGGCTGCAGTTTCATTTAATGATAAGAATGGAATGAATTCTTTACCTGGGAAAGTTAATGGGGCATGAATTTCATCGCTGATTACGGTAACGCCATACTTCTTTGCTAAATCAGTAATCTTGGTGAGCTCTTCTCGAGAGAAGATTCGACCTAGTGGGTTATGAGGATGACATAGCGCATGAACTTTTAGGCCCGAAGCATAAACTTTCTCAATCGCTTCAAAATCCAGCGACCAATTCAAACCATCTTGAATAAACGGCACGTCAATTAATTCAACCTTGGTCTCTTTGATCCAGTTGTAAAAATTCTGATATATCGGTGAATTAACCAAGACTTTATCGCCAGGTACTGTGGTAACTCTTAGAACTTCAACCATACCGACACCGACATCGGTGCAGAGGCGAACATATTCTGGATTGACGTTCCAATTCCAACGTCTCTTGGCAAAGTTTGAGAATGCATCTCCGAGTTCTGGGATAGAGCTTAAGTAACCAAGGTCCGAGTGCGAGACCATTTCAAGCAAGATATCTTGGATTGGCTTTGCAATTGGAAAATCCATCTCAGCTACGAAAAGCGGCAATACATCCGCAGGGAAACCGCGCCATTTCTCACTACGGTGAGTGCGCATTTCAGAGAGCGACAGTGCTTCGAGTTTCATACAGGCAGGGTAATACAGGGATGGTTAATCCGCATTGATTTTGCGGGTCGAATTACGCACTACTAGAGATGTTGGAAGCGTTAAATCAGGCATATCAGAATTTGGCTTCTTCAATTTCTCCATAATGGACCAAGCAGCCATCTCGCCCATCATCGCAACTGGTTGCTCAATAGTGGTTAAATCAAAATATTCGGCCATCTCGTGATTATCAAAACCAACGATTGAGATGTCATCTGGGACTTTTAAGCCATGTTTCTTAATCGCCTGAATTGCACCAATTGCCATTTCATCTGATTCGCAGAAGATAGCAGTTGGGCGATTTCTTCGAGCGAGCAACTCTCCCATCGCTTGAGCAGCAGTCGCAGCTTGGAAATCACCGATGACTTCATGCATTGGATCAAATTCGATCCCACTCTCTTCAAGCACCTGCAAGAAACCTGTGCGTCGATCTCGTGGAACGGGAAATTTGTATGGGTCGCTACTTACTCCACCAATAAGTCCGATTCTTTTATGTCCTTGGTTAACTAAATGTTGAGTTGCAACTCTTGCGCCAGCCACATCGTCAATTCGAACACTTGAAACTCGCTTATCTGATGTTCCAACTAGCGCTGTTGGAATGTTCAAATCTAGTATCGATTGAAATTCTTCTTCGTTCAGCGGAACACTGATTGAAATTAGAGCATCAATGCGACCACGTAAGTATTCGTCTTTAAAGATTCGATTTCGATCTTCATTCTTGTTAATGTTGTAAACAAGAAGATCTAAACCTGCTTCTTGCAAAACCTGCTCAGCACCTTGAATTACTTTGGCGAAATACCAGCGGCTAATATATGGAGCAATTATTCCGACGTTATTAGCGCGCTTTGGTTCCTGATTCTTAAGAGTATTTAAGGTGTAATTCAATTCAGCAGCAGCTGCTTCAATTTTGGCACGTGTCTCAGGATTAACATGCTGCATGGCGCGAAGGGCTCGAGAGACGGTCGCAGTTGATACCCCAGCCCTGCGAGCTACATCCTTAATTCCTGCCATTTGCCCTCCAGCAACACTGCAAAAGCCTGTAAACTCTCACAACTTCATGTAAATACTATGCAAACGTTACATGGATATGTAAGTTTTCATAAGTCCCCCAAGGAGGCGCTTTGATCACTCAGGCGAAGATGCGCAAGATAGTTGGCGAGATTGCCGAAATTGATAAACGATTCGCCTCTGTCATCGATGCTTCGGAGCTATGTGACATCGGCACAAGCAATCCCGAACGAAGCCATTTTGAATCTTTGGTCTCTTCCGTTATCTCACAACAGTTAGCTACTGCCGCGGCACGAACAATCAAAGAACGATTCGCGCTTGAATGTGGACGCGTCACACCAAAAAATGTTGCAGCCATGGAAATCGAACAGATGCGTGCAGCTGGTTTATCTGGGGCAAAGTCAAAGACTATTAATGGTCTTGCTACTGCAGCCCTTGAAAAGAGGGTTGATTTCAAGAATCTACATGAAATGAATGATGAGGATGTTTACAATCAATTAACCAGTCTTTGGGGAATTGGTCCATGGACGGTCGACATGTTCATGATGTTTCAATTGGGACGTTTAGATATTTGGCCAACTGGAGATTTGGGTGTTCGCCGTGGTTGGGAAAAAGTTCATAAATTAAAGGATGAAATCACACCTGATGAATTATTCAAAAAGGGCGATAAGTTCAAACCTCACCGCAGCATCGTTGCTTGGTACTGCTGGCGCGCTTTAGATACATAAATAGATATTTAGCAACTTACTTATCTTCGAGAATCAAAGATACTGAGTTAATGCACCAACGTTGATCTGTTGGAGTATCGAATCCTTCACCTTCGAATACATGTCCTAAATGCGAATTGCATTTTGCACAACGAACTTCGGTGCGTACACGAGGCGCTAGGGAGCGATCTTCAAGCAGAATCACGGCATCATCTTCAGTAGGCGCATAAAACGATGGCCATCCGCATCCAGAGTGAAATTTAGTTTCGCTTCTAAATAACTCAGAGTTGCACGCTTTGCATTTGTAAACGCCAACTTTGTCGGTGTCTGTGTATTCACCAGTAAATGGTCGTTCGGTTGCGCCTTTGCGCAAGACTTCATAAGAGAGCGGATCAAGTCGCTTCTTTAATTCTTCTTCATTTACCGATGGATAAGGAACGCCTGTTGAAGAGTGGCAGTCATAACCATTTGGATTCTTCTCTAAATATCGCTGGTGGTACTCCTCTGCCAACCAATACTTATGTGGTTTGGCATCAGTAATATCGGTAACGATTGGACCGATTCCTTCAGCGGCAAGAACTTTTCCGTAGACTTTAGCGGCATTAAATGCGAGCGCTTCTTGCTCCGAAGAGTTGTAGAAAATTGCACTTCGGTACTGAGTTCCAATATCGCCACCTTGCTGGTTTAGCGATGTTGGATCGTGCATCGTGAAAAATTCTTCAAGCAATCTTTGATATGAAATTTGTTGCGGATTGAAAGTAACTTCGACTACTTCAGCATGATTTGTGTCCTTCTTGCAGACCTCTTCATATGTTGGATTCTCTGTGTGGCCACCCATATAACCGACAGATGTGCTCACAACTCCAGGTAAATTCCAGAATCTACGCTCAGCGCCCCAGAAACAACCGGTGGCGAAATATGCCTTCTCCATGCCATTGTTAACGTTCATATGCCCATAATTCTTTCATCCAATACGATTAGAGGCGAAATTAGTTAGATAGAAAGGCCCTCGTAGCTCAGGGGATAGAGCACGGCCCTCCGGAGGCCGGTGCGCAGGTTCGAATCCTGCCGAGGGCGCTCTAAATCACTGAAATAGTTGTAATTAATTCTCGTTCCCTCTTGTAACGAAATGATAACTATTGGAGAATACGGCGTTGGTTTAACAAATGTTAATTCCCTACCAATAAAGGACGGTTCACGCATGGATTGGCGTCATCAGAGTGCATGCCGTGACGAAGATCCAGAGCTTTTCTTCCCGGTAGGAAATACCGGCCCTGCAATCACTCAAATCGAAGAAGCTAAGAAAGTTTGTATGCGTTGCAGCGTTAAAGATCAATGCCTAGCTTGGGCGCTTGAATCTGGTCAAGATGCCGGTGTTTGGGGTGGTCTTTCAGAAGATGAACGTCGCGCTATGAAGCGCCGCGCAGCACGTAATCGTGCTCGTATGGCCGAACTAAATCGCCACGACGATAACTAACGAATTTCGAAGCGCAACTGCGCAGTAGTTCCTTTTTCACTCCCCTGAATTTCAAGCGAACCTTTTAATTCGCTCTCAGTCAAAGTACGCACAATTTGTAATCCTAGATTAGAAGATTCCTTTAGATTAAATCCTGCAGGAAGCCCAACACCGTCATCTTCAATCTTTACGACGCAACTACTACCTGTTCGACTAAAGATAACATCCACTTTGCTTCCTTTTGTTGTAAGCCCATGTTCTATGGCGTTGGCTACTAGCTCCGTGATTACCAATGACAATGGTGTCGCAATCTTTGGATCTAATGAGCCTAAGCTACCTAGACGTTTAACCGAAATATCAGTGACATGTGTGGTCGCTCTAGGAGCCAAATCAACAGCATGTCCAATTAATGAATCAACGACTGAGTCAAAATCAACTTCATCTTTACCGCTGGCAGAAAGGGTTTCATGGACCAAGGCAATAGAAGAAATTCGTCGAACGGCTTCATCTAGCGCACCGCGCGCTTTGAGATCCTCTACGCGGCGTGATTGCAATCTAAGTAGTGCGGAAACGGTCTGTAAATTGTTCTTAACGCGATGATGAATTTCCTTAATAGTTGCGTCTTTTAGTAACAATTCACGCTCACGACGACGGATTTCGGTAACGTTGTGAAGCAGAACCACACTTCCTAATCGAACGCCGCTATTTAAAAGCGGAAGTAATGTGAGTTCAATAGTTCCGCCACGAGATTCCAATTCAATTTGAGTTACCTCGTTCGAATCAATCTCCTCTTGAAGTTGATTAATTGCTTTATGCGAAATTGCGGAAGCTACTTCTGATAATCGAAGCCCCTCTAGTTCGCTCTCCCAACCTAGGCGACTAAAAGTTGAACGACCATTTGGGCTCGCGTAAACAACGGATCCGTTCTTATCTAGTCGAATAAATCCATCTCCAACTCGTGGCGAAGGATTAAGCGAACTAATAGTCGTTGCAAAAGGAAACGAACCCTCGCCGACCATGCCCAAGAGTTGCTGTGCAATGGCTTGGTATTCACCCTCTAATCGCCCAGAACTTCTGGTGGCATCTGCATTGCGATGGCGAGCTATGCGGGCGACTTCTTCACCATTGAATTTAATTGGGAAATAATCCACACCATCACCGATGAATAGTTCTGGAACTTCGTCGCCTACGAAATCTTTCGGAAATACAGTTGCTGCAGTAGCAGCACGCACTTGCGCCACTGCTAATTTACTTCCAGATTTACTATCTACCCAAATTGCTAAGTCTGCAAAGCTTAAATCTGCAATCAAATGCCAGTCACTTGCAACTCGCTTAATCTGTGCGATTGCTTCCTCAGATAAATTGCTCTGATTTCTAAGCAGTTCATCAATTTGCAACATTAGCCCAAGCTATCTAACTGGTGCTTAATTTCTTCGGGCGCAAACCAAGAAAGCTCTTCGCCATCTTCTGAAATAAGAAGGGCTGCGACCTGCTTGAAATTTAAAGTAATCGCTTGGCCATTTAATTGTTCTTCGCTCAAGTCGGCTGCAATTACGTAACCGCTCTTACCCTGATTTAGCTCGATAGCGTCATCAGCGGCTAGGAGGCTAACGAGATGTTCGCGTTCTTCCTCATCCACTCCACCATCAAATTCGAACTGATCCGGAGTTAGATAATCTTCAAATGTAACTGAAGCCGAAAGCAGCTCTCTAATCTGCTCTGGTGTCGTGGCTAAATAGACGCGCATTAGCCAAGAGTAGCGATGGATTTTCTGGCGAGCGAATTAGGGCTGCACTCCATGAGTGCGCTCTTGCGCTCAGAGGCGCCTTCAAATGCTTTCAGATCCCATGGAACATTTATAACTTTAACTCTTGGGTACTGCTCTGAAATCTGAGCTCTCCACTTCTGCTGCGCTTTGGTTCGCTCTGCAAAATTCACAATTAACGTGCTGGGGTTCAAGTCAAACTCTTGCAATCTAGCCAATGTATTGAATCCAGCCCTTGTAACAAGATAAATCTGATCAGCTCGTTCCAGGAGCGGGTGGTGCAAATTGCTGCCTAAATCAAAAACATAACTGTCGCAATCGCTAGAAATCGGCAATCCCTGTGACGCCGTCAGATTCTTAGAAACTTTTTCGACTCGATTTTCGATTCGATGTAAACCTAGCGCTCGAGCCACATCGGGATTTCTCGCATCCAAATCAGAGAGATGAACTTGGGATTCAATGGCTTTCTCGAAAGCATAATTAATTGCGATTGATGTGGTCCCTACGCCACCAGATAGCCCTACAAAGCAAATAGTTTTGGCAGCGCCTGGATTAAATTCAAATTGAATTGGTTTTACATCCGGTTTTAATAAAGAGGTAATCTCTTCACTTGTCATTGATTTATCTACAATTATTCGTTTATACGCAAAATCTATCTGCCTGGTGCACACCAAAGTAACATCTCGCTCTTTCTCGGCAAAACGAACTTGTTCGAGAGATACGCCGCGCATAGTCAGCTCACCATTAACGCTAGCGATTGCTTTGATTACCGTGCTCTCTAAATCTGGATCTGCTATATAAGTAACAAACTTAGCCATGATTGACTACAACCACCATACGACCGCGCCTTGTTGCATTGAGTGCCCTTTCAACAAAATCATTTGGGATAGCAACAGTGACTATTGATGCCCCACCTAGATTTTCGCTCTTGCGGTTTAAATCAACAATATAGACGTTGTCTATGACTAATTCACTTGGAATTTCTTTGCCATCACCTGCATCATTAACTACTTGATATAAGTTGACGGCATCACCTATTCGAACTTGTGAGGGTAAGTCGGCCGCGGATGCTGAGAATGAAAGTAATTTCACGTTGCTTTCGCCATTATTTTCAACTAAAGCGCTCTGATTTAGATATTCTCCTGCTGAAACATGCTTAGCAATTGAATATCCGATTGGACTTTGACTGCTTTCAATATAGCCGCTAGCTTCTTTAGTAAAAGATCCCTTTACTTCAATTAAGTCTGTGGTATCCACAATATGGCCAGGAGTTAATTCTTTAACGGCCATCCAATAACTTCCTCTATTGTTTGCCAAAAGTGCCAATGCTACGGCGATTATGAACGAAGCAATAATTACAAATACGGCTACTAAATTCTTGATATCTAAACGGTTTCTCATTGGTGCAGAGTAAGAACCCTGTGCATATCTCCATTTAACCCGTAAACAGTCCTACTAAAGTGCTAGAAAAGTTGAAGTTATTTAGTGATGGTTTCGAGAGGCAAAAAATAGATGTTTGGTGCATGGAAACCGCATTCAAACAAGAACCTTATCTATACAAATTATCCGCTATCTATCGCGATGACTATGTCCCTGGTTTCGAGCCAACCCCAACCTCTGCAAGTGAACTTCCTGATATTTCTGAGTTTGCCGCAAGCTTTGCGCAGAGTGTTCTAGAAATCTGGGCTGGCAAGCGATCTGCTTCCCAAATAAGCAAGTACTGTCATCATGAAGTATTTCAAGATTTACTTACTTCGATTGGCTATCAAAAGGAGGTTGGAAAGTTTAGAAAGATTCATATTCACCAACCGTTAGATGGGCTATGCGAAAGCACCGTCACCGTTAGATTTCAAGATCGTTTAAGATCGATGGCACTTCGATTTGAAGGCGTTGACCACAAGTGGGTCTGCACCAGCTTGGATCTAATCTAAGTTAGTTGGCAGCTCCGTGGCAACGCTTGTACTTCTTGCCTGAGCCACATGGACACGGTGAATTACGTGTTGTATCTCCGCTGCGTACTACTCCTGATTCATCTGAAGATGAATATGAAAGTGGTTGCTGCTTTGGAGCATCTAAGCCGCCGCCATGAACGTGTTCAGTCTCAACAGTAACCTCGACGTTAAAGATAAACCCAGCAATCTCTTCCTGGATTCCTTCCATCATTGCTGCAAATAAGTCATAGCCTTCGCGCTGGTATTCAACTAGAGGATCGCGTTGAGCCATTGCTCGTAAGCCGATACCTTCTTGTAGATAATCCATCTCATAAAGATGTTCGCGCCACTTACGATCTAGAACTGAAAGCAGAACTTTGCGTTCGAGTTCGCGCATGACTGTTGGAGTCAGGGTCTCTTCACGCTTCTTATAAGCAGCTATTGCATCCTCTGTAATTCGTGCTGCAAGGAATTCGGTATCAAGACCTTTACGTCCGCCAACTTCCTTTTCAATATCTGCCAAAGTAAATGAGATTGGGTAAATAGCTCCAATAGCAGCCCAAAGAGTTTCTAAATCCCAATCCTCTGCATAACCTTCGGCGGTAGCTGAATTTACGTATGCAGTAATGGTTTCTGATAAGAAACGCTGAACTTGTTGTGAAATATCTTTTCCTTCGAGCACTGAACGACGCTCTCCGTAAATAACTTCACGTTGGCGATTCATGACATCGTCATACTTCAAAACATTCTTACGAATTTCAAAGTTCTGCGCTTCTACTTGAGTCTGTGCAGATTTGATTGAATTTGAAACCATCTTTGATTCGATCGGTTGATCGTCTGGAATTCCAGCTGCAACCAAGAATCGCTCCACCATTGCCGAATTGAAACGGCGCATCAAATCGTCTTGTAGTGATAGATAGAAACGAGATTCGCCTGGATCTCCTTGACGTCCTGAACGACCACGCAACTGATTGTCGATACGACGAGATTCGTGCCGTTCGGTGCCTAATACGTATAAACCACCAAGTGCGATAACTTCTTCGTGGCCTGCTTTAACTGCCGCCTTCTGTTTTGCAATTTCATCTGGCCAAGCTGCTTCGTACTCTGTTGGATTATCAACTGGCGAGATGCCGCGCTTTTGAATTTCGAAATCTGCCATGAATTCTGGGTTGCCACCGAGCATGATGTCGGTACCACGACCTGCCATGTTGGTAGCAACAGTGACTGCACCTTTAACACCAGCGCGAGCAATAATTGCGGCTTCACGTTGGTGCTGCTTTGCATTTAGAACTTCATGTGGAACGCCATGCTTCTTTAGAATCGCTGATAATTCTTCAGATTTTTCTACTGAAACAGTACCAACAAGAACTGGTTGTCCCTTGCGATAACGTTCTGCAATATCTTTTGCAACCGCTTCAAACTTTCCGGCTTCAGATTTATAAACTAAATCTGATTGATCTTTGCGCTGCATTGGGCGATTTGTTGGAATTGGAACTACACCTAATTTGTAAATCTGGTGGAATTCCGCAGCTTCGGTCATCGCGGTACCCGTCATACCTGAGATTTTTTCGTATAAACGGAAGTAATTCTGCAAGGTAATTGTCGCAAGAGTCTGATTTTCAATCTGAATTTCAATGCGCTCTTTAGCTTCTAGCGCCTGATGCATACCTTCTGAGTAGCGACGGCCAGCCAAAATGCGGCCAGTATGTTCGTCAACGATTAATAGTTCGCCATTCATAACTACATAATCTTTATCGCGCTTGAATAGTTCTTTAGCGCGGATCGCGTTATTTAAATAGCTAATAAGAGGGGTATTTGCTGATTCATAGAGGTTGCCAATTTGAAGCAACTCTTCAACTTTGGTGATACCTGCTTCGAGAATTCCGGAAGTGCGCTTCTTCTCATCTACTTCGTAGTGAACATCGCGTTCTAACTTCTGGACCAAATTAGCAAACTCTACGTACCACTTGGTTGGCTTATCTGCAGGGCCAGAGATGATTAACGGAGTACGCGCTTCGTCAATCAAAATTGAGTCAGTTTCATCAACGATTGCGAAATTATGACCGCGCTGTACACACTCTTCTAGAGACCAAGCCATATTGTCACGAAGGTAATCAAAACCAAATTCGTTATTCGTACCGTATGTGATATCTGCGTTATATGCCTCGCGACGTTCCGCAGGGGTCATCGAAGCTAGGATCACTCCAACTTTCAAACCTAGAAAACGGTGAACGCGACCCATCCATTCAGAGTCACGTTCCGCCAAGTAATCATTGACAGTAACAACGTGAACACCTTTACCAGTTAAAGCATTTAGATACGCAGGGAGAGTTGAAACCAGCGTCTTACCTTCACCAGTTCGCATTTCTGCGATATTGCCCTTATGAAGCGCTGCGCCACCCATAAGCTGAACGTCATAGTGACGTTGTCCTAAAGTGCGCTTAGCGGCTTCACGCACGACTGCGAAAGCTTCAGGAAGAAGATCATCTAAGTCAGCGCCATTTGCTAAACGGTTCTTGAATTCTGGAGTCTTCGCTGCCAATTCTGAGTCAGAGAGCGCTGCGATTTTGGTTTCGAAAGAGTTAACCTCTTCGGCAATCTTGGCCAGCTCCTTAACGATGCGACCTTCACCAGCTCGAAGAATGCGATCTAGAATCGACATTTACTCCCTTTCTAAAGCAGTCCGCAATTGCAGACTAGGCTCATATGTTAGAGGTCTGTGCCACGCAGGCGGTAATCGCCCGATTCACCTGAATACCGCCTGAATTTAAGGCCCTTTTTGCCTCTAAAAGCGTTGCTCCGGTTGTGACCAAATCATCGACCAGGAGTACTTCTCCATTAAATGATTCTGGCGAGATGCCATCGAGTTCGAAGGCGCCATGGATATTGCGCTTTCGATCAACTGCATTTAACCCACTTTGATCTAACAATCTGCGATTGATCTTAATTCCCGATAAATATGGAACACCACTTCTCATCGATAGCTCTTTAGTTAACTCAAATATGAAATCTCTTCCACGTTTTCTTACTGACCGCCGTGAACCAGGGATGGGCATCAAGATGGCATTTCGCAACAATTGTGTTGGCAATCTATGTAAACAATTTTGAAGTACGTCAACTATTAATTCATCAGCAATTCTAAGGGAACTCTCTTTCGCTCCTAATAATATTGATCTAGCAATTGGTGAATACTTAATTGCAGAGTAAACAGTTAGTTGATCAATTGTTTTTATATAGAAATGCGGATTCCAATGTTTCCTGCAATTTGAACATATTTCGATTCCAAAAGCTTTGCAACCAAAACAATGAATTGGGAAAAGTAAATCTTTGAGTGGAGAGAGCACTCTCCTATTCTTCAGCTTTTTAGATTCAGAATTTGAGCGGAATGATTCGCTGTGGAATTTCGCCACCTGCTTGCTTTGGCAAAGTCAGAACGAAGTTCGCACCGCGTCCTGGCTCGCCGTAAACCTCAAGTTCTCCGTGGTGCAGACGCGCATCTTCAAGAGCCATTGAAAGTCCAAGTCCAGTGCCGCCTCGAACTCGTGAACGAGAGGGATCAGCGCGCCAGAAGCGATCAAAGACTCGAAGCGCGCTCTCCTTATCTAATCCAATCCCGTGATCTCGTACCGCGACGGCAACTGAGTGTTCATCTTGTTTGATAGTTACATTGATTGGCTTTGCTTCGGCATGATCAATTGCATTCTTCAAAAGGTTACGAAGGATGCGCTCAACTCGGCGGATATCGCCTTTGATGTAAATGGAATCAGCAGGACGCTCTAATTCGATATGCGTACCTGCTTCATTGGCGACCATTCGCAAGTTATCAATGGAATTGGCCGTTAGTAAACAAATATCAAATTCGACTGGCTCAATTACCGCTACTTCTGCATCGAAGCGGCTAATTTCCAGCAAGTCTTCAAGTAAGCGCTCAAAACGATCTAGCTGGAGCATCATAAGTTCAACACTTCTCTGCAGAGTCGGATCAAACTCTTTTCGAGAGCTATGAATTAATCCTGCCGCCATACGTAAAGTCGTAAGTGGAGTACGAAGTTCATGGGTAACGTCACCAACAAATCGTTGCTGTACTGAAGAGAGGTTTTCTAGTCGGTTAATTTGAAGTTGAAGCGAGTTAGCCATTTCGTTAAAAGCGGTTGCTAGACGTGCAATTTCATCGTCTCCGTGCACATCCATACGTTTACCTAAATCTCCAGATGCAAGAGCTTCTGCGGTCTTAACAGCATCGCGAACTGGACGAACTACTTGGCGCACAACCAAGAGGGTCACAAGAGCAACTAGAAGTACTAGTGCGGAACCAGTAGCAATCAAAGAATTTGAAACAATCTGCAAAGTCTTATTCTGGTTATCCAAATTAAAGAGCAGATAGAGCTCGTAAAGACCAACTTCTGGAATTTGAATTTGGCTACCCGCTACCAAGACCTGAGAAGATAAGCCAAAAGTATTTGTGATCTCTTGATACGAACTATGTATATTGCTATCGCTTTGAACTGACTTACGTAGATTCTTCGGAATCATCTGTCCGGTAAGGAAAGCAGAAACGGTTGTGTAGTTTTCTTTTATAACCGATGTTCCGGGTGCAGGTATAAAGATCAAATAGGGGGCTGTATTAGTTGCAGTGCCAAAAACAGTTCCGTTGGTCGATAGATCAGAAATAGCCTTGCGAATCGCTGTTGGACTCTTCCCGGCCAACAAAAACTGGTACTGCAGCGCATAAACCGTAGCTTTGGTATCAGATATTGAAGATTCGTACTTGACGCCTTTGATACCGCTAGAAAGATTGGTGTAAAGCGCTGAACCTGCAATCCAAATCGCTGCCAATGAAAGTAGCGAAGTGGAAATAACTACTCGGGCCGCCAAAGAGTGGCGCAGCCATCTAGTTAGCTTCACTTAAGAGCCGTTGAACCTGCTCGATATCCAACACCTCGTACGGTGAGGACAATCTCTGGATTATCAGGATCTAATTCAACTTTTGAACGTAAACGCTGTACGTGCACATTTACAAGGCGGGTATCCGTTGAGTGGTGATATCCCCAAACTTCCGAAAGCAGCGCTTCTCGAGTGAATACTCGACCTGGTTCTTTTGCAAGTGCTGCAAGTAATTCAAATTCGAGTCGGGTCAAGAGAATTTTCTTGCCACCACGTGTTACTTCGTGAGCAACCATATCTATCTTTAAATCGCCAATAGAAACTTGCCCAGTTGAAGGCAATGTAGAACGACGCAATCTAGTGCGGATACGCGCTACCAATTCTGATGGATGTCTAAAAGGTTTAACTATGTAATCGTCCGCGCCTGCTTCCAGACCCGCGACGACATCTTGTGTGTCGCCGCGAGCTGTCAGCATCACTATTGGAACCATTGATTCGGCGCGAATCTGTTTGCAAACCTCTACGCCGTCAATGCCTGGAAGCATTACATCGAGTAACACTAAGTCAGGATTTGTTTCACGGAAAGCTTCAAGTGCTTCATCGCCACGACCAACCATCTCGACATCAATACCAGCACCAGTTAAAACAATGCCGAGCATTTCTGCGAGATCTTGGTCGTCATCGACGACAAGCACTAATGTCATTAGCTACCGTGTTCCCAAGAGTTTAGATAAAGCTCTTGTGCGGGAGTTAGAACATCAACTGATCCACCCATGCTTGCAAGCTTCAAACGCGCAACTTCTTTATCAATTTCAGTTGGCACGTTATGTACACCTGGCTTCAAGTTCTTTGCTTCTTTAACTAGGTATTCAGCAGTTAGCGCTTGATCAGAGAATGAAAGATCCATAACTGATGCTGGATGTCCTTCTGCTGCGCCAAGATTTACTAGACGGCCTTCTGCAAGAAGAAGCAGGCGGTTGCCGTTCTTCAAAACGTATTCATCAGTCTGGTGGCGCATCTTTGCATTCTTCTTTGCTGCATTCTGCTCAAGCCAAGCCACGTCAATTTCAACGTCGAAGTGGCCAGAGTTAGCGAGAATTGCGCCATCCTTCATGTTCACGAAGTGCTCTTCACGAAGTACATCGCGGTTACCAGTAACAGTAATGAAAACGTCACCGATCTTTGAAGCTTCGGTCATCGGCATAACGCGGAAACCTTGCATCATTGCATCAAGAGCCTTAGTTGGATCAATTTCGGTAACGATTACATCGGCGCCTAAACCACGAGCGCGCTCTGCAACACCCTTACCGCAGTAACCAAAACCTGCTACTACAAGAACGCGTCCTGCAAGAAGGAAATTAGTTGCACGGAAAACCGCATCAAGAGTTGATTGACCGGTGCCGTAACGATTATCAAACATGTGCTTTGTGTCTGTGTCGTTAACCGCGATCATTGGGAAAGTTAGCGCGCCATCTTTAGCCATCTGTGTAAGACGGATAACGCCTGTTGTTGTCTCTTCGCAACCACCGGTGATGTTTGGAAGTAGCTCTTTACGAGTTGTGTGAAGTGTATTTACCAAGTCGCAACCATCGTCGAAAACTTGGTGCGGTTCGATATCAAGCGCTGCATTGATGTGCGCGTAGTAACCGTCGCGATCAACTGCATTGCGAGCAAAAACGCTGATTCCATATTCATGAACAAGTGCCGCTGCAGTGTCATCTTGAGTAGAAAGTGGGTTAGATGCACAAAGTGCTAATTCTGCGCCACCAGCTTTTAGAACGCGCATTAGGTTTGCAGTCTCTGTAGTGACGTGCATACATGCTGCAATACGTACGCCAGCAAATGGCTTGGTCTTTTCAAAACGTTCGCGAATTTGAGCTAGAACCGGCATATTGCGTTCTGCCCATTCAATGCGCTTCTTTCCTTCTGCAGCTAATGCAGGGTTAGCGATATCGTGCTTAATTGAGGTCGTCGTAGACAATTTGTACTCCTGTACTTTTGTAAATATTAACTATCTAATTTGAATCGGCGAGGCCTCGCGCATAGCCTTAGTTTAACCTCTAATTACAGCTAGTACCTCATCACGTAGGGCTTCCATCTGGCTCTGAGTCTTAGCCTCAACATTAAGTCGAAGTAGCGGTTCGGTATTCGATGCGCGTACGTTAAACCACCAAGTATCGCCGTCCACCGTTAGGCCATCTAATTCATCCGTGGTCACGCCAGGCTTTGAGCCATAGCTCTCTTTGATGCCAGCCATGATTGCTTTGCTATCCGCAACCTGTGAATTGATTTCACCGCTGGCAAAGTATCGAGCATACGGTGCAAGTAGTTCTGAAAGAGTTTTATCGCTTGCGCCTAGCGCGGCAATTGCATGTAGCGCAGCTAGCATCCCTGAATCTGCCCGCCAAAAGTCTGCAAAATAGAAATGACCTGAATGTTCGCCACCGAAAATCGCGCCTGATTCAGCCATCATTGCTTTGATAAAGGAATGACCAACTCTTGATCGAAGTGGTTTACCACCATTCTCTTCGACAACTTCTTTAACAGCGCGAGATGAAATTAAATTGTAAATAATCGGAGATCCTGGTTTCTTTTTTAATTCGCGATCTGCAATCAACGCTGTTAGCAAAGAAGGGTTTACCGCGTTGCCTTTTTCATCTACTAAGAAACAACGATCTGCATCTCCATCGAAGGCAAGTCCGATATCCGCGTTCTTCTTCTTAACCATCTCTTTTAAGTCTGCAAGATTGGCTTCATCGATTGGGTTGGCTTCATGATTTGGAAAAGTGCCATCTAATTCGTAATACATCTCAGTTGTAGCTACGTTCATGCGGCTAAATACTGCTGGCGCCGTGTGGCCAGCCATGCCATTGCCTGCATCGACCACGATATTTAATTTACGGATTCCAGAAACATCTACCAAAGTTAATAAATGCTCAACATATTCTTGGAGCATCTCTTTATGACTTTCCACGCCTACTGGGCGCAAACTTACCGGCACGCCTTCACGCACAAATTTCTCAATAGTTAAAAGCCCAGATTCTTTGCCAATCGGTCTTGCTCCACTTAGGCAGAGTTTGATTCCGTTGTATTCAGCGGGATTGTGGCTAGCAGTGAACATTGCACCAGGAAGATTTAGTTTTCCAGCTGCAAAATAGAGCATATCGGTCGAAGCCAAACCAATACGTATTACATCTAGACCTTGCGATGTAACGCCCGCAGAAAAAGCTTCGGCCAATTCAGGAGAGGAAGGACGCATATCTTCTCCGATTACAACTGTTGCTGGTTCGCGTTCTAGTTCTAGGAACTTAGCGAATGCCACACCAGTTGAGAATGCAAATTGTTTTGTAAGTTCTGAACCAACTAGTCCGCGAATGTCATACGCTTTAAAAATATTTGGAATCATGTTGAACCTCTACTTACCTTCTTGCCTGATATTAGGCATTTGGCACAGAGCGCAGATGTCCGCGTCTGCCAATAGCTGATTGAAGCGTATTGTGGTTCGAATTGCTATCTTGAATTTCTCGAGAGGCAACTTCACGCACTGCATCAGCAATTGCCATCAGATCTTCATCAGATGGGCCACTCTCTCCTGCGTTTAATTCACGGCGAATAACTTGCCAACCATTCGGCACGGTCAACTTTGCGCCATGTATTTCACAGAGATCGTAAGCATGTGGCTCCGAATATGTTGCAAGAGGTCCGACAACTGCAATCGATTCGGCGTATACATATGTGAGAGTGGTCGTAGCTTTCCGGTGGCAGCCCGAACGAGAGCAATGTCTACCGATACGAGAACTCATACGAGAAAATTAGTCGGAAGAGCCCTGGGTTTAAGGGTTTAACACGCCGATATTTGCAGTTGGCACTGTGCTTCTGGTCAAAGTCGAACCATTGATTAGCGGCATGTAGCCGATTCCGCTTTGAGAAGTAACTAATAGTGATGCTGCAGTGCCTCTTGAAATTTCATCAATTCGAATTCCGATGGAGTTCTTAGGGACTTTATACGCGACATAATCTGTGCCAGTTACAGTCGCTGAAACTTTCTTCTTGCCAGGAAGAAGCGCCGTTAGTTTGACTTTAATTTCATCTCCGATGAACTGCATGGTTGGATCCAAACCAGTAATTGCCCAGATGCCAGTCGCATTTGGCGCAACAGCAGAGCTCCAGACAAAATCTTTACCAATTCGACTATAAGCAGAAGCTGCTATTGGTTGATCGGAAGTGATTCTTAAGCCGAAACTGCTCTGCTTTGAATCAAAATCGAAGACGATATCTGCAACTTTGCCTGCACTTACTTTCTTACCATCAAGACCAACTGGAATATATCGGCCGTCTCTTGAAAGTACCTCGACTGTCACAACGGTGCTTGCAATTCCTGGATTAAGAATTCGCAGCAAGTGGCTCTTATTAGTCTTGGTATGAGCGATGCCAGGGATCAGCAAGACTTTGCTTAGCGCGCTCTGTGAATTAATTACATCGCCACCTAGTGACTGCAAACCTTTACCGCGTTCATCAACTAAGTAGGCTGCCACGCGACCAGTTCTCGGTATCACTTGCATTCCTACTGCTTTAGCGCCTGGAGCAAGTGAGACCAACGTAAGCGTTGCCGATTGATTCTTTCCGACGGTGATTGTCTTCTTCAACGAAGAGCCTTCGGTATAAGTAATCACATCAACAATTGATGAGCTCAAACCGCCATTAATGACCACTAACTTTGACTTACTCGTAACGTCTGCAGCGCCGCCAACAAAGAACTGCTCTGCTTGTGCTGATAAACAATTTACTCCGCCGGCCCATACTCCAGATTTAGATATCCAAGCCATGGACGAAGTTCCTTCGCCATCAACGATTACTGAACTCTGCTTTGTAAGTATTCGAGTGGTTTTAGACGGGAAGAACTTGTAATTTTTCGAAGGTAGGAATCGAACCAGTCTCTTACTGGTAGTCAGCGAGACTTGTGCCTGCGCGCCACCAATATTCGGACAGATCAACTCTGGATAGTTTTGAGAGTATTTTCGAGAATCTCCACCAGCTTGCAATAGATTCCCAATTAAAGTTGCCACCACAAATACTGCAATTAAATAGGCTAATCGACGTAATTTCATGGCATCTCCAAATCACGCTTACGTCGACCAGCAGGAGCCGCCATAATTAAGGCGCTAATTAAGAAGATTATTTGAAGTGATAAGAGTGCACGACGAATAGTTCCGTCATGAATCAACAAGTAATCTCCCGCTTCTTTAAGTTCAAAGACTGGTAAGTCATTTGAATTAGCGCTGCGCTTTACGTATTTACCGTTACCGATTACTTTCCAATTGCGATCGTAGTTCTCTGCAAGTCTCATTGTTCCGGGTTGCGTAACTTTAAAATCGGCACTGATGTCATTAGTTGGAATTGAAATTGCACTCTTATCTGCGCCAGTGAAAATTAAACGATCAGAATTGCCAACTACACGCCACGTAATACCTGCAGATGTTGCAGAATTTCTGACATAACCACCAAGACCATCGATTGTGCGAACTAATGGTTCTGAGATTGGCGACTTCAAGAAGAGATATTTAATTCCATATTCAGCAAGTGTTGCTCCAGCGTCTGCACCACTTCCGTCGACGGTAGAACGAATAGCCTTGGCAACTTCTGGATTAGTTGCAGGCGCCACGTCCGGATCTCCCAAGTAAATGTCGTGTCCACGGGCAATGAAATAGTTAAGTGAGCCATCGTCCATTTTTCGTAGCACAACGGTCTTGGTGCCTGGAGTTACCCCGAGGAATTCTGGCAATACTCGGCTAGAGATTGTGTGGAGCGGAGATTCGGTTACCACGCTCCAGAAGGCAGCACCGGTTGTGTAAACAACTGAAGTAATTAATAAGAGCGCAGCCATGATGTGACGATAATTCACAGCAGCTTTCTCGAGATGCTTTCGCAACTGATCTAAAACAATTGCTCCAGAAGTGATTGCCGCGACGGTTGCAATTGAAAGGAACGTGCCCACCCAAAGTGGATAACCAATTGAAGTTCCGTGAGCTGGGAACGATAAACCTGAAAGTGCAATAGAAATCGCAAGGAATCCGCTTCCGACAAATGCGAAATAACGCGCATTAGTGCGCGAGAAAATTGAAATTAATAGCAGTGCACTAATTGGACCAACCATCCACCAAGGTGTTGCACCAATTCCGCCAGGATTTGAAAGTAGCGCCAAGTTTGGACCACCACCTGCAAGAGCCAAACCTGGTTCAAGCAAGAATCTGGTTGGGTGAACTAAAGCTTCGGTTGTATATGGTGCATTTAAGAAGAATGGAATTGCTAATAACAAAACGCGATTTTGTACGCGCTTTATCCAAATCTCTCTAGTCGAATGCAAATAATCGAATGCAGTTAACCCGGTGTAGAAAAGGCCAAGCGCCAAGAAATACGGCAAAGAAAATGCGATGGCCACTGACAGAAATAGTCCGAGTTGGAAAATCTTCCTAATGCTCAGCTTTTCAATTTCGAGAGTGCCACTTAATAAGTGAAGTGTTAATGGCAGCGAGGCCATCACAATCAAAGTTCCTAGGCGACCTGAGTTGATTGTTGCTAACGCAACTGGCGACATTGCATAAAGCGCGCTTCCGAAGATTGCTAACCAAACGTGAGATGTGATCTTTCTTAGCCAGATGAAGATTGCTGCAAAGAGAACTAGCGGCGCAAATAAGAAGAGCGCAGAAACGAATAATTGCGCATTGCCAAAGGTAATTGTTCCAATTAGTGCAATTAGAGCCACCCATGTTGGAGTCGCGCTAGAACTACCTAAACCTACTTGGTGCCAAGACTCTGCATAAAGCTTCCATAATTCGGAGACACCTTTTGGTGATTCAGGAAGCGCGCCTCCTGCGATTGCGCCAAAACGATTATGCGAAAAGATAATTGAGAAGATAAAAACGCTAAAGAAAGCAACTAAATCTGGGCGCTTTAACAGCGCTTTCCAATTTCGAACTTTGGTAGGGCTTAATAAATCTTCATCTTCATTAATCTCAGAATTAATCACCTGTTGCGCTGGGAATAGACGCTCTTGGATGCGATCAGTTAATGAGTCGACAGCGCTACGTAGCTGAACTAATCGAGAAGGCATAAATCGAGTAACGATTCGAGGTGAAACTAAGCGATCTTCTTTACGCCATTTGCGGCCAGCGCGAACTAAGTCTGGACGAGTAAATAACCTAAAAAGGGCCAACATTTCATCGGATGCATAACCAGGCAATTTCGCAAATAAATAACCAATGGCTCGAATCACTGCAGCGCCGACTAATTGCAAAGTGATTAACGGAAGCATCCACCATGTTGAGTTTGTTAAGAGAACGTAAGCTGCGTTTCTGCGATCTAGTAGGTGTGGGCGATGCAGGAAAGCTTCATCAACATCTACTTCTCGTCTTTCGGATGCGGCGGCTTCAGCGTGATATACGACTGCATCGGTATTGACGATTACCGACTGTCCGGCTGAATGTACGCGCCAACCAAAATCGACATCATCGCGGAATAGATCTAGCTTCTCATCAAAACCGCCCAATTCTTCAAATACAGAGCGGCGAATAAGAGCGCCTGCGGTACTAACGGAAAGTACTTCAAAGATTCCGTCATGTTGGCCTTGGTCGTATTCGTGATCTTCAAGCCCAGTCCAGCGAGCGCCATTGCGGGCAATACTGATACCGACTTCTAGTAAATGTTTGCGATCATTCCAACCAAGAATTTTCGGACCGACCATTGCGATATTTGGTCTATCAACGACTGCTTCTAAGAGTTTTTCTAGCGCATCATTTTCAGGGGCTGAATCATCGTGAAGCAACCAGATCCACTCATCTTCAGATTCAACTGGTGGAAGTGTTGCAACCGCTTCGGCAATTGCACTTCCAAAACCTTCGCCGCGATTAATCGTGATTGATTTGATGCGAGCGCCGCTAAGTAACTTTTCGGAACCATCAATCGAACCGGTATTAACCGCAAGAGTTCTGTTTGGGGTCCGAGATTGTGATGCGATGGCGGCCACTACCTGTGGCAGCCAAGTCGCACCATCGTGTACGACCAGAATCGCTGTTACCTGTGACATCAGGTGTAAGTCTTAACGAAACCGGACGAATAGGGAAATTACTAAGCTGAACGGCGCTTTAGACGGCGACGTTCGCGTTCTGAGAGGCCACCCCAGATGCCGAAACGCTCATCATGTGCCAAGGCATATTCAAGGCACTCAGAGCGGACATCGCATGATGTGCAGACGCGCTTTGCTTCGCGGGTTGAACCGCCTTTTTCGGGGAAGAAGGCCTCTGGATCGGTCTGTGCGCATAGTGCGCGTTCTTGCCATGAAAGCTCGACGACCTCGCCAGTTTCCAGCTGAATGCTTGGACCTTCTTGACGCATAAATCGACTCCTGTGTCGGTTGGGCTTGAGGGCTGTCCCCCGCAAGTCTTGTTTGTTACTGGCTGAATTACACGCGTGTAACTCGAATAAGTCAAGGGGGAATTAGTCACTTTGGTGGTCGAAAATCGATTTTTCACTCGATTGTTGTCGGAATTTAAAGATATTTAAGGATATTTGGAGAGATTAACGGTCAATTAAGAGAAAAGTGGCGAGATTTCGCCATCTGGATCCACAAATGAATTGTTGACCACAGTACCCGGAGGCAATTGAGCTCCGATCTCGATAAAAGAGTTTGTGATGGTGCAACCGCTAGCTACTACCCCATCAGAAATTATGGAGCCCTCAACTGTGCAATCGCTTATTTCACAATGAGCGCCAATGGCTGAGCCGCCGGTAAAAGCTCCTGAAATATTCTCACTTAGAGAAACATAATTCGAATCACGATGAGCAAATTTATATTTATCAAGCGCATCGGCATCAGCAATGCCAGAAACTAAATCGCGTGAGCCCTTCATGAGTGCATTTGGTGTACCAATATCGAGCCAATATGCCTTTTCAATAAATCCCATGACCTTCTTATTTGCATCAATTAATTGCGGAAACGTTTGGCGTTCAACGCTTAACACTTCATTCTCTGGAATCGAATCGATAACTGCTTTATCAAAAACATAGCAACCTGCATTGATGGTATTTGTAATTGGGTTATCCATCTTTTCGAGAAAAGCTGTTACACGCCCGTCTGAATCTGTTGGCACGCAACCATATGCACGTGCATCTTCCACCGGTGTTAAGTGGAGCGTAACATCCGCATCAGAATTGATATGTAAATCGATTTGCCCTTTTAAATTATGCGAGCTCAAAACATCGCCATTAAAAATAACAACCTGCTGGTCTCCAGATAACTCTTTAGCAGCATTTCGGATTGCACCACCTGTGCCAAGCGGCTCTTTCTCTACTGCATATTTGATTTCCATACCCCACTTCGAACCATCGCCAAAGTAAGGAATAAAAACTTCTGACAAATAGGAAGTTGCCAACACAATTCGCTTGATTCCTGCGCGGCGAGCCATTGCTAGTTGGTGTTCCGTAACTGGCAGCGATGCAATAGGCAGCATAGGTTTTGGACGATGATTTGTGAGCGGACGCAAGCGAGTACCAAAACCGCCTACTAAGAGAATGCCCTCAGCCATTAACTTAAACGCTTTACTAGTTCATCAATTTGCGCATCTGTTGCAGTCATTGCAATACGAATGTGCTGCGCACCTTTTACACCGTAGAAATTTCCAGGGGTAACTAAAATTCCACGTTCTGCAAACCACGCAACCGATTCCCAATCTGACTCATTTCTAGTGGCCCAAAGGTAGAGCCCTGCTTCTGAGTGATCGATTTGAAAACCATGTTTTTCAATAGCGGCGCGTACTTTTGCTTTACGAGCGTTGTATCGATTGCGTTGTTCAGCAACATGTTGATTATCGCCAAGTGCGGCAACCATTGCTTTTTGCACAGGTAGCGGCACCATCATGCCCGCGTGCTTTCGAACCTCAAGAATCTTTGCAATCAAATCCTTATCGCCAATCATCATTGCTGCGCGATATCCAGCAATTGAAGAACGTTTTGAAAGCGAATGAATGGCGAGAATATTCTTATTGTTTCCACCAGTAAGAGAAAGAATTGATTTTGGAGTGATTCCATTTCCAAATTCCAAATAGCATTCATCTGCTACTACAACTCCGCCTTTTCGGGCCCATTCGATCGCATTTAAGAGTTCAAGATCGCTATGAACGCGCCCAGTTGGATTAGAAGGTGTATTGACCCACGCTAAGTCTGCATCTGGCCAAGTGTTGGCATCAAAATCGACGGTGCTTGACTTAGTTTTAGCGATCATGGAACCAACTAAATAAGTTGGATAAGCCACTTCAGGATATAAAACGTGCGTGCTCTCTAGAATTGTTGGTAGCCAAGCAACCAACTCTTTGGAACCAATAAGCGGTAGGACACCAAAATCGCCTGTTGCTCCTAGTTGCTCTCTTGCCCATTTGGTAATTGCTTCACGCAGCTCTGGAGTTCCAGTGGTGACAGGGTAACTTGGAGAATTTGATGCAGCTTTAAATGCACTCTGAATAAATTCTGGAGTTGCATCAACCGGAGTTCCTTGAGATAGGTCTATAAAACCAGAAGGATGCGCCTTCGCCTTATCACCGTAAGGCGCTAGCGCATCCCAAGGAAAATCTGGAAGCTTCAATTTAATTTACTTAGTTGGAAGATTCTTGATGAAATCTGGATCGAGATCTTTCTTGCCAACCTTTGCTGCTCCACCAGGTGAGCCAAGTTCAACGAAGAAGAGCGGAGCCTTTTCGCGGTACTCATTCAAATTCTCAGGGACATCATCTTCGTAATAGATGGCCTCCACCGGACAGACAGGCTCGCATGCGCCGCAATCAACGCACTCATCAGGATGGATATAAAGCATGCGGTCGCCTTCGTAGATGCAATCTACTGGGCACTCCTCGATGCAAGACTTATCTTTGACGTCTACACATGGTTCTGCGATTACGTATGTCATGGCCGGAATTCTACATAATCGCCCAAGCTTTACTATTCCTACATGGCGAAACGGGCAGAGATTTTAGATAGTGATATCGGAAAGCGCGTAACTATCCGCCTGCATGATGAACCTGGCTATAGAGACATAGTGGGCCACCTCATTTCGACCACCTCCCTACGCAATCGCCACGGGCAAGTAATTAATTTTGATCCTCAGCAAATTTATATCTGGCGTGCCATAGAAGAGGTACCTAGAACTGCAAGTACAGGTGCACCACTTTCGATACGTATCCAAGAGCTAGAAAAAATCGCAAATGAAACCTGGGTCGCCAATGAGCAGGAAGAAGTTGGTGGTTGGATTTTTCGCGCAGACGTCGGCGTAACCAGACGTGCGAACTCCGCCTTGATACTTGGAACAGATAATCAGATTGATAAATGTATAACTTGGTACCGGAAAAGAAATTTACAGCCTACGGTTTCACTGGTTCCAGACATTAATGAAGAGCTTGATACAGAACTTGAACGTAGAAATTTCAGGAAATTACTTGACCTTGATGTGATGGTCAAAGATCCCGTTGACCGCGAAATTGATTTTGAATTTGAAGCTTTTGATGTCCCTTCTTCAGAATGGCTAGCGGTTCACGAAGATGAAGCAATCAAGCCTTTACTCTTAAGAACTCCAAGTAAGTACGTTGAATTCAGAATCGAAAAGGACTTATTTGCAATTGGACGAATTGCTTTTGCAAGTGACTGGGCAGTTATTTCAAGAATTTGGGTATCCCCTACGATGCGGAGCAAGGGTTACGGCCGTAAAGTCCTACACGCTCTTGAAAGCTTGGCGAAAGGTTCAAAACTTGCGCTTCAAGTTCAACGTGAAAATGAAAACGCTTTCCAACTCTATCTTTCAGAAGGTTACAAGACCCATCACACAGGACGATTTAGATCTCAATCCCAGCAAATAAATCTTGCTCAAGATTGTCAGTGCTAACAGGGTGGTATGTCCCCGATTTTTCACCTTTAACTAGCGTGTAATACTCGTCGCCAAAAACTTGTACGCCTAAGTTATTTGAAAGCGCAAAGAACGGGCCATCCAAGGAGATTTGTGTGGCATGGGCTTTCATCGCAGCTATTTTCTTGTCCACCTGATTTGGCGCATGAATTACCGCGCTAACAAAGGAATCATCTTTAACAAATGGAAGATCATCTACGTTTTCGGCGCCAAAGAAATCGCTTCCTTGCGCTTTCATCGCATCCATCCCCTTCTGCACTACCGATTTTGGCATGATGTTCCAATAAATCTTTGACACTTTCCAAGTTGCAATCTCAGATGCGCGCATCGCAACTCTGTGGGTTTGAATATGATCCGGGTGACCGTATCCACCATTTTCATCATAAGTAACCATTACTTGCGGTTTAACTTCATCAATGATTGCAGCCAAATTCTTAGCTGCCTCTTCTACGTCTGCTCGCCAAAAACAATTTGGGTGCTCGTTCTGCGGCGTTCCCATCATTCCGCTATCGCGATAATTTCCAAGGAAGCGGTGGTCCTTCACACCTAGCTCCTTCATCGCATTAGCTAACTCTGTGATGCGATGTATTCCTAATTTATCTTCAGCGTTACTAGCTAGGTGAGCTAACTCCGGAACTAGAACTTCACCTTCTTCTCCGCGCGTGCAAGTAATCAGAGTTACTGCAACGCCATCTTCAACCATTTGAGCCATTGTGGCGCCGTTGTTAATGGTTTCATCGTCAGGATGCGCGTGTACGAAAAGTGCGCGTTTGCTCATTACTTACTCTCTTCCCAGGCAATGATTCCGCCCTTTAGATGTTTAGAATTTGTAAATCCTGCAGCCTTTAATAGCGCTAAACATTGCGCCGATCTAACTCCGCTACGACAATGCAGAATAATCTCTTTATCTGTCGGCAAGTCAATAAATGCGCTTCCGTCCTCAAATTTACCCTTTGGGATAAGCACAGAACCAGGTATTGCCAGCGCTTCATGCTCTTCAGGCTCACGAACGTCAATCAAATAATAGTCATTGCGGTTTTTCAATTGCTCTGCAGTCACCGTATCGGTGATGCCGCAGAACTCTTCGTAATCTCCAAGTAAAGTCTTCTGTGAGCCATTGCAGATTGGACAATTAGGGTTCTTTTTTATTTCAACTCGTGAATAGCTGCCCTCTAGTGCGTCATAAATTAAGAGCGAACCGAGTAACGAACTTCCAATACCGGTAATCAACTTGATTGCTTCATTAGTTTGTATAGATCCGATAGTGCCACACAAAACACCAAGCACTCCTCCTTCAGCACAACTCGGCACGGATCCGGCCGGTGGTGGAGTCGGGTGTAAACAACGATAGCAAGGTCCTTCTTTGCTCCAGAATACTGATGCTTGGCCATCAAATCTGTAAATACTGCCCCAGATGTATGGCTTGCCCAATATCGCGGCCGTATCATTTACAAGATAACGAGTTGCAAAGTTATCCGTGCAATCAATAATTAAGTCGTATTTTTCGAATATTGAAATGGCATTAGCTGTATCTAGTTTAGTTTCATAAGTTACAACTTTGATTTCTGGATTTAGTTGCAAAACCTTTTCTTTAGCGCTTTGAGCCTTGTTCTTTCCAAGGTCATTTTGATTATGAATAATTTGGCGTTGAAGATTTGAAATATCTACACGGTCAAAATCCACAATTCCGATTTCACCAATTCCTGCTGCAGCCAAATACATAATGGTTGGAGATCCCAAACCTCCAGCGCCGATACAAAGCACTTTTGAATTAGAAATTCTTTGCTGACCGACGTGGCTAATATCTGGAATCAGAATATGGCGGGAATATCGAGCCATCTCATCGCCAGTTAACTCACGTCCTGGTTCGACAATCGGCTTCATATCGAGCGATTCTGCCATTAAGATTCGACCGATGAGTAACGATAAAGGCAGACTTCCTCGAGATGAGCGCCGCGCGCAATTATTAGCCGCTGCCCTTGAGGTCTTTACCGCAGCTGGATACCACTCAGCCGCCATGGACGAGATTGCTGACCGAGCCGGCGTAAGCAAGCCTGTGCTCTACCAGCACTTTCCATCAAAGTTAGATTTATACCTTGCGGTACTTGATACACATATCGACTCACTAGTTTTTGCAATTCAACGAGCGATTCAATCGACTCCAGATAACGCTAAACGTGTCCAAGCAACAATTGCAGCGTACTTTGATTTTATTGAAGCCGAAGGCGAAGCTTTCCGTCTGCTCTTTGAAAGTGACATGAACGTCGAACCTGCGGTTCGTGAAAGATTAAACCGTATGACCTATGACTGTGCAGCTGCAGTAAGCGCAGTCATTTCTCTAGACACAGGTCTACCTCAAGAAGCAGCTATGTTGCTCGGCGTAGGTTTAATTGGCAGTGCACAAGTAACAGCGCGCCATTGGTTAGAACGCGATTCAAAGTTGACTCGCGAACAAGCTCAGACTTTGGCAACAAATATCATCTGGAGAGGCATTTCAGGCTTTCCCAGAAATGAAAACTAGAAACGAAAACTAGAAACGGGAAATAAATGGCACAAGTTCGAATTGCAGTATCAGATGTGGCTTCAGAGATCTCTTTTGAATCTGCAGATAGCCCTAAAGAAATTAAAGCGGCAATTGATAAGGCAATCTCTTCTGGTTCAGTCCTTTCATTGACTGATTCAAAAGGACGCGAATACTTAGTTCCAGCGGCAAAGATTGGTTACGTCGAAATCGGCGAACAATCTGAACGTCGCGTTGGATTTGGCAAATAGTTGAGCAAGACATTCGCCGAATTAGGTTTAACTTCTAAACTTCTAGATTCTCTTACTCAAGAAGGGTTTGTTAACCCTTTTCCAATCCAAGAAGCGGTTATTCCTTTGGCGCTTACTGGCGCAGACATAATCGGCCAAGCTAAGACTGGCACTGGCAAGACTCTTGGTTTTGGCTTGCCAATTCTTAACAATGTTAAGCGTGGAAATGGCAAAGCTGTAGCCCTAGTTGTCGTACCTACTCGCGAATTATGTATTCAAGTTGCCGATGAACTAAACAAATTAGCTGGTGGTTTAGAACTTCGCGTTACAGCTATTTATGGCGGGCGTCCTATGGAGCCGCAAATTGCTGAATTAGTAAAAGGCGTTGACATCATCGTAGG
>CAYMVX010000003.1:0-31588 GCA_964394375.1 uncultured Actinomycetes bacterium
ACGATATAAGCCATGGTGAAGAATGTGACGAGACCGCCACGTACTTCACGACCGACTGTTGAACCGCGCTCTGAAATCTTAAATAAATTTTCGAGCATTATCTTCCTTTACTGTTTTGGTTACCGGGGTGTTTTCGACCCGGAGGGGAAGGTTGCTCGAAGCCTAGTGGCTGTTAGGGCCTACTTAGAGGTAATACGAGCGACCACACCGAGTGATATCGCAACAGATTGGCCAATAAAGAGCGCAAAGATCGCAGTTCCTAGGCCTATTCGACCACCAAGCGCCCAACCGGCTAGAAATGCGCAAGATTCGATACCTAATCTAATTCTTCCTACGCGTATTCCAGTTAAATTATGAAGCGAGGTCATAAGGCCATCGCGTGGTCCTGGACCAAGGCCACAAGTTATATAAAGGGCAGAACCAAGGCCAACCAACGCTACTCCCAGAAAATCGTAAATAATTCCGATTGCATATGAATTGGCTTCTGGGAAATTACTGACTCCAAATTGAATCGCCAGTGCGATGAAAAGAATATTAGAAAGCGTGCCAAATCCTGGAAGTTCACCCAGTGGCCACCAGAAAAAGAGGACTACTGCCGAAATTAAAAAGGTTGCAGTTCCCATGTTCAAACCACTCTTGTTTGCAAAACCTTGCGCCAACACAGACCACGGAGCATTTCCAGTTAGTGAGTTAACAATTAATGCATCTCCGAATCCGAAAATCGTCAATCCAAACCACAAGATTGCAACTCGCTGAACAGACAAATCCCATCGACTCTTGCCTGTCCAAGGAGTTACGGGAATAGTGCGGTGCGGTTTTAGAAAGTTCGCTAACCAAGACATCTGGCAACCTTATCAGTTACTCTTGTGCGCATGTTTCCAGGGATTGGTACCGTTTTAAATGTAGCAACGATTCTAATTGGTTCAGTCATCGGTATTTTCATCGGCGAGAGACTTAAAGAGAGAACAAGAAGTTTCATTACAGACATTCTTGGAATGGTTACTTTACTTGGTGCTGCCTCTGCAATCATCCCACTATTTAGAGATCAATACTCAAGCTCCATACCTAAAGGTTGGAGCACTATGCCGATTCTAATTGCGCTGCTTCTAGGTGGCCTTATCGGGTCTGCACTTAAGTTAGAAGAACGTGTGGAGCACCTCGGGGAGTACCTCAGAAATAAGTTCAATTCACATGAAGGTTCTTTTGTTGAAGGATTTCTAAACTCTTCTTTGCTCTTCGCAATTGGTCCACTTGCAATTCTGGGGTCTATTAGCGATGGAATGAGTAAAGGTATTGACCAACTTACTCTCAAGTCTGTACTTGATGGTTTTGCATCTATCGCATTTGCCTCAAGTCTGGGATGGGGAGTTGCTGCCTCAGCTATATCAGTCGGCATTTATCAAGGACTTTGGACTATTAGCGGTCTATTTCTCGGAAATGTAATGACAGATTACCAAGTCGATGCCATGACGATAACTGGCGGTATCTTGCTATTAGCTATTGGTTTTCGGTTGTTAAAGTTAAAAGACATTCCAGTTGGAAATCTATTACCTTCACTATTCCTAGCGCCACTTCTTGCTGCGGCTTTCCATAGTTTTACCTAATACTTTTTGAAAGTAGTTCTAAATAGTAGAAGCATCAATCACGAAGCGATACTTAACATCGCTTGCAACTGTTCTTTCATAAGCTTTATCAACATAATCAGCGCTAATTACTTCGACATCACTAACAATGTTGTGTTTACCTGCAAAATCAAGCATCTCTTGAAGTTCAGGCATGCCACCAATCATCGAACCAGTGAGTGACTTACGACCATTGAGCATTGCTCCCGCGGACACTTGATATGGACCTTCGGGTAGTCCGATAACCACGAGCGTGCCATCAATCTTAAGAGTGCCCAAGTACGCATTGATATCAATCATCGCTGAGATCGTATTGAGGATTAAATCGAATCTACGTTGCAAGGCTTTCAAGTCATCAGAATTCTTGATAACAATGAAATCTTTGGCTCCCATACGTAGAGCATCTTCACGTTTGCTTTCGCTATGGGATAGAACTGTAACTTCGGCTCCCATTGCAGCTGCAAACTTAACTCCCATGTGGCCGAGCCCGCCAAGACCCATCACCGCAACTTTCATGCCTGGACCCACTTTGAAATGTTTTATTGGGGAGAAGAGAGTTATGCCGGCGCAAAGTAAAGGCGCAACACCAGCCATGTCTAAATTTTCAGGAATGGTAACTGCGTAATCTTGATCAATTACAAATCCATTTGAATATCCACCATAGGCCACGGTCTTTCCGTCGCGTTCAAAACCGTTATAGGTGCCCGTCATGCCTTCATCGCAATATTGCTGTAAACCAGATTTACATGGTTCACATTTGCGACATGAATCGATAAATACTCCTACTCCGATTCGATCGCCAATTTTGAATTTTGAAACAGCGCTACCAACTTCAGTGACAAGACCAACGATTTCGTGGCCGGGAACCATTGGAAATAGAGCAGGACCCCACTCTTCACGAACTTGATGTATATCTGA
Source organism: uncultured Actinomycetes bacterium (assembly GCA_964394375.1). Lineage (GTDB taxonomy): Bacteria > Actinomycetota > Actinomycetes > Nanopelagicales > Nanopelagicaceae > ZLKRG08. The sequence goes on from CAYMVX010000003.1 coordinate 2,541, forward strand.
ATGACAGATTCCAGCATGTGTAATCTTGAATGCAACATCATTTGCACCGACATTGCGACGTTCAAATTCGAATGGTTGCAATGGTGCTCCAGCGCTAAGTGCGGCTAGACCTTTAACTTTCATTTCGTCCTCCTAAAGAGATTAGTCCTGAAAAGGAAGTGTTGGTGGTGAAGTATGGGTTGCTTGAGATGCTCGAGCATTAATTTTTCGCATATGGTGTCTGCGACACAAAACTTCGTATGAAACTTCATCAGCGCTATTAGTGTCGCCAACAACTACTTGCTCGCCTTCGGTGACCATTGACCCATTTATGACACGCGCGTTATGGGTAGCAGGTTCGCCGCACCAACAGAGGGCGCGCACTTGAAGAGTCTCAACGCGATCTGCCAATTCAACTAAACGAGCAGAACCCGGGAATAGCTTCGTTCGAAAATCGGCCAAGATGCCGAAGGCATACACGTCTATTCCAAGACCATCTACGATCATGGCCAGCTCTTCAATCTGACGCTCTGTATAGAACTGAGCTTCATCACAGATAATGAAGTCGATTCTCTCTCCAAGCGACATTCGCTCGATGGTTAGCCGATGAATGTTTAAATCGGTGTCAACTTCGATTGCATTCTTCTGCAGGCCTAAGCGAGATGAAATTAAACCTTCACCGGCACGATCCTTGTTGGTGAAGATAAGACCATTGCGTCCACGAGTCTCGTGATTGTGAGCTGTTTGTAGCGCAAGTGTGGACTTACCAGAGTCCATTGTTCCGCAGTAATAAACCAACTCAGCCATTTTTCGTAAGCTTCCTAAAATTTAAACGATGTAGATTGCGTGAATAGCTAGTCCAGGAAATTCGGATTGCAACTTTTCACGACCGCCAAGGGCTGCAATCTCAAGTAGCACTCCGACGCTGGTAACAATTGCACCAGTCGCCTGAATTAATTTTATAGCCGCAATCAATGTTCCACCTGTTGCAAGTACGTCATCAACTAGAAGCACTGTTTCTCCAGGTTTAGCTGCATCCTTATGGATTTCGATTACATCTTTACCGTATTCGAGTCCATACTCTTGGCGATGAACATCATGAGGCAATTTGCCCGCTTTACGAATCGGAATCACGCCGCGTTTACTTTGCACACCAATAGCTGCAGCAAAGAAGAAACCACGAGCTTCAATTCCGGCAATAAGTTGAGCGCTTGGGTCCTCTGCGCTCATCAATTCAGCAACTGAAGTTAGCGCTTGGCCGTCACGTAACAATGGCGTGATATCTCGAAACAAGATTCCTGGCGATGGGTAATCTGGAACATCGCGGATTAAGGAACGGAGCTCTTCTTTGTTCATGGCGCCTACCTTATAGGTCTTTACAGGCTTGTTTTGCGAAGAGCGCATAGTAGGCAAAGAAGGCAGAGGAATTAAGTGTCCGAAAGGGGACTTGAACCCCTAAGGCCTTGCGGCCACAAGCACCTCAAGCTTGCGCGTCTACCAATTTCGCCACCCGGACTGGTGATTGCTTCTGTTTAGTTCGAGGTGGACACTTTACTTCACATCAAAAACGCAAGCAAAAGCGAGTTTTCTAGGAGAGAATCACGCTATGAACAACGCTGTAACTCAGGAAGCAATCCGAATCTGCCAAGAATTAATTCGTATACCAAGTGTGAATTATGGCGAAGGCAAGGGCGATGAACGCGCTGTCGCTGAGTACGTCGTTGCTTCGCTTGCCGAAGTAGGTATTGAAGCCAAGATCTACGAGTCAGCTCCTAATCGCTGTAATGTAATTGCAAATATTGAAGGTGCAGATATAACTCGCCCAGGTTTAGTTTTGCATGGACATATTGATGTGGTTCCAGCTGCAGCAGAAGAGTGGCAAGTTGATCCATTCAGCGCTGAAATTAAAGATGGGGCAATTTGGGGTCGTGGCGCTGTAGATATGAAGAATGTGGACGCGATGATTCTTGCAATCGTCCGCAATTGGGCGCGTACCGGAGTAAAGCCACCACGTAACATTGTTCTGGCTTTCTTTGCGGACGAAGAAGCGGGTTCAACTTATGGCTCTAGATATATGGTCAAGGAACATCCTGAAGTGTTTGCTGGATGCAGCCAGGCGGTTTCCGAAGTCGGTGGATTTTCAGTAACTCTTTCAAATGGAAAACGTCTTTATATGATCGAGGCAGCTCAGAAAGGAATTCACTGGGTAAAACTGACAGCTTATGGCCAAGCTGGACATGGTTCATTCATTAATAATCAAAATCCAGTTACTGCACTGTCATCTGCTGTGGCGAAATTAGGAAGCCACGAATGGCCTCAAACATACACAAATGCGGTGAAAGAGCTATTTACCGCAATTGCTGATGCATTAGGACGTCCTTTAGGCGATGACTATCGCGAATTTCTTGTTGAAATCCCATCTGTTGCACGAATGATTGCGGCGACTCTTCAAAATACCGCCAATCCAACGATGCTTGAAGCAGGTTACAAAGCAAACGTAATTCCTAAAGAGGCGAGTGCAGTAGTGGACGGTCGCTTCTTGCCAGGTCATGAAGCTGCATTAAATGCCACAATTGCAGAGATTGTTGGACCAGAGATCAAGATTGAGACCGTTACCCATGACATTGCTTTAGAAGTTCCGTTTGAAGGTCCGTTAGTTGATGCAATGAAGGCATCAATTCTTAAGTTAGATCCAGAAGGTATTCCTGTTCCTTATCTAATGAGTGGCGGTACAGATAACAAAGCCCTTAGCGAATTAGGAATTGTTGGTTACGGTTTCTCACCACTGAAATTGCCAGCTGATCTTGATTTTATGGCACTTTTTCACGGTGTTGATGAGCGAATTCCTTTAGAGTCTTTGGATTTCGGAGTTAAAGCTTTGGAAGATTTCCTGCTTAACAGCTAACTTCGTCTAAAGCTTGTCGCACTACACCTGGAAGCGAAATCTCTTCACTTCGCAAAATACCTCTAAGTTGCGCACTTGTTCTAGCGCCAACTATTGCACTGGTAACACCAACTGCATCTCGCACCCAAGCTAGTGCAACTTCCAAAGGCGAATAGCCAAGACCATCGGCAGCTACTTGCACTGCCTCTACAATCCTTTGTGAACGTTCATTCAAATACGGTTCAACGTGTCCAGCAAAATGCGGACTCGCTCCTCGGGAATCAGAAGGCACTCCATTTCGGTATTTGCCTGTTAGAACTCCACGACCTAATGGTGACCAAGCCAGTAATCCAACATTCAATTCTGTAGCGCATGGCAAGATTTCGTTTTCGATTTCACGATTCAATAAGGAATACTCATTTTGAGTGGTTGCTATTGGTGCGCGTAGCTCTTGCTTAGTTACCGCTCTAGCAGTTTGCCAACCTGAATAATTGCTTATGCCGACATATCGGGCTCGACCAGATTGATATGCGCTTTCTAGTGCAGATAATGTGTCATCCAGAGGAGTGTTCTCATCCCAAGTGTGAACTTGCCAGAGATCTACATAATCGGTTCCTAGACGTTTTAAAGATGCATCAAGTTCACCTAATAGAGCGCCGCGCGAAGTATTTACTGTGCGAACTCCGTCGATGAAGGTGATACCTGCTTTTGTTGCGATAACAACGTCATCGCGCTTGAAGAGAGAACCAACTAAACCTCCGATTACTTTTTCAGAATCGCCAGCGCCGTATACAGCAGCAGTATCTATGAAATTTCCGCCGGCATCCAAGAAAGCGCGCGCTTGATCTGCTGCTTCGTGTTCGTCAGTATCGCGACCCCACATCATGGTGCCAAGTCCAAGACGTGAAAGGTTCAGTCCTGTCGCACCAGCACGCCTTAATTCCATAGAGGGAACTTAGACGAATACTTCGCACTTGTATTAACCTTTCGCTCTCATGTCTCGAATTTTCCTGTTGCGTCACGCACAGTCTGTCGCCAACGATAAAGGCTTTTTAGCTGGGCGCATGGATGGCATTTCGCTTTCCAAGAAGGGTATTGCCCAAAGAGAACTTCTCAATTCGCGCTTACAGGGTGCCAAATTTGATCAGGTAATTTCGAGTCCAATTCAAAGGTGCCTTGAAACTCTGGCTGACTTTCACCAAGCTCCTGAGATTGCTCATTCTTTCCAAGAAGTGGATTACGGTGATTGGACCGGTAAGAAATTTACCTCCTTGCAAAGAAATAGGGGTTGGCGCGAAATTTACAAACATCCAGCTTCGGTGAGATTCCCTAACGGGGAGACCCTGCCAGAAGTTCAAACTCGAGCTTTGGCTGGTTTGGACCTACATATTCGCAAGAAATCAAAGAACATTTTAATTGCAACTCATGGCGATGTTGTTAAGAGTTTAGTTTTACATGCACTTGGATCGCATTTAAACAGTATTGATAAGCTTGAAATAGATAATGCCAGTATCACCGTTTTACATCGTGACGGCAACGCTCTACGAGTATTAGCTGTAAATGATCTTCATTCGAATTTGATTGATTTGATGAAATGATAAGAAAAGAGTTGAACCCCCTTGATAGTTTCATAGTAGGAACTATCGGACAACCTGGGGAGCGAGAATTTTATCTTCAAGCGAAATACCAAGGCGGAGTGCATAGTTTTGCAATAGATAAAGGCCAAGTATCGGCTCTTGCAGATCGAATCGCGATGTTAATTGGCGAACTTAAAGCTGCTGACTACCGTTTCGAAAATGTGATCGCAGTTAACCTCGAATTACCATTAATTTCGGAGTTTCAAATTGGAGTTATCGGAATAGTTTGGCTTGGGGATACAGAGCAAGTCTCATTGGAGCTCCAAGAGATAGAAGATGGAGAGAACGATTTAGTTCCTTTTGACGAGGAAGACGGACCTATGCGATTCCGCCTAAAGATGTCTCCTGATTTAGCAAATGCTTTCGTTTCTCAAGCTCGAAAAATCGTTTCAGCGGGTCGAGCGCCTTGTCCTTTCTGTGGTTTACCAATCAATAAAGATGGACACTTATGTCCAAGAGCTAATGGCTATCGCAGATAATTTAATTGAGTTGCAGACCGGCGAAATCGAGATCGTTGGTCGAATCGTTGATGCCTCGAATGCATCTATTTACTGCAAAGTTGGCGAAGTCTCAGCTATATATAAACCTATTGCGGGCGAAAGACCACTTTGGGATTTCCCAAATGGTCATTTGGCTTGGCGAGAAGTAGCGGCTTATATTGTGAGTGAAGCTCTCGGATTGCATTGCGTGCCTCCAACAATTCTGCGAGAAGGCCCCTTCGGTGAAGGATCCTTACAACTTTGGATCGAAAATTCCGAAGAAGTAGGCGAGCGATATGCGGAGAGGTCGCCTCAGTTACGAAAGATTGCACTGTTAGATGCAGTAATTAATAACACTGATCGAAAGATCGGACATCTTCTATATGTTGGAGATGAAGTATTTGGATGTGACCATGGTGTGACTTTCCATGAGGATTACAAACTACGCACGGTGCTCTGGCAATTTGCGGACTTGCCGTTAATGCAAACGGAAATCGATGCTCTTAATTCAGTCAGCGATATTTCAAATAGATTAGAAGGCCTGCTTACGAATGCAGAGATTGGCGCCATGGAAGGTCGTATTTCTAATCTCTTAAATGATGGGAAATTTCCATTACCGCCAACAGACTGGCCCGCAATACCTTGGCCGCCATTCTAATTAACTACATTAAGATACCGGCATGAAGAGTTGGCCATCGGTCGAATTTCCAGCAATCCCACGAGCTGGCAAACCGCTAACAATCTATTCCACTGCTGCACAGTCATTGGTCACAATTCCTATCAAGTCCAAATATCAAATGTATGTTTGTGGAATCACGCCATATGACGCGACACATCTTGGCCATGCAGCTACGTATCTGACTTTTGATCTTGTAAATCGCTATTGGCGTGCATTGGGTGCAGAAGTTAATTACATCCAAAATATTACCGACATCGACGACCCGCTTCTAGAGCGAGCAAACCGTGATGGCGTCGATTGGAAAGAATTGGCGCACTCACAAATTGATCTCTTCCGCTCAGATATGGAACTGCTTCGTGTATTGCCACCAACTCATTACGAAGGCGCCGTAGATGCAATCCCTGATGTCGTAGAAGCAATTCAAAGACTTGACCAGGCGGGATCGGTTTATAACGTAGATTCAGATAAGTACTTTGAAGTTCATGTAGATGAAGATTTCGGCAGTGAATCACATCTATCTGAATCTGAAATGCTTGAGATATTTGCAGAGCGTGGTGGAGATCCGCAGAGGTCAGGAAAGAAGAGTCCACTAGATGCATTGCTCTGGCTAGCTCATCGTGATGACGATCCTGCGTGGCCATCCATTTACGGTGACGGTCGCCCTGGATGGCATATTGAGTGCGCCGCAATTGCCCTTAAGTTTGCCGATGCACAAGAAGATTTCATAATTGATATTCAAGGTGGCGGTAAGGACTTGATTTTCCCGCACCATGAAATGTCTGCTTCACAAGTCAAACTTCTTACTGGCAAGACTTTAGCACGCGCTTATGTGCATGCAGCTTTAATTGGTTTAGACGGTGAGAAGATGAGTAAGTCTCGCGGAAATTTAGTTTTTGTTTCAAAGCTAATTGAATCTGGTGTTAACCCAATGGCTATCCGGTGGGCCCTTCTGAAGCGACCATATTGCCAAGAATATATGTGGCTAAGAAACGAAACGGAGATTGCACAACGAGAAATTGATACGCTATTTGAAAAGTTGAAGCAGTCAGATGTGCCACCTACTAACACTTTGATTGATTCAATTTATGATTTCTTGGCAGATGATCTAAAGAGTGCAGATGCAATTGCAGCTATCAATTCTTGGGTTACAGAAGAGGGTAGTGGCGGCGATGCCAAACTACTGCGATCTGTTATTGATGGTTTACTCGGTATCGCTCTGCCTGCGTAAGAATCTCTCGAATTCTCTTGCGATATCGTCGCCAGTTGTCTCTTCCAGATCGATATCATCCTTATCGGCTTCCAATTGCTTTACATACTCACTAATTTCAGAGTCTTCCTCCGCTAATTGAGTCACAGCAATTTCCCAAGCCTTGCTTGCTTCCGGAAGATCACCAACTGGAAGTGGAACTTCAAAGTAATCTCCAAGTTCTTCAATAAGCGCCAAAGTAGCCTTAGGCGACGGAGATCCAGCTGCATAGTGAGGGATAGCTGCCCAAAGTGAGAATGCGTCAATTTCACGTCGCTGACAACCATCTTGGATTGCACCTAATATTCCAGTTGGTCCCTCATAGCGACTTACTTCAAATCCGATTCTGGCGCCTAACTCTGGATTAGAGCTGGTCCCTGTAACTGTGATCGGACGGGTATGCGGTGTATCTGCAAGTAACGCTCCTAAGGTCACTACGATTTCAACTTCTAGGTCTTCAAAGAGATCTAACAACTCATTTGTAAAAGTTTGCCACTTAAATGATGGCTCTGGTCCTTTAACTAAAATAAAGTCGAACTCCAAATGAGGCATGGGTAAAGCAAAAATATTTGTGTTTGGCCACTTTAATTGCCTAATTCGAGAATTATCAATGAAGACCATAGGACGGATTTGTTGATAGTCATAGAACTCTTCAGAACTAGTTTCTGCGATAAGAATTTCTTGGCTACCAAATGCGCCCATTAAGTGAGATATCGTGCCAGTAGCTGCTTCTCCTGCATCGTTCCAACCATTGAAAGCGAGAACTGCCACTGGCTTTCTCAGGTTAGGAATTTGATGAATATGCATGGGAGCACCTTAAGGTAACCTTTCACGCATGGCGAGCCACTTCTTTGATGCTGTCTTTTTTGATATGGATGGGCTAACTATCAACTCAGAGCCTCAGTGGCTTGAAGCGGAAATCGAACTTACAGCTCCATATGGCTATGAATGGAGCACAGACGATCAAGCTGCGTGTTTGGGCGGCCCCCTTTGGCGAGTTGGTCAATATATGGCTGATGTTTGCAACGGAGTTAAAGATGGTCCGTACTTCCATAACGCCATTGTCGATCTAATGGCAAAGAAAGTAAGTAAGTTCGCAGATTTTATGCCGGGCGCGAAATCGTTACTAGGAGAGTTACAAGAGGCCAGCATTCCTCTTGCGCTAGTTTCGGCAAGCCCTAGAGAGATAGTAGATGCGGCACTTAACCATGTTCAACCAATTCCATTTCAAATCACTATCTCATCTGATGATGTGAAAGAGACTAAGCCAAACCCTGAAGGTTATTTAAAAGCAGCTTCACTGTTGCAAGTTGATATTACAAACTGCTTGATTTTAGAAGATTCCGCAACGGGAGTGAAGGCCGCCCAGGCAAGCGGCGCAAGGGTCATTGCAGTTCCACACCTTGTAAAGATCGAAGAAAATGCCCAAACGAAAGTTGTACATTCATTAGAGGATCTTAACTTAGGTAAGTTACGCGATCTCTATTTGAATTGGTGATCAACTCTTATAAGCAGGACAGATGTTCTTAAATGCGCACCAATCGCATAAGCGTGACTTCTGAGTTGGCCAGTAATCTTTTTCAATAGAAATCTTGATCTCGTTGCCAACCTGAATGGCTTTCTTCTCTGCACCAAGAATCTCTGCTTCTGTCGGTGAACTCTTTAGGACTTTCTGGTCGCCTAAATAGAGTAATTGGAGCAATTTAGGAATCTCACCATGAATTCGATACCAAAGGAGTGCGTAAAACCTAAGTTGAAATAGAGCCTTATCTTCATAACCTGCACGTGGAGATTTGCCGGTCTTGTAGTCGACGATTCGAACTTCACCAGTTGGCGCAACATCTATTCGATCAACATATCCGTGCAATAGGAGCGAATCTATTTCATCAAGTTCTAGGTGCTCCTCGAGGTGAGTTGGTTCAAAACTCTGCGGATTTTCAATAGAAAAGTAAGACGTTAGAAGACTATTTACGCGATCCAGCCATTCTTTATCGTCTGGCACAGCTGATGCCAGTTCTGGATCTTGGGATTTTTGTTCTTGCCAATGGAATGGTGCTCTAGTTATAGCTAGATCTAATGTTCGCTCAATGGCAGGTTGGCCTAATAGCTCTTCAAGAATGGTGTGCACTAAAGTGCCACGAGCAGCATCTAAACTCTTCGGTTCCGGCAATTTCTGGATTACACGGTAGTTGTATAGCTGTGGACATTGCTGATAGTCGCTAATGCGGCTAGGGGATAGGCGAATAACATCCATAATTAACATAAACCTACTCCATGGCTACGACACCTTAAGATAGGCGCGTGGCTAACAAAAGCGGATTTTTCTCAAGCGGCGATCGCATTCAGTTAACTGATAATAAGGGCCGTCAATATTCCTTCAACATCACCGAAGGCAAGGAATTTCACACCCATCAAGGTTTTATCAAACACGATGATTTAATTGGTATGCCTGAGGGAAGTGTAGTCAGCATCAACTCAACCACTGGAGTGGTTCAGAAATTTATGGCATTCAAGCCACTTTTGACTGATTATGTTCTAACAATGCCAAGAAGTGCAACAATTGTTTATCCTAAGGATTCTGCATTAATAGTTGGATTTGCCGATATCTTTCCAGGCGCCCGAGTACTAGAAGCCGGAGTTGGTTCTGGGGCATTAACACTTTCACTACTTAGAGCTGTGGGTCCTACAGGTTCAGTGCATTCAGTAGAACGACGTGATGAATTTGCAGCTAATGCTAAATCTAATGTTGAACATTATTTCAACGGATTACCTGAAAATTGGTCTTTAACAATTGGTTCGCTAGAAGAGCAAGAGCTGACTGAACAATACGACCGAGTTATATTGGATATGTTGATGCCTTGGGAGTGCATTGATATAGCTGCCAAAGTACTTGTACCAGGTGGCGTATACATGGCTTATGTTGCTACAACTACGCAACTTTCAAACGTTGCTGAAGCGCTTAAGAAAGATGGACGTTTCACTGAACCTGAGAGTTTTGAATCATTAGTTCGACCTTGGCATCATGACGGATTGGCTGTGCGTCCAGAGCATCGAATGATTGCTCATACCGGCTTTTTAATTTTCGCAAGGCGAATAGCTCCAGGAACCGAATTACTTGCAAGACGTCGCAGACCTTCGAAAGGTGCTTATGGCATCGGAGAAGAATGAGCGTTTAGTTAATTTAACTATCGCACTGCTTGCCACCAAGAAGTTTCTCACTAAAGCTCAGATATTTAAGGCTGTTTCAGGTTACGAAGGTTCTCCCGAAGCTTCGGATCGAATGTTCGAACGTGACAAAGAAGAACTTCGTTCTTTGGGCATTGAAATTGAAATGAAGAGCATAGATCCATTGTTCGATGATGAAATCGGTTATCGAATTCTTCCGGAGCGATTTCGATTTAATATCGGCGAAATGACAAGTGAGGAACTTGCTCTACTTGCACTAGCTTCAGAAGCCTGGAAGGAGAGCGCCTTAGCTGATGTCGCACTCTCGACTTCGGTACGTTTGGAGTCACTTGGTATCAACGCCGATTTTTCAGAACTTCCATTAGCGCCGACTATTTCTAATATTCCCGCAAATTTCTCTGAGATTCTGGAAGCCATTGAACTAAATAGGTTAATCAGATTTGAGTACTTAAATATTGGTAATGAACCCGAAGTTAAGGAAGTCGCGCCACTAGGTATCTATTCTCAAAACTCTAGATGGTATCTACTTGGAGTAGACCAAGAGAAGAAGGAAGAGCGTAGTTATCGGTTAGACCGAATAAAAAGCGAAGTGAAGAAGTTAGGTAAGAGTTTTACGAAACCTAGCTTTAACTTTCCAACCTCGCATTTCCCACAATGTGAAGTTATATTTAAAGTTCGACGCGACCATGCAAACGAGCTACTTCCATTAGCTGAACCTATTCATGAGGAATCGGACTGGTTAACCTACAGACGAAATTTCTCTTCTGAAAGTAGCGCGATTAGCGAGATTCTAAAGTTCTCTCCAGACGTTATTGCTTTGCAACCGATAAGTGTGGTTAGCGGTGTTACTGCAGCACTTAGTGAATTGAAGGTGCTACATGGCTAACAACTCCAGATTGGCACGCCTGATTGATTTGGTTCCATTCATAACATCTCATCAAGGTATTTCGATCGCTGAACTTGCAAGGAAATTCGGAGTAAGCATTGCAGAAATCGAGAAGGATCTCTGGTTGCTATATATGTGTGGCTTGCCAGGTCAGACTCCACTTGAATTAATGGAGTTCGAATTCGAAGACGGATTTGTAACTGTACGAAATGCGGAAGAGTTGAAGGCGCCACGTTCCTTGACTCAGATTGAACTGGCGACTCTAATAATTGGGTTAGAGATTCTCCACGAAAGAGGCAGCGAACCAGCTAAGAATTTAAGAGATCGACTCTCATCTCTGTTGCGAACAAGCATTAGATTCGAACCATCAGTAACTGATAGATATCTGCCTGAAATTAATAAAGCAATTGCGCAGAATTTAGTTTTGCAAATTACTTATGTTGGTAAGGAACGTGAAGTAATACCATTCGAGACATATAACGAAAATGGAGAGATTTATCTTCGTGCATTCTGTAAAAGTGCAAACGCGAATCGCACCTTTAGAATCTCGAAAATTGGTGAACTCGCTCTACTTAGCAAACATGAATTAGCGCCAAATTCTGTCCCGTCAGAGTCAAACGTTCAGACCACACGGATCAAGGTTCACCGAGATGCTCGACTGGTGAAGGAGACCCTAGGGAGCGTAGAAACCGTCAGTTTCTATTCAAAGGATTGGCTATTTAGCCAAGTCTTGGCGCTAGGTGGGGCAGTAGAGCTCCTAGATAGCCAATTGAAAACAGAGCTATTGAACCGAGTTCAGGCTAGCCAAAATCTATATCTCTAGTAATCTGTAGCCATGTTTTTACGCGAACCTACACATATTCTTCTACTCGTACTTGTTCTAGTGATCCTCTTCGGAGCAAAGCGACTTCCAGATTCTGCAAAGTCGGTCGCTAAATCACTTCGTATCTTCAAAGCCGAAATGAAAGAGGGCAAAGAAGATACCAAGAAGGATCAAACAGACAACTAAGTCGTGGCAAGTACTACAAGCGGCACAATGCCGCTCCTTCAGCACTTAGCCGAGTTCCGAGAGCGAATCTTCAAATCCGCGATCATTATCAGCATCGGATTTGTAATCAATTGGTTTCTTTACAATCGTATCGTTGCCAAGCTGGCTCAACCGGTATGTGACCTCAATCTTGCGCAACGTAATGGTTCTAAACAGTGCGGCGCGCTTTACATCAATGGTGTATTGGGGCCGATCAATTTACAAATTAAAGTTTCACTCATTGCCGGCCTAATTGTCACTGCGCCGCTTTGGATTTACCAATTGTGGGCCTTCGTATCGCCAGGTCTTCATAAGCATGAAAAGAAACGAGCGTTTCTATTCTTAATTGCAGCAACCCCTTTTTTTGCAGGTGGCATCACAATTGGCTACTTGGTCCTACCAGTTGCTATCAGGGTCTTGTTTGGGTTTACTCCAAGTCAACTTCAAAATCTGATCAATTTTGCCGACTACTTGGATTTCGTGCTCCGAGTAATTTTGCTCTTTGGTCTTGCGTTTGAGCTACCCGTCTTTTTGGTAACTTTAAATCTTTTAGGAGCCGTATCAGGTAAGACTATTTTGAAGCATTGGCGTGCTTGGGTTTTCGGCATAACGGTATTTATCGCTATGTTCACACCTTCAGCTGACCCGTTAACAATGATGCTGCTTGCGATTCCGCTGTGGATATTTTATTTTGCAGCCGGTGGCATAGCGCTTTTAAACGATCGCAAGCGCAGTGTGGCTTCTAGCGATTAATCCGACTAGCGGTAGAGGCAAGGGCGCTACCGTTGGTCAGGAGGTCGCAAACTACCTATCCGAGCGAAAGATTGAGTATCGGATAGTAACTGGTGCCAACGCAATTCAATTTCAACAGAATCTCCAAAAAGAATGCGGAAAAGGTGAAGGCGTAATTGCAGTCGGCGGGGATGGCTTAATGCATATGGCCATTCAAATTGTTGCTCATGCTGGTTTACCTTTAGTGACAATCCCTGCCGGTACCGGAAATGATTTTGTCAGGGCGCTTGGTTGGAATCCCGCGAGACCATTAGAGCCACTTTGGGAGGCTTTAAATACACAATCATTACAAGTGGACCTTGGTAATGTCGATGGTGAATTTTTCGGAGCAATCGCATCTACCGGTTTTGATTCGATAGTTAATGAACGAGCAAATTCAATGCATTTCCCAAAGGGACCATCAAAGTACAACGTGGCTATGGCTTTAGAACTCCCGAAATTTAGGCCTTTAAATTATAAGTTTGTCATTGACGGAAAAGCTTACGAGCGTGAAGCGATGTTAATTGCAGCCGGTAATGGAAGTTCATATGGCGGCGGAATGAAAGTTTGTCCAGATGCAGATCTGCAAGATGGTTTATTGGATTTAATGATTCTAAACCCGGTTTCCAAACGTGAATTCGTTCGCATTTTTCCTTCAGTATACGAAGGTAAGCACATAGAACATCCACAGGTTGAAATAATTCGCGCAAGAGAGATTTCAATTGATGCTCCTGCGATTTGTTATGCCGACGGTGAACGTGTCGGTCCAATGCCAGCAACAATTTCCGTAGCTGAAAAGGCTCTCATGACATGGCGGAGATGAGCCCTTCTGAAAAATTGGCAGCAGCTAAAGCTCGCGGAAAACACCCAATAGCCAACAATTTCTTCGAAACATTCGATTTTGAATTAGATGATTTTCAAATTAAAGGATGTTACGCGATTGAATCTGGCAAAGGAGTACTAGTTGCGGCCCCAACTGGCGCCGGAAAGACAATAGTTGGTGAATTCGCTGCATATTTAGCCATAGTTCAAGGAAAGAAATGTTTTTACACGACGCCGATAAAAGCTCTATCAAATCAAAAATATCAAGAGTTCGTAGATAGATTCGGTGAGGAGAAAGTTGGGCTCTTAACTGGTGACAACAGCATTAATAGCGATGCTGACATTATGGTTATGACCACTGAAGTCCTACGCAATATGCTCTATACAAATTCTTCTACGTTATTGAATCTTGGATTTGTAGTTATGGATGAAGTTCACTACCTGGCAGATAAATTTAGGGGAGCAGTCTGGGAAGAGGTTCTGATCCACTTAATGGAGAGCGTTCAAGTTATTTCACTTTCCGCCACCGTTTCGAATGCGGAAGAATTTGGTGAGTGGTTGCAAGCAGTGAGAGGGGAGACGGAAGTAATTGTTTCGGAGAACCGACCAGTGCCGCTCTATCAACATGTTTTAATTGGAAATCGATTGCTGGATCTATTCAATGAAGACGGATCGGTTAATCAGGCTTTATTTAGAAGCGAACGTGAAGCTCTGCGCAGACTTAGAACTCCAAGGCACCGAGGTCGTCACGACGACGAAAATCGACTAGGCAGACCCGAAGTAATTGAAAAATTACAGTTCAATCAGATGCTTCCAGTAATCACTTTTATCTTTTCGAGACAAGGGTGTGATGCTGCAGTTAAGCAATGTTTAGCTGCAAACTTAAGATTAACCTCCACAGAAGAGCGTGAAGAGATCAGAAACACCGCTTTGAAATACACCTCAACGATCAATTCAGAAGACTTGGAGTTACTGGGCCATCACGAATGGTTAGCGGCACTTGAAAGGGGTGTAGCGGCTCACCACGCAGGGCTGCTTCCAGTATTTAAATCTTGTGTTGAGGAGCTTTTTCAAAGAGGTTTATTGAAAGCAGTCTTTGCAACAGAAACATTGGCTCTTGGAATAAATATGCCGGCTCGAACCGTGTTGCTTGAGAAACTAACTAAATGGAATGGTGAAGGACATGTTCCGATAACACCAGGTGAATACACACAATTAACTGGTCGCGCTGGTCGTCGTGGAATTGATATCGAAGGCAATGCTGTTGTCATGTGGTCCCCGACAGTTGATTCGGCGAGTGCCGCCGGACTTGCTGCTACACGAACCTATCCACTTCGAAGTTCATTTTCACCAACTTATAACATGTCTATCAATCTCCTAGAAAGATACGGCCGAGATAGGGCGCGTAATTCTTTAAAGTCATCTTTTGCGCAATTTCAAGCCGATAGGGCAGTGGTTGGCTTGGATAAGCAGATTCGAAAGAACGCTGAAGCAATCGCTGACTACAACACCGATATTCTCTGCCATCTAGGCAATTTTTCAGAGTATGCAAAGCTTCGAAGAGAAATTAAACAAGCTGAAGTTCTAATTTCAAAGCGAGGTCGAATCGACAATAAGCAACGAGCACATCTAGAGCAAGAGTTGGCTGGTTATCGTAAAGCAATGCGTCAACATCCGTGTCATGCTTGCAATGATCGCGAAGCTCACGCAAGAGTTTCTGAACGTGCAGATCGTTTAATTCGCGAAAATGAAGGACTTACTGCTCGAGTTGAAAATCGTACAAATGTAATCGCAAAAACATTTGACCGAGTCACGCAAGTATTAAATAAGTTAGGTTATTTAGACGGCGATGAAGTTACAGCCTCAGGAAAGATGCTATCTAAAATTTACGCTGAATCTGATCTAGCAATTGCAGAAACCATCAACAGCGGCGTCTTAGATAAATTATCAGATATAGAAATTGCTTCTGTTTTGTCGATATTTCTCTTTGAATCACGAAAACCTGAAGCTCCAAGAATTCCAAATACTCAAGTTCAAGATGCGCTGAAAGACGTGGTTGCGATTTGGGCAAAATTGCACAATTTGGAGAGCGAACACGACGTGAAAACGCAGAAAGAGCCTGATTTTGGCTTCTGTTGGATGGCTTATCGCTGGGCCGGCGGACATGGTTTAAATTCAGTTCTAAAGAATTCGGATCTTTCAGTAGGCGACTTTGTACGTTCTACAAAACAATTGGTAGATTTGCTAAATCAAGTTTCAATTGCAAAGCCCGAATTAAGAGAAAAATGTTTGTCTGCAATTAAGAAACTAGACCGGGGAGTCGTCGTCTATTTGGGAGGTATCGCATGAGTTTGATGTTGCTCGATAGCGGTTCACTCTGGTATCGCGCCTATTACGGCATGCCCGATACTTTGTTGGCACCTGACGGCACGCCAGTTAATGCTATTCGCGGCTATTTAGACATGTCCGCAAGGCTGATTTCTATGTATCGACCAAAACGTTTGGTTGCCTGTTTAGATGGCGATTGGCGCCCAACTTGGCGCGTCGAACTCTTTCCGGAATATAAGGCAAATCGTCTTGAAGAAGATGGCGAAGGCGAGGAAGAGCCGGATTTATTAACACCGCAGATTCCGATTTTGTTGGATGTTTTGGATGCATTCGGAATACCAATTGTTGGTGCGGATGACTACGAAGCTGACGATGTCATGGCGACATATGCGGTTAAAGAACCTGGTCCAGTACGCATTGTCACTGGTGATCGAGATCTTTTTCAATTAGTAAAACCCGAACCAGATGTCCAAGTTATTTACCTGGCGCGAGGCATCTCAAACCATGATCTAGTAAATCAAGATTGGATTGCCAAAAAGTATGAAATTCCTGGCGATCGTTATGGTTTATTTGCGACATTTCGCGGTGATGCTTCAGATGGTTTACCTGGGGTTAAAGGAATCGGTGAAAAAGGCGCAGCTTTGATTGCACGTCATTATGCGACCGCCGAAGACGCAATTGCAGGAGCATTGGCAGGTCATGAACATTTAACTGCGGGTCTGCGTAAGAAAATTATTGAAGGTCAAGAATATTTATCGTTTGCGCCAAAGTTAGTTGCGTGCGCTACAGATGTTCCATTGCCGAAAATCGACTTGAGTATTCCTAAGAGACCAAAATCCATGGATCCGATTCACGAATTGCAGGAAAAGTACGGCCTGGGAGCGTCCGTAGATAGGTTGATTTCAGCCCTGAACTGGTAACTGCATGAGCGTAACAATACGCCGATAAGTTACATTATGTTAAGTAACTGAATACCGCCTACGCGGTGGTTATTCGAAATCAGATACCGGCGGACAGGTACAGATTAGGTTCCTATCCCCGTGGGCACCATCAATACGGCCAACAGTTGGCCAATATTTCCCACGTTTGCCCATAAGAGGCGAACTCTGACCACCTGGGAATGCTGCTGACTCACGTGAGTAAGAGCGGCTCCAATCGGCGCTTAGAAGGTCACCAGAGGTATGTGGAGCATGACGTAGCGCGCTTTCCTCTATGGCCATCTTGCCCGAACGGACCTCTTGGATCTCAGCGGCAATCTGCTGCATTGCAGCGATAAAACGGTTGATTTCAGTTAAATCCTCAGACTCTGTTGGTTCAACCATCAAAGTTCCTGGTACTGGAAAAGACATAGTTGGTGCGTGGAATCCAAAGTCCATTAGTCGCTTTGCTACATCATCAACAGTTACACCAGTCTCTTTGGTGATTTCGCGCAAATCCAAAATGCACTCGTGTGCAACCAAGTTATTTGCACCTGTATATAGAACAGGGAAATCTTTATTCAATACGTGCGCAATGTAATTTGCAGAGAGTATCGCTACTTGAGTTGCACGTGTTAGCCCGTCGCCACCCATCATTGCAATGTATGACCAAGAAATTGGCAAGATACTTGCAGAGCCGAATGGAGCTGCTGAAATTGGACCAGGGCCTGTTGCTGGACCGCAATCAGCATCCATCGGATGGTTAGGTAGATATGGCGCTAAATGTACGCGAGAGATAACTGGACCAACGCCAGGTCCTCCTCCACCGTGTGGAATTGAAAAGGTTTTATGAAGATTTAAGTGTGAAACGTCGCCACCAAATTTGCCTGGCTGCGCAGTTCCAACAAGTGCATTTAAGTTTGCGCCATCAACATAGACCTGGCCACCAGCATCATGTACTAGTGCGCAAATTTCAGAGATCGCTTCTTCGAATACACCGTGAGTAGATGGATATGTAACCATCAATGCAGCCAATGAATCTTTATGATCTGCAATCTTGGCCTTTAAATCATCAACCGAAACGTTTCCGGTTTCATCGCAGGCAACAACGACAACTTTCATGCCTGCCATAACCGCTGATGCGGCATTGGTTCCATGTGCAGACGAAGGAATCAAGCAAATCTTGCGCGCTTCCCCACCGTTTGCATCTAGATATTTGCGGATTGCTAATAGCCCTGCGAATTCGCCCTGTGAACCTGCATTTGGCTGTAATGAAACTGCGTCGTAACCAGTGATTGCAACTAGCCAATCTGAGAGTTCCTTGATTAGTTGACGAGAACCTTGATTCTGATCAGCTGGCGCGAATGGATGTAGTGCTCCAAATTCTGGCCAAGTAATTGATTCCATCTCTGTTGCAGCATTCAATTTCATTGTGCATGAACCCAATGGAATCATGGTGCGATCAAGAGCTAAATCGCGATCTGCCAGAGTACGCATATATCGCATCATCGCAGTTTCGTTGTGATAAGTATTGAATACTGGATTGGTCAAGTAGGTGCTGGTGCGAAGCATTGACGAAGGAATACTGCTCTCCCCCTTAGCTGCAAGTGTTACACCAAAGGCTTTCGCCAAGTCATTTAGGAGCGCCTCATCTGAGAGTTCATCAAATGAAACACTTACACGGCTTGCATCAACAACACGAACATTGATACCTAGGTCGCGAGCAGCTTTAACTTGCGCGGCATTTCCATCAAATGTAATTGTGTCGAAGAAAGACTTATTTGAATTAGGAGCAGATGCCGCCCAACGTGCCGCAATTGAATGCACACGCTCTGCAATCTCTTTAAGACCCTTTGGGCCATGCCACATTGTGTAGAACGCTGCCATCACCGCGAGTAGAACTTGGGCTGTACAAATATTAGATGTTGCCTTCTCACGGCGGATATGTTGTTCACGAGTTTGCAGCGCTAAACGGAAAGCAGTCGCACCATGAGCGTCAATTGATTGTCCAACTAAGCGCCCAGGCATAGAACGTTCCAATCCGTTGCGGACTGCCATATAACCGGCATGCGGTCCACCGAATCCCATTGGAACACCAAAGCGCTGCGTTGAACCTACTGCAACATCTGCGCCCCACTCTCCCGGAGCTTTGATCATTGTTAAAGCAAGTAAATCAGATGCTGCAACTACAACTGCACCTTTATTGTGAGCCCACTTTGCAAGATCATGATGATCGATAACTGCACCGAAAGTATTTGGATACTGCACAAGCACTCCGAATACATCACCAGAGAAATCTGTAAATTTAGTTACGTCGAATGTTTGAACTTTTAGACCTAGCGGATTCGCACGAGTTTCGATAACTGCAAGCGTTTGTGGGTGAACATTCTTATCAACAAGGAATACAGCTTCATCACTGCCCTTATATGAACGATGTGCGAGCGTCATTGCTTCTGCCGCTGCAGTACCTTCATCAAGCATTGATGCATTTGCGATATCTAGAGCAGTTAAATCTGTAACAGCTGTTTGGAATGCAAAGAGCGCTTCAAGACGACCTTGTGAAATTTCTGGTTGGTATGGTGTGTAAGCGGTGTACCAAGCTGGATTTTCGGTTACGTTTCGCAGTACTACTGCTGGCGTGATGGTGCCGTAATAACCCATTCCAATTACACTTCGAAAAACTTTATTCTTATCTGCACGTTCACGTAGCGCTGCGATTGCTTCGGTTTCAGAGAGCGCTTTTGGAAGAGCGTCAACTAATTTGCCCTTTATCGCGATTGACTCTGGAACTACTTTCCCAACAAACTCTTCAAGGCTCTTGTATCCAAGAGTTTGCAACATATATTCAATCTCTGAATTTGTTGGACCAATATGACGTGAAGCAAACGTCATGACACTTCCCCATTTCTGACAACTCTGTTAGAACTCGTTCTTATGGGGAAAGGTTAATTCTTTTTAAGCGCCGCGCGCCTTTCTGCGAAGAGATAATTCATCGTTACCTTCGCCACCAATGACTTGGCCATCAACTTCGCCCTGAAGCGTTGAAAGTGAACCCTCAACTTCAGATGCAACCTTTCCAACAGCGATGCCAAACACCCCTTGGCCACCCTGAAGTAAGTCGATGATTTCATCTGGTGATGAGCATTCATAAATCGAAGCACCATCTGACATAAGCGTCATCTTCTCGAGGTCATTAATACCCTTTGAACGAAGATGTTCGACAGCAGTACGAATATTCTGAAGCGATACGCCAGCATCTAAGAGACGCTTAATAATCTTTAATACTAAAATATCTCGGAATCCGTAGAGACGGGCACTTCCCGATCCAGCAGCATTTCGAATTGATGGTTCTAATAGACCAGTACGAGCCCAGTAATCCAATTGGCGGTATGTAATTCCGGCAGCAGAACATGCTGTCGCGCCGCGATAACCGATTGTTTCCATCTCTTCAGTAGTCACCTGGGGAAGGTCCTATTCGTTAACGTCCAGTGAGGTTTTGGACAGGCACCAAATGTAGGCTCCAGCGCCTTTAGAACCTAGTACCGACACGCTTGAAACCTCTACTTTAGGTTTAGAGTTCTTACGCAAAGTCATCTGGCGAGATCTCATCTAGGAACTCTTTGAACTTCTCAATCTCATCTTCGCCCTGGTCAGGTATCGAAATCCCAGCGGCATCAAATAACTCTTGGCGGGCCAAGATTGGAGCTTCGGTACGTATTGCTAGGGCTACCGCATCAGAAGGGCGAGATGAAACTTTCTGCTCCTCCCCACTTTCATTAACCAGTACCAAATCAGAGTAGAAGATTCCATCGCGCAGCTCCGTTAAGTGGACTGAACGAAGTTTGATCTTCTCACTTTCGAGAATATTCACCAGCAGGTCGTGAGTGAATGGACGCTGAGGAACCAAACCTTGTTGGCTAAATGCAATAGCTGTCGCCTCTGCCGTGCCCACCCAGATTGGAAGGTATCTAGAACCCGAGATCTCTTTTAGTAGAACAATTGGCTGATTTGAAGGCATCTCAATTCGAACGCCAACTACCTCTACCGGAATCATTCTATTTAACTTTAATTACCTAATTAGCGGAGGCGGTTAAGACCGTTGCGAACCAAAGCTGCGTGCAACTTCACTGAGAGTGATGCAAGTTCGCGTTGAACTTCCTCAGCACGTGCTTTAGCTTCGATGCTCTTTTGTCGAGTAAGTGGAGTAATTACTTGTTCGATTAAACCAACTTCGCGATCAGATGCTGATTTAAATGAACGTAAGTGACGAGCTTCGATGCCAAAAGATGAAAGCTCGGTTACAACCTTTGCAACTGCAAGTGCATCGCCGTCGTAATAGCGTCCAACAAGTGTAATTAGACCGTAGCTTTCAATTTCTACTAACTGTGCATCAGTTATTCCTGAAGCTTTCAATAGCTCTTCGCGAGATAGACGTAGTTCGGAAGCTTCAGCAAATGAAGCAGCGCTAATGTCACTATCTGTAGAGATAACACCAAGGCGTGGAGCCGGTGCTGCGCTTCCATTGCCAGGGGTTAATCCACGATCCATAGCTTCAAGGTTGTCCTTGATAACTTTAAGTGGAAGATATTGATCGCGCTGCGCAAGCAATACATAACGCAGGCGCTCTAAATCGGATGAAGTAAATTTACGGTAACCAGATGGTGTGCGCTGAGGTTCGATCAATCCCTCAGATTCAAGAAAACGAATCTTTGAAATTGTTACATCTGGAAATTCACCACGGAGTCTTCCGAGTACTTCCCCGATACTTAAGTAGGCGCGTGCTGGAACAGCCATTGAATTCAATATCCTTTAGTTTTTCTTGATGTTTTGAACAAAGAGCATGTGAAACTTGCCAAACTGAATCTCATCGCCACTGGTTAAAGTTGCTCTCGCAATTGAATTGTTATTGACGTAGGTGCCATTAAGACTTCCGAGGTCAATTAATTCAAAACGTTCACCAGCGCGACGGATGTTTGCATGTTTGCGCGAAACAGTAACGTCATCTAGAAGCACATCGTTTTCGCCAGAACGGCCAATTGATGTATCTGGGGAATCTAGAAGAAATCTCTCTCCGCGATTTGGGCCACGATGAATAATCAACATCGCAGCATCTGGATTTAATTGGGAAATGACGTTGCGCTCTTCTTGAGTTAGCTGCTCTAGAGCATCTTCGGAATCTACGGATCGAAGTCCTAGATTGATTGTCGAGGTAACCTCGTACTCAATCTCTGGCATCTCTCCCCGTTTCTTCGAAAATCTTGCATGTAGAGCTTTAGGACTATTTCTGAAGAGGTTTACGTGAACTAAACCTTGAGGGCGAACTTAATGAACTAAGGGGGTTACCGTCAAGTGGAGGTTTTGGGATTTGGCCAGCCCTAAAGGCTTAGCCAATTAGCGCTAAGTAACCAGCTGCATCCATTAGGGATGAAGACGGTGAAGAGACTTCAATCTCAGCAATCCATCCAGCGCCATAAGGATCTGAGTTAAGAGTTTCTGGAGCAGAATCTAGATTTGAATTAACCGCTACCACTTTTCCAGAGACTGGTGAGAAAAGTTCGGAGACTGACTTTGTTGATTCAATCTCTCCGCAGACTTCACCTTCAGTAACTGTGTCGCCAACTTTTGGAAGTTGCACATAGACAATGTCACCAAGTGCACCTTGCGCGTAATCTGTAATTCCGATCTTTACGCGGCTACCAGAACCATCAACCCATTCGTGTTCTTTTGAGTATTGAAGATTTGCTGGAACGTTTGACACTTTGACTCCTTCGTCGATGCGGCCCTTTATTAGCCTGCGATTAATCCGTTGGGAAATCTAATACTTTTCCAGCCAGATACCAAGTACCCAAAGCCAGTGATGACATATAACGCCACTCCCCAAGCACTAAATGCCCAACCAAAGACATAACCAAGAGTGCCTACCCATCCTGAAGATTGAGAGAGAAAGAGCAACGGAAATGCATAGAGAAGATTAAAGGTGGCAGCCTTGCCGATGTAATTTACAGTTAAGAGTGGCAATTTCTTCTGTTGTAACAATAGATTCAAAACTAAAAGAACAAGATCTCTTCCAACCAATAGAAGCACCACCCAAAGTGGCAGAATCTCTCTATCCCAAAGAACATACAGCGATGCTGCGATATAGAGGCGGTCGAAAGCTGGGTCCAACATCGCGCCAAGCTTGGACTCCTGGTGCAACATTCGAGCCAACTTGCCATCAAAGTAATCAGTGAGACTTGCGATTGCCAGAATTAGAAGAGCCAATCCATCTCGTCTATCACCTGCGAAATTCAAGAAAACCGGAATCAGTGCACCTCGAAGGACCGAGAGTAGATTCGGAATTGTGAACATTAGTCGCGCTCTCTAATTTTTACTGATACTTGAACTGGACTTCCCGCAAAACCAAACTCTTCACGAAGTTTACGTTCAATAAATCGACGGTAAGGAGGTTCGATCCAATCGTTTGTGAAGACTACAAATTTCGGTGGCGCAATTCCCGCCTGCGTTGCGTAGTAAACCTTCGGCTGCTTGCCACCACGAACTGGCGGTGGCGTTGCACCAATCAATGCACCCATAAACGAATTCAACTTGCCTGTAGGTACACGTGTTTCCCAAGAAGCTAAAGCACTTCGAAGCGCCGGCGCCAATCGATCTCTATGCCAACCGGTCTTAGCGGCGACATTCACTCTCTGTGCCCAGGTGATGTGAGTTAGATGTCGATCTAATTCTTTATTTAATTGAATTTGTCGATCCTCATCAACCAAATCCCATTTATTCATAACTAGCACTAAAGCCTTGCCTGCATCTTCGACCATGCTAATGATTTTTAAATCTTGTTCGGTCATTGGCTCTGAAGCATCAAGAACAAGTGCAACAACTTCTGCGCGTTCCAAAGCAACTTGAGTACGTAGTATTGAATAGTAATCACTGCCGCTAGCTTGATTTGCACGCTTCTTAATTCCAGCGGTGTCGACAAAACGCCATGTTGATCCACCAAATTCAAGAAGTGAATCCACTGGATCTCTAGTGGTTCCTGCCTTGTCATCTACCAGCGAGAGTTGTTCGCCTGCGATTGCATTTAGCAAACTAGATTTTCCAACGTTTGGTCTGCCGATCAATGCAACCTTACGATGATTGTCCTTCATGATTGCACTGCCAACTTCTGGCAACGAATCAACAACTAAGTCGAGAAGGTCAGCACTTCCCTTGCCATGTAGAGCAGTTACAAAGTGAGGTTCGCCCAAACCAAGATTCCAAAGCGCGTGCGCTTCTGATTCCTCTTTTGCTGAGTCAACTTTGTTTGCAACTAGGAAAACTTTCTTCTTAGATTTTCGAAGCGCGTCAACCATTGCTTCATCTTCGGTCTGTGCACCTACTTGTGCATCAACCACAAATAGAATTACATCTGCTTCTTCGATCGCAATCTCTGCCCCTGCGCTTACACCAACTGAAATTCCATCAGGGCGAGATTCCCAGCCGCCGGTATCCATCAAAATAAAATCGCGAGAATTCCATTCGCATTCGTAACGAACACGATCTCGGGTAACACCAGGAACATCTTCAACGATTGCTTCGCGGCGGCCAAGAAAACGATTGATTAAAGTTGATTTACCAACGTTTGGACGACCAAGTATTGCCACGATAGGTAGACCTAAGAGCTCTCGTTCTCTTAACAACTCCCAGATTAACTCAACAGTCTCTTCCAAATTAATCTCAGTTGAATCTACATTGACTGCATCGATGGCCATTTCAAGCGGTGAAACTTTACGAGTGGAATCCTTCTCATCACGTACAGCCAGAGATTCCGCTAAATCTTTATCAGTATTTAACTCCGCTTCACGACGTTTAGCACGCGCTTCTAAATCTGCCGTTAGGAAGACTTTTAAATGAGCTTGCGGAGCGACCACTGTTCCAATGTCACGACCTTCAACCACTATTCCTTTGGTTGCTTCGTTGATAAATTTGCGTTGCAATTCCACTAAATAGGAACGAACTTCTGGCATCGCCGCATAAGTGGAAACTCTTGCAGTTACTTCTTCGCTGCGAATCGCTTCTGAAATATCCTTCTTGCCGCACTTAAGAACTGGTTTTTCCGGATCTGGATTAAATGAGAGCTTTTCGTTCTGAAGAGCTGCAACTAATTCATTTGCGTCAGAAATATTCTTCTGCATCGCTAACCAGGTTGCGCCACGATAGAGCGCGCCGGTATCTAAGTAATTCCAACCAGCTCGTTTAGCAATTGCTTTTGAAGTGCTTGACTTGCCCGCTCCACTTGGACCATCCATTGCAACAATAATCGGCATTATTTCTCCGATCTTGGTGGATGTACGCGCCACCCAGATGCAATCAAATGTTGTTGAAGTGCTTCTGCATTGCTTGCGCTTAGGGCTAACAAAACTAAACCTGTTTCCTGCTCTGGTGAATGTTCAATGGTTATATCTTCCACGTTCACATTGGCTTTTGCACATTCATCAAATAACAGCGCCAATTGATTTGGTTTGTCGTCAATGACAACTGGCAGATAGGTGTAGCTCCTAGAGGCGCTACGGTGTTTTCCAGGCAAAGATTGACGTCCGCGACGACCACGTTCTAATACTTCTGAAACGTCGTAACTTTCAATTAATGTCGATAAATCTTTTTGGAAATCTTTCAAAAGCGGCAATAAAGAATCTCGATTTAGATTGAGAATCTCTCGCCAAAGCTCTGGATTTGAGCCGGCAATACGTGTTGTATCTAGGACTCCAGTTCCAGCAAGAGCTAAATACTCCGGACTCTTACCTTCAAGTTGTGCTGCCAAAAGCGATGAGATCACCTGAGGCATATGGCTAACGGCGGCAACCGCTGCATCGTGGTCCTCGGGGCTCATAGCAATTACTCGTGCACCCAATTTCTCAATCAACTCTTTGACGAGAGCAATTGATTCACCACTAGTTTGTGCAAGCGGAGTAATAATCCAACTCTTGCCGACGAATAAATCAGATTGTGCAGCCTCTGCACCATCGAGTTCACGACCTGCCATCGGATGGGTTGGACAGAAACGCTTCGAGAACTCCATATCAGTTTCAACATCGACTTTAACTTTAGTTTTTGTACTACCAATATCTATAAACGTCGACTTTGGATATAAACTTTTGAAGCGTTCAATTACGCTAATTAACGCGCTGCTTGGCGTAGCTACGACAACTATTGTCGGGTCGATAACTTTGGTTGATTCGACTAGATCATTTGCTAGCGCCTCTGCACGACCGTCGGCATCAATAAGTTCAACTTGAGCTCCAGCGCGCTTAGCTCCAAGTGCTATCGAGGTCCCAATTAGCCCTGCGCCGATAACAACTATTTTCACTGAGCTAAATCTCTACGTAGAGCAGCAGCGCCTCGCAGATAAACATGGTTTGCCGCATCCGGCAGCTCTGCATGGAGCATTACACGTATAACTAATGGCATTGCCCCTGGAACATCCATCTCTACTGCACAGAGCAGTGGCACTGCCCCAAAGCCAATCTCGCGGGCAAATGCTGCAGGGAAGGCGGCGTTTAAATCCTTGGTGCAGGTAAGCAATACCGAGATAACCTCATCGGTTGTTAAACCGTTTGCCTGCAAAATTGCAGGAAGAAGTTCTTTGACACCAGATTCGATCTCTTCAGGGGTATTTGCACCCACCTGGATCGCTCCTCTAATAGCCCTCAACTTCATATCGAGAGTTTACCTTCCCTTACCTAATTTCCGTTGGATTTAGAAATATACTTATTACTACTTATTTATTTGTCGATATATCGGAATCCTCTTCGAAGGTCGCGAGTTATAAGTACTCCAATTCGAACTTTCTTTAATGTCGATAAACCAGTTTTATTGACCTTGCCTACGCATATTAAATATCGATAAATTGGTTTTAGTTGCTGGCGATTACCAATAAAACCTTTTATCGATATTTACTTATAATCGATATATAGTTTTATTGTTTTAAATTTAAAGCCTTATATAAATTAGCCACTTCTACCTCGTTAAGGTCGCGCCAACGTCCTTCCTTCATATCTCCAAGAACGATTGGTCCAAACTGGCTACGCACTAGTCGGATAACCTCTACCCCAACAGCTTCCATAAGGCGGCGGATGATGTGGTAGCGCCCTTCATGAATCTTTAGCTCAAGCCAATTATTTGGCAACTCCCGATACCCAATTACTCGGCCGATTCCATCTTCGAGTTCAACACCTTTAGTCAAGATCGCCTTGGCATCCCTTGGAAGCTCTCCCTCGTATTGAACCAAGTAAGTCTTCTCGAGGCCGTAACTTGGATGGGTAGCTCTAAAGGTGATATCCCCGTCATTTGTCAGCAAAATGAGACCTTCGGACTCCTTATCAAGTCGACCAACATGGAAGAGGCGCTCTTTACGGAACTCCATCAATTCCGCCAGAGATGGGCGACCATCTGGGTCGTACATAGTGGATAAAACTCCACGAGGTTTATACAGCGCTAAATAAGACTTAGACTTTGTAAGGTTAATTGTCTCACCATCAACTTCTACTTGAGACTTTTCATCTACTTTAAAGCCTAATTCGGTTATGCGCTTACCATTGACCTTTACTCGGCCAGCTTCAATCAGAGAGTCCGCTCCGCGACGGCTAGTGACACCGGCGTCCGCGATATATTTATTTAAACGTATTGCCATTTTCGTAAGATTCCCATCTTTCGTAAGGTGTGAACTCTACTTCAAGGCAACTTAGTCAGTCAAAGAATCTAAAACCTCGTCGAGAGCAGCTAGATCTGGCAGGTATGGCGCAAGTGCAGGGAGATCTTCGATTGAGTTAACGCCAAGACGCTCCAAGAAGTAGCTAGTGGTCTTGTATAGAACTGCACCGGATTCGCCCTCTACCCCAGCCTCTTCAACAAGACCACGGTTGACCAAGGTCTTCATTACTGCCTCAACATTCACGCCTCGGATAGCAGATACTCGAGCGCGAGATATTGGCTGGCGATAGGCAATGACTGCTAGGGTCTCCAGAGCGGCTTGTGTCAGACGGCTCTGTTGGCCATCGAGCACGAAGCGTTCAACCACACCGGATTGATCTGGGTGGCTATAGAAGCGCCAGCCGCCGTTAATCTTCTTGAGCTCAAAGCCTCTGCCCTCGTAGCTTGCCACTAGCTCCGTAATGGCTCTCTCAACATCTTCAGTGGTCTGCTCCAGGATGGTGGCAAGCGTGGTCTCGGTGACCGGTTCATCGACTACCATCAAGATCGCCTCGATTGAGCGGTGTAGCTCATTCATTCTCTGCCTCCTCAGGGGTCACTGCCACATCGAATTCCTGAGATATGGCGATATCGCCGCTCTCGGAGCCAATCCAGCTAATCTGTAAATCTGTAAATGCTTCCAACTGCTCGAAACGTAGAGAACCAGTCCGGTATAGGTCTAGAAGTGCCAGGAATCTCGCTACAACGACCATAGGCTCCTCGGCGTCATGTACCAAGGCACGGAAACTCAAATGCTTAGCAAGGCGCAGAGCCGCCACCACGAACTTCGATTGCTCGGCGACATTTACGAGTGGCTTATGGATATGCTCAACAGAGACCACAGGGGGCGCCTTCGGGAAAAGAACGCGATCGGCGATAACTGCAAAACGCTCAGGGCCGACACCGATTAGGACTTCAGGCAGAAGCGATGCGAAGTGTGGGTCTAGCGCTGTGGTTCGAGCAAAACTCTTCTCTGCAAGCGAGATTCGCTCGGCGAAAGTAGCCGCAATCTCCTTAAATGCTCGATACTGAAGCAAACGAGCGAAGAGAAGATCACGAGCTTCAAGTAGCGCTAGATCAGCCTCATCCTCAACTTCACCTTGAGGGAGCAACTTAGCTGCTTTGAGATCTAGAAGCGTTGCAGCGACGACTAAGAATTCAGTCGCTTGATCAAGCTGCCAGCCTTCGCCGCTCTCTTCGAGCTTACGTATGTAACCTATAAATTCATCTGTAACGATCGATAGCGCAACTTCGGTGACATCCATCTTGTGGCGCGAAATAAGTTGGAGCAAGAGATCGAAGGGACCATCAAAGTTCTCTAAATGGACCGCGAAACCGCTGGTTTCGGGCCTTTCTAGAGGTTCTTCAAGTACGTCCATAGGCGCAGAACCTATCGCATTTACGCGTAAAAACTTGCTAAAACTCCTTCTGCCACCTAGGTTTCAACCTTGAAAGGCAGGTTTAACGCTTGAACGCTAAATCGAC
>CAYMVX010000004.1:0-26947 GCA_964394375.1 uncultured Actinomycetes bacterium
GCGAGATTGCAAGCGCACGTGCAAGTGCAATACGTTGTTGCTGACCGCCAGATAGTTGATGCGGGTAATGATTTGCGTGGCTAGCAAGACCTACTAGTTCAAGCAACTCCATTGAACGATTCTTACGAATATCTGCTGCAGTCTTATGCGCCTTTAGCTTTAGGCCATATTCGACGTTATCTCGAGCAGTCATATGTGGGAACAATGAATATGCCTGGAAGACCATACCCATACCGCGCTTATTTGCAGCTAGATGTGTAATCTCTTTGCCGTCAACAATGATTTGACCTCGATCTAGCTCTTGAAGCCCAGCCAATGCACGCAAAGCAGTTGTCTTACCGCAACCTGAAGGGCCAAGTAGTGCGACGAACTCGCCTGGGGCAATCTCAAGGGTTAGGCCATCTAGCGCCTTCACCTTTCCAAAGTGCTTAGCGATATCTAGTAGCTGTACAGCTGCTTTACTCACTGTATTTCCTTTCAGGCCACGTCAACGTCAAGAACTTCTTTTTGACGTTTAGAGTTAGGGATAATTAACAAAATTACTAGCACTAAGAGAATTGAAGCTAGCGAAACCGCCACTGCAACGTTGCCGTTTGCGCGGCCAATCTGAGCAATTACTACTTGGAAAGTCTTGTAATTCAGGATATTAGAAATTGTAAATTCACCAAGAACTAAAGCAATCGCAATAAATGAACCATTCAAAATACCAGTTCTAAGCGTAGGCATAATTACACCAGCAATCATTCTCGGAACAGATGATCCGAGGGTTTGTGATGCTTCAGCTAACGTCTTGATGTCACTAGCATCTAAAGACGCTGACAAAGATCTGTACGTATATGGCAAAATCAACATCGAATATACGCCGGCCAATGTAATGGGTGACTCGGTGAAGTGAATTGATATGTATCGATAAATTGGAGCAACTCCAACAACGATAACGATTGCAGGAATAGCTAATGGAATTAAGCAAAGCAATTCAAGAGGACGTTTCAATTTAGGAAGTCTTAGCTCTACCCAAATCACAGTTGGAACAATAATTATCAGAATAACTGCCATAACAATGCCAGCCATAATTAATGAACGGAACAAAGACAATGCTAAATCATCTTGTTTAGGGATCATTCGCCAAGCATCTAAAGTTCTATTCTTAACATAATAGTTGAATGGTTTTGTTGAAAAATCCGCCATCGAATAAATCGGAAGAATTAAATATGCTCCAACAAATGCAAAAATAAAGTAGCGCCAAAGTTGCACTTTCCATGTGCGTTTCATCGGGTGCTCTCCCACTTGCTCACACGCTTACGAATCAAGGTATATAAAATCATTGCAAGCGTCACAACGGCAACCATCAAAAGTGACAATGCTTTTGCTTCAGCTGGGTTTGCGCCACCGACTTCACTGGTGAGCGCAGCTGCAATCTGTAAAGTAGTTAAGAATCCGGTGACATTCACTAATGTGGCGGCAGTTGCATATGCGCTAAAGGAATTTACAAAAAGCAAAAGGGCTGCACCAATAAAAGAAGGCGTAAGAACTGGAATGCCTACTCGACGCCAAAATTCAAGAGTGCCACCGCCGAGAGAATCCGAAGCTTCACGCCACTGTGGTCGCATATTTTGAATGGTTGGCAAGAAAACAATAACCATTAATGGAATTTGGAAAAATGTATATACAACTGCAACTCCGCTTAAGTTATATAACCAAGCTGATTGCGCCAAGAAAGAATCTGGGAAATGCTTTACCGCAATCGTACTGACAACACCATTAAAACCAAATGTTGCAAGAAAAGCGAAGGTAAGCATTACGCCACCGAATTGCGCCAAGACTGAGCTAAGTGCTACGGAGAAGCGGTAGAAATAACCGCCCTCTTTGCCAGTAACAAGCGCCCAAGCAAATAGGCCTCCGAGAATGGATCCTGAGGTCGCGGTAATAAAGGAGAGCTTTAATGAGTTTGCAAACGCATGACGCGTAATTGGATCATTTAAGACGGTAGTAAATATTGAAGAGTCCCAAGCACCTTTAGGATTTTGGAACGCACCAAAAAGCACACTGATTGTTGGGTAAATCAAGAAGATACTTGTAATAACCAAGAATGGAACTAGTCCAACATAATTCTTAAAGTGGGAACCGGCCCTGCTTTGTGCAGAGCCGGTTCCCTTGACGTTTTCAGTCATTAATTAAGTGTATCTACCTAAATTTACGCTACGGCTGCCGGCCAAGCTGCCTTTAGGTATGTACGTGCAGAAGTTGCTTGTGCAGCTGTTGCAGCATCAGCAGAGATCTTGTTCTTGCCGATAACAGCAACGCCAGCTGCTGGAGCGCGACCTGTCTTAACCAACCATGTCCAAAGAGTTGGAGTTGCTCCACCCTTTGACCAAGCTAGTGCGCCCTGCTCACCAAGTACATATTCCATCCATAGACGTGCACATGCTGGGTGTGGTGCCCAAGCTGAAACTGCAGCGTTATATGTAGAACCAACTAGTGCTGGTGTGTAAAGCTTCCAGGTACGACCTGCAGCCTTCATCTTCTGTGCAACGCCAACAGCGTTGTAACCGTTGTCGATAACAACTGGTGTCTGCCCTGATGCAATTGTTGCAGCAGTTGGGTTTACGTTAATGAAGTTACCTGCAGCCTTTAGCTTCTTGAACCATTCAACACCCTTTGAAACATCATCAAATGTTCCGCCAAGTGCCTTGTTGATCATGAATACGCCATTTAGACCTGCTGATGAAACGTTTGGATCACCATTTAGAGCAACCTTGCCCTTGAAGATTGGCTTGAATAGATCATCAAGCTTTGTGATTGTGCCAAGTGCTCCGTCGTAACCAATTGTCATGGTTCCTGTGTAGTTAGGTGTTACTTCACCGTTTGCTGACACTGTTGAAGCTCCTGCAATGTTATTCCAGTTGCGAACCTTGTATGGTGCAAATGTTCCAGTTCCTAAGTACTTTGTTGCAGTTGAAAGACCGATGTCGAATACGTCAGGTGAACGAGTTGTTCCCTTGTTTGCATTTGCTGCATCGATTTCTTCCTGTGATGAACCTTCTGGATTTGTTGAATCAAGCTTTACGCCGTAAGCAGCCTTGAAGCCATCAAAAATCTCTTGGTAGTTCGCCCAGTCGCCTGGTGTTGCAATGATGTTTAGCTGACCTTCAGCCTTGCAACCTGCAGCAAGTCCAGCGATACCGCCAGCCTGTGATGCGCTTGTCGCTGTAGCAAACTTGCTAGCAGCGGTAGCTGAGGTAAGAGTAGGTAGAGCTAGTGACGCTGACACTGCAGCAACTAGAGCAACCTTTCCTAGCTTTGAAATCTTCACTGATTTCTCCTTTTATTGTCGAGGGTTCTTTCTCGCTCTTTGCAATTCACGTGATCATCGCAAAGCGCTAAGAACGAGACAAACCTAACGACCAGTCAACGCTAGGTAAAGTAACTAGAGGTAACTTTTTAGGCGTGTTTTCGTTACTTTAGGATGAAATTATCGGAATTCGCTACTTAGGCTGAACTATTAGTTGATAGTTTCAATAAATTTCTTGCCTACCCCATTGCGGGCGAAGGCGATAAGTGTTAGCCCAAATTGCTCAGCTAGCTCCACCGCCAAAGAGGTTGGTGCGCTTACTCCAACCATGGCGGAAATACCAGCAGTTATAGCTTTCTGGACGATTTCAAATCCGGTGCGACCCGATACAACCAAAGTCCAATCTGAAAGTGGCAGTTGGCCATCCATTAAAGCTTGGCCAATAACTTTATCTACCGCGTTATGACGTCCAACATCTTCTTTTGCATATTCAACTTCACCATTCGGATTCACTAAGAGCGCAGCGTGTAATCCGCCGGTCTTTGAAAATATTGCTTGAGTTTTATCTAGCAATTCAGTTAACTTCGAAAGTTCAGCATCACTCTTTGATGTTGGCTTAACAAATGGAATACCGCGTTTTTGTAAATCAGAGATATTTTCAGAACCACATACACCGCATGCAGAATTCATTGTGAATCTGCGATCCATTTTGCGTGAGAAGTCAGGTGCATCTTGAGTTACTTCTGCAATTACAACATTGGCTCTTTGTCGTGGAGTTAATGAACGATCCCCGCAGACTTTCACGGTGATAAGTTGTTCGGGTTTTGTAAGAAATCCTTCCCCCCAAAGAAATCCCGCGGCAAGTTGTAAATCAGCGCCAGGAGTGCGCATGGTGATTCCCAGTTGCTGTTCTTCGCTTCCCCGCTTTATGCGAATTTCAAGCGGTTCTTCGACCACCACGCTATCCGATGTGGTGGTCTCTGAATCACTTCTTTGAACCTTCACCTTTTGAATAGATGAAGGTGCATCATTGCTAGGCATTATTTCTTATGCTTGTAGAACTCTGTGTGGTCTGCAGGAAGCGTGCCCTTGCCGATAATCAAATCTGCAGCGCGTTCTGCCACCATCATTACCGGTGCATAAATATTGCCATTTGTGACGTATGGGAACACTGATGCATCTACAACTCGAAGCCCTTCAACGCCGTGAACCTTCATTGTTGATGGATCTACAACTGACATTGAATCAGTACCCATCTTTGCTGTACATGATGGATGCAGAGCTGTCTCCGCATCTTTGCGCACCCATTCCAAAATTTCTTCATCAGTTGAAACAGATGGTCCAGGAGAAGTTTCGCCAGCGTTCATCGAATCCATTGCTGGCTGAGTCATGATGTGACGAGCTTGGCGAATTGCTTCAATCCATTCACGGCGATCTTGATCTGTTGAAAGATAGTTAAACAACATTGCGGGTTTATCTAATGGATTCGTGCTCTTAATCTTTAGCCAACCTCGAGCATCTGAATACATAGGACCAATATGGAATTGATATCCATGTCCACCTTTAGGACCAGTACCGTCATATCGGATTGCAAGCGGTAAGAAGTGGTACATCAAATTTGGATATGCCACATCTTCGTTGCTTCGCGTAAATCCACCCGCTTCAAAGTGGTTGGTTGCACCTGGACCAGTACGGAAGAAGAGCCAGAGGAAACCAATCCATGGTCGTTTCCAGAACTTAAGTGAAGGTTGTTGAGTGACCGGCTGTTTGCACTTGTACTGAACATAAACTTCTAAGTGATCTTGCAAATTAGCGCCAACGCCAGGTAAGTGATGAACCATTTCGACGCCAAGTGGCTTCAAATCGTTCTCATTACCAATTCCTGAAAGCTGTAATAGTTGTGGTGAATTAATTGATCCACCGGAAAGAATCACATCTTTTCCCTTAATTACCTGCTTCTTGCCTTTAATTAATACTTCTACACCAACAGCGGTCTTTCCTTCGAAAAGTACTTTTGTAACCATTGCTCTGGTCTTAACATCCAAGTTCTTGCGATCCTTGACTGGATATAAATATGCACGAGCAGCGCTTAAGCGACGACCGCGATAAACGTTGCGATCAAAGCGCGCAAAACCTTCTTGCTGGTATCCATTAACATCTTTGGTGATATTAAATCCTGCTTGTTGAACCGCTTCGAAGAATTGCTTGAAAAGTGGGCCCTTGGATGGGCCGCGTTCTAGTTTTAAAGGACCTTCTCCGCCACGAAGTGCGCCGTTTGGATCAGCAAGACAAGTTTCCATCTTCTTGAAATATGGCAAGCAATGTGCAAAATCCCAATCTTGCATGCCTTGATCTTTACTCCAACGTTCATAATCCATTGGATTACCACGTTGAAAAATCATTCCATTAATTGAGGAAGATCCACCAAGAACTTTTCCGCGAGCATGGTAAATCTTGCGATTGTTCATAAATGGTTCTGGTTCTGATTCGTACATCCAGTCGTAATGCTTGCTTCCGATTGGGAATGCAAGACCAGCCGGCATATGAATGAAGACATCCCACTTGTAATCGCGACGTCCAGCTTCTAGAACTAGAACTTCCTTACTTGGGTCTGCGCTTAAACGATTTGCTAATACGCATCCTGCGGATCCACCACCAACGATGATGTAATCGTATGTCTTCAATTTGGAGCCTCTTCCTTGAGTTCTTTGCGATAAATAAAACCGCCCGACTAAATTCTATCTAGTCGGGCGGTTTTATTAGTAATTAATTGCTTAAGCTAACCAAGCCTTAACCTTCGCTGGGTTTGCCTTGATCCACTTCTGTGCCGCAGCCTCAGGTGTCATGCCACCTTCGATGTATGAAGCAACAGTGTTCTGATCTGCGTTAGTCCACTTAAAGTTCTTAACAATCTTCGCGAAAACTGAGCCTGATGTCATCAACTTCTTAGAAGCAAGCTTCTGAAGATCGGTTGCTGGGTAATCAGTCTTTCCTGAAGCCTTAGCAGCATCAGTCCAGTCGCTCTTAGGGAAGTTAACGCGTGCCTTATCAAGACCAGGAACCTTCACGAATAATGTTGATGGTTCCCACCAGTAAATAAGAGCTGGCTTCTTGTTCTTTTCAGCCTTGGTGATTGTTGAGATAAGAGCTGCTTCTGAACCTGTAGCAATTGCCTTGAAGTTCAAATTGTTAGCCTTAATCATCTTCTCGCCAATGGTTGTGTAACCTGGAGGTCCTTCGTACCAAGCGCCCTTTCCGCCTGAATCAGCGGTCTTAAATAGCGATGCATACTTGTTTAGATTCTTTGAATCTGTAATTCCTGGATACTTCTTTACCATCCATGGAGCAACGAACATACCGATCTTTCCAACGTTGCCGTTAGATCCAACTAGTACAACTGATCCACGATCTGTCCAAGCCTTCCAACGTCCACCGCCCCAATCTTCGATGATTACGTCAGTTGTGCCTGCTTCGATAGCATCGTATGAAACTGATGCCTCGGTAAGTGTCTGCTGTGTAATGGTGCAACCTTGCGACTTCGCAACTTCGGTCACAACTTGAGCTGAAGCTGTGTAACCATTCCATGCGTGCATCGCAATGCCCCATGTACCGCAATCTGCTGCCTTAGCAGGTGACTGCAAAGTTACAGTCGCTGCAAATGCAGAGATCAAGACTGAAGACGCCAAAGCAATCTTTCGTCTAGATGTTAATTTCATTACCCCTCCTCAGGAATAATCGGAAGAACCGTTTGAGTGAGTACAGACTATGCGTAATCCACGCCACAATTAAAGGAAATTTGGTAACGATTTTGAAACCTTTCGAAGGTTTCACATAGTGGGTACTTGAGAGTGCTAGACCCGACGAGCTGCGGCTTGGGCAATTCGATCGATAACGACGCCCAAAATCAAGATTGCAAGACCCGCTACTAATCCTTTTCCAGTTAATTCAGGTTTTGAACTACCCATAATTACTAGGTAGCCAAGTCCACCTGCACCAACCCAGCCACCAATAACAATAACCGCAAGGACGAAGATCATTCCTTGATTTGCTGCAAGTAAGAGAGCTTTCTTTGCAGAAGGTAGCTGCACTTTCAAAATAATTTGGCGAACATTTGATCCTGCAGCAGTTGCAGCTTCGATTATCGTCTCTGGAACTGATCGAATACCTTCACCAACAATTTTCACAACTACTGGAATCGAATAAACAATACCGGTAGCAATAGCTGTAAATCGTGTAGGCCCAAATAAACCGAGCATCGGAACTAAATACACGAAAGCCGGCATTGTTTGGCCAGCATCCATAAATGGCCTGAAGAATGAATCGGCACGTTTGCTTCGGCCTACCCAAATTCCCATTGCGACACCAACAATCATTGTCAACAAAGTAGCGACAATTGTTTGAGTCAAAGTAACCATCGCATCAAACCAAAGCCCAGTTGCCACAATTGACAGCAATAAAACCAGACTCATGAACGCGATTCGAGCGCCACCAAGAATTAGAGCAACAATTACAAACATCGAAAGTGTCATAAACCATGGTGCTCGCGCCAACATATCTTCAATTGGATTTAGAACCCAAATTGATATGAAGTCCTTGAAGCCAACGGTAATAAATGAAAGATCGTTCACTAAGTAATTTACGAAATCGTTTGTAATGGTTTCGACTTTTAATGGGATAGCCGTATTAACCGGAAAACTTTGCAGTTTCTCTACTGAATGCGAAGCTATTGTGATTGCGAGAGTCGCCAAGCCTCCGATAGTGATATTTCTGCGGCGAATTGCCAACTGCTTTGGTGTAGGTGGGATAAATGTCTTCTGCTTAACCGCAGCGGCGCTAGTTGCTCTATCTAACATGATTGCCATAGCTACCACCGCAATACCAGCAACTAAACCTTTTCCAGTATTTTGAATTGTTAGCGCAGAGACAATTGGGCGACCCAGACCAGGAGCAGCAATAAGTGCTGCAATAACTACGAAAGAAAGCGCAGCCATAACTGTTTGGTTGATGCCAAGAACAATCATCTGCTTTGCCATTGGTAGCTGCACTTTGCGAAGAGTCTGCTTATCGGTCGCGCCCATAGATATAGACGCCTCTACAGGTGAGAAATTCAATGTGCGAATGGCATGGGAAGTAATTCGAATAGAAATTGGAATGCTGTAAACCATTGTTGCAATTGTTGCTGTGGCTTCACCGATCATAAAGAAGAGCGCAAGTGGTGCCATATAGACAAGAGTTGGAAGGATCTGGGCTAAGTCCAAAATAGGTGTCACTAATTTCAACACTCGATCAGAGAGTCCTGCCCAGATTCCCATTGGAATACCGATTGCAAGTGAAAGCAAGACTGCAGCAATTGTCATCGCCAAAGTGTCCATGGTGTCTATCCACATACCAAGAGCGCCACAAACAACCAACAAAGAAACTACTAAAGCTGCAATGCGGATTCGACTTGTTGCGTATGCAGCAAACGCAAGAATCGCAATTACCCCGGCCCAACCAATTAGTGGTGCAGATGCGCCGTTCATAGGAGTTGAAATCCAACCGCGAATAATGTCTACAAAGCCATTGATGAATAAGCGAATTGGATTAAAAAAATATATGAAAAATGGACTAGTGGTGCGATTGCCACTAATTGCAGATGATGCGGTATTAACAATATTCGTAACTGGCGTGTTATCTGCCATTGGTAGTTCAAGAGTTAGCTTGCCAAAGAAAAGCTTTGCCAAGGCATACCAGAGAACAATAAAGCCTAAGAAGAAGCGCCCTTTTCGTTCGCGGATCTTTTCAAGCATTAATTAACACCTGCAATAAGTCCAAGCACGTCTTCGGATGCCACTACTCCGATGGACTTTCCATCTTGCACAACATGTACTGGGTGGTGCGCCTCAAGAATCCTTGCAGTTGCCTCACGAATAATCATATTTGCAGGCAATTCCAGGGAAGATGCTGTTTCGTCTGCGCGAAGCGGTCGAGCTAAGTACTTAAGTGAAAGTACGTGTGACTTTGCAATATCGCGGACAAAGTTAGCAACATAGTCATCTTTTGGATTTGCTACTAATTCTTCTGGTGTGCCAACTTGAATCAAAGCGCCATCACGCATGATTGCAATGCGATCGCCAACCTTTGCTGCTTCCTGTAAATCGTGTGTAATAAAAACCATGGTCTTACCCAAGTCATGATGCAAACGAATAACTTCATTCTGCATATCACGACGGATAAGAGGATCAAGTGCTGAGAAAGGTTCATCAAGGAACATAATCTGCGGATCAACCGCGAGCGCACGAGCTAGACCTACGCGCTGTTGCATTCCGCCAGAGAGTTGTTCCGGATACGCCTCTGAATAACCTTGAAGGCCGACTAATTCAATTACTTCATGTGCGCGTTTGTGGCGATCTGCCTTTGAGACTCCATTAATTTCTAGTGAGTAAGCAATATTGTCTACAACTTTGCGATGTGGAAGTAAGCCGAAGTGCTGGAAGACCATTGAGAACTTGGTACGACGAAGTTCGCGAAGACGGTTTGCATCTACCTTGAGGATATCTTCACCATCATAAATTAACTCGCCACGAGTTGGTTCGATAAGTCGAGTCATACAACGCACAAGAGTTGACTTGCCTGAACCAGAAAGTCCCATGACCACGAAGACTTCGCCCTTAGCAACTTCGAAAGAGACATCGCGTACCG
Organism: uncultured Actinomycetes bacterium; assembly: GCA_964394375.1. GTDB lineage: Bacteria > Actinomycetota > Actinomycetes > Nanopelagicales > Nanopelagicaceae > ZLKRG08. Next base: position 9,974 of record CAYMVX010000004.1, read on the forward strand.
CAATGGTGTTGCCGGTTTTATTTCGCAGTTCAGTGCGAGTTAAGTCAGCATCCGGAGTACCGATTAACTTTTCGGCGTTTGGACCAAATACTTTCCAAACGTTACGAACTGAGATCATCGACGTTGATGACATTTTCCCTCCGGGTCTTCTCTCTACTTAGTGCTCTGCGAACCAGCCAGATTTACCTGGCTTATTGTTGGTCCAAATGTGCTTACTTTCAAGGAATTCTGAGAGACCGTGCTCCCCTAATTCACGGCCAATGCCAGATGCCTTGAACCCGCCCCACTCTGCTTGTGGTTTGTATGGGCCGTAATCGTTTACCCATACAGTTCCGTGACGCAGAGCACGAGATACTCGACGCGCCTTAGCTTCGTCTTTTGTCCACACTGCACCGCTAAGTCCATAAATGGTGTCGTTTGCAATTTCGATTGCTTCTGCTTCAGTTTCAAATGTCTCAACAGTTATAACTGGACCAAATGATTCATCTTGAACACATGACATCTTGGTATTGCAGCCATCCAAAACAGTTGGCGGGAAGAAATTACCCTTTGCAAAATCACCATCAATCAACTTCTTGCCGCCGACTAATAATTTTGCGCCTTCTGCGACACCTTTTTCTACATACTCTTGAACTTTATTCAAGTGTGTTGCACTAATTAACGGGCCAGTTTCTGCATCTGTAGATGCAGGTCCGCCTAATTTAATATCTTTTGCGCGGCGTACAATTTCATTAACTACTTTGTCGTGAATACTTTTTTCAACAACTAAACGTGTTCCAGCGGAACAGACTTGACCAGAGTGAAGAAATCCTGCAGTAACGGCGTTATCAATCGCTGCATCAACATCTGAATCAGCAAAGATGATATTTGGATTCTTTCCACCAAGTTCCAATGCAACTTTCTTGATGGTCTTTGATGCCAAAGACATAATGCGCTGACCAATTCCTAAGCTTCCGGTGAAGGAAACTAAATCAATACGTGGATCCGAAGTTAATAGATCACCGATTGAAGAACCTTTGCCAAGAATTAAGTTTGCAACTCCAGCAGGTACTCCTGCTTCATCAATTAACTTAAATAGATGAATTGCTGTTGAAGGTGTGAGCTCTGCTGGTTTTACTATGAAAGTACATCCTGCAACTAGCGCTGGTGCGACCTTCCAGGAGACTTGCAATAGCGGGTAATTCCAAGGGCCAATAAGGGTGCAAACACCAACTGGTTCATGAACCACGCGAGAATCAATATGGTCCATGCCCACATTAACTTCGCGCTCGTGTTGCTTCTTTCCAATCTCTGCGAAGTGGCGGAAACATGCAATTACATCTGCGATGTCATATTCGGCTTCTACTAATCGCTTGCCAGTATCTTCACTTTCAAGTTTTGCCAAAATACTCAAATCGCGTTCCATTAAGTCTGCGATTTTTCCAACTAATGCGGCGCGCTTCTCAAATCCCCAAGTTGGAAATTCACCTTTATCAAATGCGGTACGTGCTGCAGTGATAGCTAACTCAACATCCGCACCAGTTGCCTCCGCTACAGTTGCAACTACTCGCCCATCGGCTGGACTAATTACATCCCAAGTGTGGCCTTCAATTGGTGAAGACCACTTCCCGTTAATGTAGAGAGTATTACTCACCTAGCTCTGATTTTCTCTTTGCTACAAAGTCAGTTAGACCAGTAAGGATTGATGAGTCCATTTCAGGTGCTTGATACTCTTCAAGTTTCTTCTTCCAGATTTCCTCTGCACGTGCTCGTGTGTCTTTAGCGCCAAGACGTGTCCAACGATCGAAGTTATCGCTATTGGTTAAGAATGGACGATAGAAGCAATCACGGAATCGTTCCATGGTGTGTGCAGCTCCTAAGAAGTGACCACCATGCCCTACTTCTTGGTGTGCATCGAAAGCTAGAGAAGCTTCGTTAAATTCAAGCGGAGTGAATTCTGCGATCAATGACTGCAAAATTTCTACGTCAACAATGAACTTGTCGTAAGAAGAAACTAATCCGCCTTCTAACCAACCTGCAGTATGCAGAACTACGTTTGTGCCAGCTAAGAATGTTGGCAACATCGTCATAAGTGTTTGATAACCAGCCTGAGCATCAACAGATTGTGATGAATTTAAGCCTCCACCACCACGGAATGGCAGGTTAAAGCTACGTGCAATCTGGCCGGTGCAAAGTAGGCCAATTCCTGATTCCGGAGTACCAAACTGTGGTGAACCTGATTGCATATCAACGTTTGATAAGAATGAACCGAATACCACTGGTGCACCAGGGCGAATCAATTGTACAAGTGCAATACCTGTTAGCGCTTCTGCAATCTGCTGTGCAAGTGTTGCCGGGATTGTTACAGGTGACATCGCACCCATCAATAGAAACGGTGTGCAAATAACTGGTTGACCCGCAAGTGCATATTCACGAAGCGAATCAAGCATGCGATCGTCCCAACGAAGTGGTGAGTTGCAGTTAACTAGAGAGATAAGCGCAGGCATCTCTTCAATTGCTTTGCGACCACCATGAATAATTTCGGCCATTGCAATTACATCTCTTGCGTTTTCTGCTGTAACAACGTTACCCATGAAGAACTTGTCTGTAAGAGTTGCTTGGGCAAAAGCCATATCAAGGTGGCGTGAATCGAGTGAAAGGTCATTAGGTTCTACAACAACGCCACCAACTGAGTCGATTGAGTCAAAACTTTGTGCTAGCTTGCAGAAGTTTTGAAAGTCTTCAAATGTTCCATCGCGACGTACGCCATCCTTTTGTACGAATGGTGGGCCATAAACAGAACCGAATGCCATGTGGTTGCCGCCAACCTTTGCATTGTTCTTTGGGTTGCGAGCGCGAAGAGTGAATTCAGATGGCGCCTTTGCAACTTGCTTCAAAATCCAATCAGGATCGAACTTAACGTTCTCGCCCTCAACTGTCTGTCCTGCTTCGCGCAACATGTCGACTGCCCACGGACTTGCAAACTCAATACCGATTTCAGAAACAATTCGCTTCCAACCGGCTGTCAGTGTTGCCATCGACTCTTCGCTCATGATTTCGTAGCGAGGCATTCTGTTCTCGAACATTTTGCGCCTTTCTAATTTCTCTTCACCTATTAATTTATAGGTGTTCACCCTTGACCGAAGATAACCATACGGAATACGCTCATGTAATGGAACAGGCGTTCCATAGTATGGAACATTAAATCTCGACGTTGAGGTGGTGAATTTATGGCGCTAACCGGCACTCAAGCAGTTGATCGCGCAACCTCTTTATTAATAGCAATTCTAAATTCACCGGAACCGCCCCTACTTTCAGAGTTAGCTCGTCAACTTGGTTTACCTAAATCAACAACTTCCAGAATTCTTGGCGCACTTGAGCGCCAAGGTTTGGTTCGTCGTGATCGCAACAGCGCATATCTTGGCGGCGAAGTACTTCTTAAATTTGCATCTACTCAAAACAAAGATGCCTCAATTATTTCTCGTATGCGCCCAGTTCTTGAAGTTCTTGCTGAAAAAACTTCAGAGACCGTAAATCTTGCGGTACCGGGTGTGGAAGATTTACGTTTAATCGATCAAGTAGATTCAAAACATTTATTAGGCGCAACTAATTGGATTGGCAGGAGCGTTCCATATCACGCATCTGCCCTTGGCAAAGTATTGCTCGCTTTCGGTGGAGCAACTGTTCCAACTGGAACTCTACAAACTAAAACTGCCAAGACCATTACTACTCGAACTCTCTTAAATGCTGAATTAGAAAAAGTTCGCAAAGCAGGCTACGCAATCATTGATAATGAATTGGAAGATGGTTTGGTTGCAGTTGCTGCACCAGTTTTTAACCATGACGGTAAAGTGGTTGCGGCTATCTCAATTTCTGGCCCAGATGCGCGCATAAACCGCGATCAATTAAATAAGTTTGGTGAGTTAATCATCAAAGAGATAAAAAAGAGCATGGCAAACAATGGAACCAACGGAAAGGCAGGCGCAGCATGAGCCACGAAGATATCCTCAAAGGTTTATTTGATGAGACTCTGGTCGGAAATGCTCCGGCAGTACTCGAATTAACAAATAAGGGTTTAGCAGAAGGCATGACTCCTTCATCTATCCTCTTCGATGCGCTAATTCCTGCGCTTGAAGAAGTCGGCGCACGATTCGAACGTGGAGATTTCTTCGTTCCAGAAATGTTGATTTCAGGCAAGGCAATGTCAGGCGCACTGAACGTTCTACGCCCACTTTTAGCGCAAACAGGCGCTGAAACCGTCGGAACTTTCCTTATGGGAACTGTTAAGGGCGACGTTCACGATATCGGCAAGAACCTTGTAAATATCATGCTCGAAGGCGCTGGTTTTGAAGTTATTGATATCGGTGTTCAGGTCGCACCTGAGAAGTTTGTTGCTGCAATCAATGAGCACAAGCCAGATATCGTTGGTATGTCGGCCTTCTTAACAACAACAATGCCAATGTTCAAAGTTAACATTCACGAAATCAACAAGGCTGGACTACGAGATCAAGTAATCATCATGGTTGGTGGCGCACCTGTTACACAGGAATATGCAGATGTTGTTGGCGCTGATGGTTATGCAGCGGATGCATCAAGTGCAGTCAAGGTTGCAAAAGATCTTCTTGCAAAGAAGCGCGCAAGCTAGAAAATTAAATGCCAAAGTTCTTAACTCTTATAAATGCTGTTGAACACGGCATCAAAGGTCCGATTTGGGATTGCCAAATGTGTGGTCAGTGTGTGCTGCACTCCACCGGAATGGTCTGCCCAATGACATGTCCAAAAACTTTACGTAACGGTCCTTGTGGCGGCGTACGTGAGAACGGACATTGTGAAGTTAAGCCTGAGATGCAATGTGTTTGGGTTAAGGCTTATGAACGAAAAGAAAAACTTCCGCTACCTCAGGAATGGCGCGATCATTACAACGATCTACGTCCACCTGTAGATATGCAATTAAAAGGAACTTCTTCTTGGATTAATTTAATTACAAAGCGTGACAAGCAAGTTCCAAAGGGTTGGGCAGATAATGAGTAACTTGCAGCACCTTTTAGAGAATACAACTGAAACAGTTTTCACCGCAGAATTTCCGTCAATTGATGGAAATGGCATGGAGAAAGTCGCTAAGGAAGCTGAACGTTTGCGCCCTTGGTTTGATGCAGTTAATTCAACCGATAACGCCGCTGCACACGCTCACGCTTCTAATCTCTCTGTAGCAATCGCCATGAAGATGCATGGCCTCGAACCGGTGATGCAGATTGCTCAGCGCGACAAGAATCGCTTAGCGGTTCAAGCTGACATTATGGGCGCAGCTCTACATGGCATTGAAAACATAGCGTTAATGACTGGCGATGACGTCACTGCCGGCGACGAACCAGAATCTCGTCGAGTATTTGATTTAGATGGTCCAATTGCCATTAAAGTAGCTGAAATTCTTCGAAATGGTACCTATCTCTCCGGTCGCAAAATAAATCCGGCACCAAACATCTTTATCAGCGCTGTAGAAAATCCTGGTACTCACCCATTTGAATACCGCGTGGATCGCGCCATCAAGAAGCAAAAGGCAGGAGCTCGTTGGTTGCAACTTCAACTCTGCTTCCATATGGATCGTTTAGAGAATTTCTGCAAGGGCGTAGCTGCTCATGGAACTAATCTTCCAATTTTGCCTAACGTTATTTTGATTAAAGGCGCAAAGGGAATGCAGTTCATGAATGAAAACGTTCGTGGCATAAATATCCCGCAAGACATGATTGATAGAGTCGCTAAGGCTGCTGATCCAGCAGAAGAGGCATATCAATTAACACTAGAACTAGCAAAGCATGCACTGGCTCAACCTGGTGTTCGCGGTTTGCACGTAACGGATTTCCGTCACGATGATTCACTCGCAAGACTAATGACCGACCTGGGAAGGAACCCTAAATAATGCAAACAGTAGTTACCTCACCTACAAAAACCGTAACTATCGGTGATGACAATCCATTCTGCATCATCGGAGAGCGCATTAACCCGACCGGCCGTCGCATTTTCCAGGAGCAGGTACGCGCAGGCGATCTATCTGCAATCATCAAGGATGTTAAGGCGCAAGTCGAAGGTGGCGCAGACATGCTTGACGTCAACATGGGTATTCCTCTAACTGATGAAGCTGACTTAATGCGTCAAGCAATCAAGATGATTCAAGAGCTAACAGATCTTCCAATCTGTATCGACTCATCTGTACTTGAAGCACTAGAAGCTGGACTTCAGACATACCAAGGACGAGCGCTTGTTAACTCAACAACCGGCGAAGATGATCGTTTAGACCACATTCTGCCTTTAATTAAGAAGTATGACGCTGCAATCATCGCTCTTCCAAACGATGAAACAGAGATCCCTATGACTGTTGCAGATCGCTTGAAAATCACTGAAAAGATCCTTCGCGCATGCGATAAGCACGGTATTTCACACGATCGAATAGTTATTGATCCACTTGCGATGCCAATCGGTGCAGAGCCACAAGCAGGAAATCTCTTCTTTGACACAGTTTACGAAATCAAAGAGCGCTGGGATTTAAACATGACATGCGGTGCTTCAAACGTTTCTTTCGGAATGCCTAACCGCCATGCAATCAACGCTGCATTCTTGCCAGCAGCTATGGCTGTTGGATTAACTTCCGCAGTTATGGATGCTCGTACTCCAGAGATTGTTTCTGCAGTTCGAGCTACAGATATTCTCCTTGGCAATGACCAGTATGGTGGCAATTGGATTACTCGCTTCCGTGCAATGGAAGCTGCTAAACCACAGGCATAAACAGGTTATGGCTAAGGAATTTAATCCTGATCTCTCTGGTCATGATGGTGCAAGTCGAGTAAAACTGCATTTTCGCGCTCTTGAAAAAGATGGTGAAGTTTCTGCCGAGAAGATTGTCACTGTTCCGTCTGGAGTTAGTGCATTTGATGCAGCTTCATGGAACGGAATTGCAATTGATTCGACTTGCGGTGGTTACGGAACTTGCAAGAAATGCAAGATTCAAATCACTGACGGAAGCGTCGAGCCATCTAAGTTAGATTTTCGAGCATTTACTCAAGATGAGATTGCTAGCGGTTGGCGTCTTGCATGCATGGTGCGCACAACTCAAGACATCAGCATCGATGTTCCGCCACTCACTACTCGCCCAAAGGCAGCAACAGTTGGTGTTGGCCGTCAGATTATTCTTCGTCCTGGAATCCAAAAGCGATACGTAGAACTAACCGAACCATCTCTTTCAGATCAGCGCACAGATATTGTGCGTCTGCTTGATGCGATTGATGACATCGAACCAACTTATTCGCTGGATATCTTGCGCGAACTTCCAACTATGTTGCGACAAAATAATTTCAAAGTTACCGCTGTATTTGCTGACCAAGAGCTAATTGCTATTGAAGCTGGCGATACCACTGAAATTCGCTACGGAATAGCCTTCGATTTAGGCACAACCACCGTGGTGGCAACTTTGATTGACCTAAATACCGGTGCTCCTGCGGCAGTTCAGTCGATGCTAAACAAACAGCAACCATTTGGTGCCGATGTAATTACACGCATTAGTACGACCATGATGGATCCTGAAGGCCTAACTAAATTACGTGCACTTGCTCAAGAGACATTAGGACAATTAACTCGAGAAGTTTGCCAAGAAGCGGGTGTAAATCCAGAGCACGTATATGAAGTTGCACTTGCGGGTAATGCCACAATGACTCAATTGCTCTTAGGTATCGATCCAGAACCACTCGGAGTTGCACCTTTCATCATGGCAACTGCTGATTATCAGCCTGTAAACGCAACAGAACTTGGTCTTTCAATTCATCCCCGCGGCAAAGCGATAATCTTGCCTTCACTTGGCGCATATGTTGGTGGCGACATTGTTGCCGGAGCATTGGCATCAGGTATGGACCGCGATAAGCGCCTTCGTCTTTTCATTGACGTTGGAACAAATTGCGAAATCATTTTAGGAAATGGCGAGAAGATTCTGGCCACTGCTGCCCCAGCAGGTCCTGCTTTCGAAGCTGCATCAATTAAGTGCGGAGTTCGTGCTGCAGCAGGTGCTATCGAAACGGTAAAAGTTGTTGAAGGCAAACTTGAAATCGGAACTATCGATGATGCACCAGCTATTGGTATCTGTGGTTCTGGATTGGTAGACGCTGTTGCATGCTTGGTTCAAATTGGCGTGCTTGATTCATCTGGAAAATTCAATGATGTAGACGATCCAAACTTAACCGAACGCGATGGTGAGAAGATTTACATGCTCACTGAAGATGTATTTTTGAGCCAGCGAGATGTGCGCGAACTGCAATTCGCTAAGGCTGCGATCGCAACTGGTTGGGCGCTGCTTGCGGAAGAGTTTGGCATTGAAGATAAAGACATTCAGCAAGTTCTACTTGCTGGTTCATTCGGTTCATATCTATCTCCTGCTTCTGCGGTAAAGATTGGTCTAGTGCCTAAAATCAGCGTATTACGCATCGTTTCAGCGGGTAACGTGGCGGGCGAAGGTGCAAAGATGGCGCTACTTTCTACACAGGAGCGTCATGGTGCAATGACACTTCTAGATGAAATTAAGTATGTTGAACTTTCAGATCGAGAAGATTTCAACGACAAGTTTGTAGAGAGACTGGCTTTCCCAGTTTGAACACCGCAGTAGTTGCCTGTGGTGCGATTGCTTCACATATTTCAAACATCGCATCACGGGAGAACTTTGATATAACTATCTATCCCCTACCGCCACTGCTACATAATCACCCAGAAAAGATAGCTAGCGAAGTGGACGCCAAGATTAAAGAAATCAAAGATAAGCATTCGAAAATTGCTGTTGCTTATTCTGATTGCGGCACTTACGGCGCACTTGATGAAGTTATTAAGAAGTATGGAATCCAAAGACTTGGTGGCGATCACTGTTACGACGTATTTGCAGGCAAACAGAAGGTATTTGAATTAACTACAACTGGCACTTACTTCTTTACTGATTACTTAGTTAAGTCTTTTAATCGAAGCGTTGTTGTGGAGCTTGGCTTAGATAAGAGACCTGAGCTTGTAGATGACTACTTTAAGAATTACGAAAAGGTAGTTTGGTTGGCACAAAATCCAACGGAAGAGTTGAAGGCCACAGCAGTATCTGCCGCGGCCTTAATGAAACTTCCTCTAGAAATAGAAGTGGTTGGCGAATCAGGATTGCTTGACGAGCTCAAGCGCCTTCTTGACCACATCTGAAAGCAGAGCTGGATCAACATCTTCAGCTAGACGCTGGCGCATAACCGGAGTCCAGAACTGAGTCATATGATGCGCAACTTCGATTTCAGGAGCTCCCGCAGATGGGATATTCGACGCGATCTGATTAGCCATTCGGATAATTGAATCTAACTGAACATCTCCATGAGATCCATGAAGCGAGATATTCGCTGTTGCTTCACTTGGTTCAACTTGAACCGCAGTTACCTTGTATTCAGGGCAATTTGTAGCCCAATCTGAGTAATCCGTTGTGATGACATTGGCACCAGATTCTGGGAAGTGGAAGGTTGTCCAAACTACGCCAGGTGCCACTTCATCAGTAACACGAGCGCGCATTAGAGTCTCTCCAACGCGGCTAGAGAGTTTGACCCATGAACCATCCTTGATCCCGCGCATCTCTGCATCTGATTCATGGATATCCAAAGTATCTTCTGGATGCCATACGTTGTTCTCGGTACGACGTGTTTGCGCACCCACGTTGTACTGGCTAAGAACGCGACCTGTTGTAAGAAGCAATGGGAATTTACGGTTGGTCTTCTCTTCTGTTGCAACATATGGAGTCAACATGAAGTTACCTGAACCGCGAACAAACTTCTCGATGTGCATGATTGGAGTTCCGTCAGGCGCGTTGTCATTTACAGGCCACTGCATGCTGCCTTCGGCATCAAGACGTGCATGTGAGACACCCTTGAAAGTTGGTGTAGTTGCAGCAATTTCATCCATGATTTGTGACGCATTGTCGTAATGCATGTTGTAACCCATAGCTTTAGCTAGATCGCAAGTTACTTCCCACTCATCCTTACCAGTCTTTGATGGCATTGCAGGACGTACACGGTTGATACGACGTTCAGCGTTTGTAAATGTGCCATCTTTTTCAAGGAAGGAAGTTCCCGGCAAGAAGACATGTGCATACTTTGCAGTTTCATTTAAGAACAAATCTTGAACAATCACCATGTCCATAGCTGCAAGACCAGCAGTTACGTGTTGGATATTCGGATCTGATTGCGCGATATCTTCGCCTTGAATATAAATTCCTTTATATTCACCAGCAATTGCGGCATCCAACATATTTGGAATACGCATACCTGGTTTCTCTTTGATCTTTACTCCCCAGATATTTTCGTAAATAGCGCGAGTATCTGGGTTTGAAATGTGGCGATATCCCGGTAATTCATGCGGGAAAGAGCCCATATCGCAAGAGCCTTGAACATTGTTCTGGCCGCGAAGTGGATTAACACCAACACCTTTACGCCCAATATTTCCAGTAGCCATCGCAAGGTTTGCGATTCCCATAACCATCGTTGAACCTTGGCTATGTTCAGTAACACCTAATCCGTAATAGATCGCACCATTTGGTGCTGACGCATATAAACGTGCAGCTGCACGAATTTCAGTCGCAGGTACAGATGAAATCTTCTCCATCGCTTCTGGAGAGTTCTCGGGCTGCTTTATGAATTCCGCCCAAGTCTTGAAAGCTTCAGAGTCGCAACGCTCCGCAATGAACTTCTCATCTGCAAGACCTTCAGTCATTACAACATGCGCAAGTGCGTTAATGATTGCGACGTTGGTGCCTGGAAGTAGTTGCAAGTGATGATCCGCTTTAACATGAGCAGTTTTAACTAATTCGATTTGACGTGGGTCAACAACAATTAGCTTTGCACCCTTGCGGATAGCTTGCTTTAATCGTGAGCCAAATACCGGGTGTGCTGCTGTTGGGTTTGCGCCAATCAACATAATTACATCTGAATGCTCAACAGATTCAAAATCTTGAGTTCCGGCAGATGTTCCGAATGTCTTATTCAATCCATAACCAGTTGGAGAGTGGCATACGCGTGCACAGGTATCAACATTGTTTGTTCCAAACGCTGCACGGACCATTTTCTGCACGACATAAACTTCTTCATTGGTGCATCTTGAAGAAGTAATACCACCGATTGAGTCCCAACCGTACTTCTCTTGCACCTTCTTTAAGCCATTAGCTGCGTAAGCAATAGCTTCTTCCCAAGAAACTTTGCGCCATTCATCTGTGATTTTCTCGCGGATCATTGGTGAAAGCTGTCGATCCTGGTGAGATGCATATCCCCATGCAAAGCGACCCTTTACACATGAATGACCCTCATTGGCGCCGCCTTTCTTTGAAGGAATCATGCGCACAACTTCATTGCCCTTCATTTCAGCCTTAAATGAACAACCAACTCCGCAATATGCGCAGGTGGTCTCAACTGAACGAGTTGGAGCACCAATCGTTAACAAGTTCTTCTCTTTTAGCGCGCCTGTTGGGCAAACCTGCACGCAAGCACCGCAGGAAACGCATTCGGATTCAACGAAGTTCTTATTGCCAGCGCTTACACGAGCATCAAATGCGCGGCCAGTAATAGTTAGCGCAAATGTTCCCTGTACTTCATCGCAAGCACGAACGCAGCGATTGCAGACGATGCACTCTGATGAATCAAAATTGAAATAAGGATTGGTCTCATCCTTAGGTAAATCTAAGTGAGTCTTCTTAGCTTCGTAACGAACTTCCGTAAGTCCAACTTTCTTTGCTACGCCATGAACTTCGCAAGCATCTCCGACTTCACAATTTTCAGGATGGTCAGAGAGATAAAGTTCCATAACGCCTTGGCGAAGACGATCTAACTTCTCAGACTTGGTTGAAACTTTCATGCCATCTGTAACTGGAGTTGTACAAGATGAAGGGGTGCCCTTGCGGCCATCGATTTCGACAACGCATAGACGGCAAGAGCCAAATGCCTTTAGGCGATCTGTTGCGCATAGCTTTGGAATATCAACGCCGCATTCAGCCGCGGCACGCATGATTGAAGTATCGGCAGGAACCACAACTGATTTGCCGTCAATTTCAACAGTAACAGTTGCTTCTTGCTTTGATTTTGGCGTACCGAAATCAGGTTCCATAATCAGTGACATTACTTTCCCCCACTAGCCGTATTGAAGTCTTCCGCGAAGTTTTGAAGAGCGCTCTTTACTGGCAGAGGTGTTAAACCACCCATTGCGCAGAGGGAGCCATCTGTCATTACTTCACAGAGATCAAGTAATAGTGACTTATTCTTTGCTACATCTTTTCCAGCGATAATTAAATCAATTGTTTCTACTCCACGGGTAGAACCAATGCGGCATGGGGTGCACTTTCCGCATGATTCGATTGAGCAGAATTCCATTGCAAAACGAGCTTGTTTAGCTAGGTTTACTGAATCGTCGAATAACACAATGCCGCCATGGCCAAGCATTCCACCAGCTTCAAGCATTGATTCGTAATCTGCGCTTACGCCAAATTTATCTTGACCAAAATATGCACCAAGTGGGCCGCCAACTTGAATCGCACGAATCGGTTTACCAGATGCAGTACCTGCACCATAGCCATTAATCAACTTATCTAAAGTGATTCCAAATCCTGTTTCGACAATTCCGCCCTGCTTGATATTGCCAGCTAATTGGAAAACTTGAGTACCAAGCGAACGGCCAACACCGCGAGCTTTGTAAGCAGCTGCGCCGCTTGCCAAGATCTCTGGAACTGAAGCTAGTGTAAGTACGTTATTAATTACTGTTGGCTTACCGAATAAACCTTCCAGAGCAGGCAATGGTGGCTTCGCACGAACGACGCCGCGCTTGCCTTCAAGTGATTCAAGCATTGCAGTTTCTTCACCGCAGACATATGAACCGGCGCCTGAACGTACCTTTAGTTCAAAGTTACCAAGCTTTGGCGATGCAATTTCGATAGCTTTCTTTAACTGCGCAATCGCTGCAGGATATTCAGAGCGAACATAGATAAAACCTTTTGTTGCACCAACTGCAAGACCTGCGATTGCCATGCCTTCGATAAGTGTGAACGGGTCGCCTTCCATAAGAATACGATCTGCGAAAGTTCCGCTATCGCCTTCGTCAGCATTGCAGCAGATGTACTTCTGATCTGCTGATGCATCCATAACGGTTTTCCACTTAATTCCCGCAGGGAAACCTGCACCGCCACGTCCACGAAGTCCTGATTCAGTAACTTCAGCGACGATATCTGATTGTGACATCGACTGTGCGCGTGCTAATCCTTTAAAACCGCCATGAGCTTCGTAATCTGAAATTGAAAGCGGATCAATAATTCCGACGCGCTTATATGTAACGCGATCTTGGCTAGCTAGCCACTCAAAGCTATCTACCTCGCCAATTGACGGGTGCGTACCGTCTAAAACTGCTGATGCATCATCGCTCGAAACATTGGTAAAACCAATACGTTTCCCATCTTTTTCGACCTCTACAAGTGGCTCAAGCCAGAGCGCACCACGAGTACCGTTACGAATAATTTGAATATCTAGATTTCGTTTTGCAGCTTCAGCTGCGATTGCAACTGCAACTAAATCCGCACCAACTGATTGTGCCGCTGAATCCCCTGGAACGAATATCTTCATTTGAGCTTCTCCACGGTTGCGCGGCCGATTAAGCGCTCTCCCACCATTGCAGCTGGACCAAGCGCACAATTGCCGAAGCAATACGCCTTCTCAACTTCAATTCCAGCAGCTTCTGCATCGGCAATTAATTTGTCGCAGCCAACTGCTTGGCATGCTTCAGCGGCGCAAATTTTCACTGCGTTAGACGGAGCCTTTTTCAAATCATGATAATAAGTAAATACACCAAATACTTCAGCGCGTGAAACATTAAATGCATCTGCAATCATCTGCAGCGCATCTTCATGCACAAAACCAAACTTCTCTTGAATTGCTTGTAACGCGATGAGTACCGGACCTGGCTCATCGCGAAGCGTTGCGATTACATCTTCTGCAATCGCAACGTTCCACGAATTTGAGCTCATAATTTATAGCCTAGAAAAGGCCTACTACCTTTCCGTCGATGTAGTCGATCTTCTCTGCACTAGGCAGCTTTGGTAAACCAGGCATTGTCATAATCTCTCCGCAAACTAGAACAACGAACTCTGCACCAGCAGATAGTCGCACTTCGCGGATGTTTAGGGAATGGCCTGATGGTGCGCCACGCAGAGATGCATCAGTTGAGAATGAGTACTGAGTCTTAGCGACGCAGATTGGATAGTGGCCGTATCCGCTTTCCTGAAGCTCCTTCAACTTATTGCGTACCTTCGCGTCAGCTGTGACTTCAGCTGCACCGTAAATCTTTGTTGCCACAGCAACTGCCTTATCCCAAAGAGTTGCCTCGTCTGGATAAACCATTGTGACCTTATTTGGCTGCTCGCATAGTTCTACAACGATATTTGCAAGATCTGTTGCGCCTTTACCACCTTCAGCCCAGTGATTAGCCAAAGTGATCTTTGCGCCCATTGCTTCAACCTTCTTGCGAAGAAGTTCGATTTCGTTATCTGTATCGCTTACGAACTTGTTGATTGAAACTACAACAGGGATGTTGTAAACCTTTGAAACGTTATGGACGTGACGCTCTAGGTTAACGATGCCTGCTTCAAGAGCTGCAAGGTTCTCGTTTGTAAGTTCCTTAAGATCTGCACCGCCGTGATACTTAAGTGCACGAACAGTTGCCACAATTACGCAAGCATCTGGACGAAGGCCTGACTTGCGGCACTTGATATCAATGAACTTCTCAGCGCCAAGATCTGCACCGAATCCAGCTTCTGTAACAACATAATCGGCAATCTTCATAGCTGACTTAGTTGCGATTACAGAGTTGCAACCGTGTGCGATATTTGCGAATGGTCCACCGTGAATAAATGCAGGAGTGTTTTCTAGTGTCTGCACCAAGTTTGGCTGGAATGCATCCTTTAAGATAACTGTCATAGCACCTTGTGCGTTTAGATCCTTTGCAAGGACTGGCTTCTTATCTGTTGTGTAACCAACAACAATCTTTGAGATGCGTTCCTTAAGATCCTCAATTGATGTTGCAAGGCAGAAGATCGCCATGATCTCTGAAGCAACAACGATGTCGAAACCATCTTGACGTGGGTAACCATTGCCAACGCCACCAAGTGAATTAACGATGTCGCGAAGCGCGCGATCGTTCATATCAACAACGCGCTTCCATGCAACACGACGTACGTCGATATTTAGCGCATTGCCGTGGTGAATGTGATTATCTACGAGCGCTGCAAGCAAGTTATTTGCTAGCGCAATTGCATTGAAGTCGCCGGTGAAGTGAAGATTGATATCTTCCATTGGCACCACCTGTGCATAACCGCCACCTGCTGCTCCACCTTTCATGCCGAAAACTGGGCCTAATGAAGGCTCGCGAAGGCAGATAAGTGAATTCTTTCCGATATGACGAAGCGCATCTCCGAGACCAACTGTGGTTGTGGTCTTACCTTCACCTGCTGGAGTTGGTGAGATTGCGGTAACCAAAATTAGCTTACTGTCCTTCTTCTCTGGAAGTGAATCCAAATATTTCAAAGACATCTTTGCTTTGTAGTGGCCATACGGTTCTAGGTGTTCTGCTGCAATTCCAAGTGATGCGCCAATCTCAGTGATTGGCTTCATTACTGCTTTTTGAGCAATTTCGATATCTGACATATAGCTACCTTAGGCGCCTTTCACCGATTTAATTGTTTCGATTAACTTAGGAAGTACTTGATGTAGATCGCCAACGATTCCGTAATCTGCATAGCGGAAGATTGTTGCTTCTGGATCTGTATTGATTGCAATGATGGTCTTGCTGTTCTTCATACCTGCGATGTGTTGCATCGCGCCAGAGATACCGCAAGCCAAATAAAGATTTGGTGCAACCTTTGAACCAGTCTGTCCGACCTGTTCTGAGTGTGGGCGCCACCCTGATGCAGTTACAACGCGTGAGCATCCAACTGCGCCACCAAGTAGTGAAGCAAGTTCTTCAATAACTCCGAAGCCTTCTGGTCCGCCAACGCCGCGACCTCCTGAGACGATCACCTTTGCATCAGTAAGTGTTACGCCGCCAGTTGATGATTCGCCAACGCGATCAAGAACTTTAACGACAGTATCTTCTGGCGAAAGTGCTGCGGAAAATTCTTTAACTTCTGCAGTTCCGCCAACTTCCTCTGGTTCGAATGCAAGCGCCATAACAGATGCGATTAATAAATCAGAGTGAACGTTTGCATCTTCAAGTAAGTTTCCTGCCCAACGAGCACGAACCACCTTGTGCGGTGAACCCAATGTGATGCTGGTGCATTCCGCTGCCATTGGCAGATCCTTAAATGCTGCAAGGTGCGCTAATTGCTCATTTCCACGCGGAGAACCTGCAGCAATAACTGCAGCTGGTTTTAGTGAATCTACTAAGCCTGCAAGAGCGCGGCCTGAAGCCATTGGAGCGTAATCAGTGATTTCGGCGTTGTTAACAACGTGCAGCACCTTTGCGCCGAACTTGCCAACCTCTGCTGCAACTGCGCTACCTGCTGCACCTACAACAACAGCCTGCACATCTGAATCAATGCCACGAGCTGCTGTAAGTGCGCGTGTTGATAGCGGATCTAGAGTTCCACGATCGTGATCTACGAGAACAAGAATCATTACAGAACTCCAATCTGCTTAAACTTTTCAACCAGAGCAGGAACTGCATCTGGACCATTGCCAAGAATCTCAGCACCAGTTGCCTTTGATGGCACGACGGTTAACTTCAACTTCTCAAGCTTTGGTGCACTTCCGCCAGCAGCTTTAATATCGACTGGCTTCTTTCGTGCCTGCATACGGCCAGGTACTGATGGATAACGTGGAACGTTTAGACCATCGCGCACTGTAACGATTGCTGGAAGTGGCGCTTCGTAAACTTCGCGCTGAGTTCCGACAACTCGTTCGCCGCGAACTTTTCCGCCTTCAA
>CAYMVX010000005.1:0-21151 GCA_964394375.1 uncultured Actinomycetes bacterium
CAGGTACTCAATAAGATATGAAACGCAATTTAGCCCCCTCCCTTTTCGGGAATGGGGCTTTGAGGCGTTTATCCCAATATATGAGCAGTCGAAAGGAGTTCAAATGCGCGGTTTGTTGCCACTAAGTAATCAGGCAATTGATGATGCACTTAATTCCAATAAAGACATCATTGCGCCGCCATCATCATTTGCATATTTGATTTCCTTGCGTGCCATGCGAAAACCTATGTTGGTAATTACTGCCTCGTCGCGAGCTGCTGAAGATTTGGCGAAAGAGATTCGCGAATGTCATGCAGATACTCTTGAGTTTCCAGCTTGGGAAACTTTGCCTCATGAACGCTTGAGCCCAAGCAGTGACACTGTTGCAAAAAGAATTTCAACTCTGCAAGCTTTACAACAAAAGGATCGCAATTGGGTTGTAGTTGCACCAATTCGAGCAGTTATACATAAATTTAATTCACAGATTGTAAATACAAAACCAATAACTCTAGATAGAGGTTTGGAGTTCGATTTAACAGACTTGCAACGTCAATTAGTTTCATTCTCATATACACGTACCGACTTGGTCGAACGTCGCGGCGAATACGCAGTACGTGGAGGCATCCTTGATATTTTTCCACCTGATCAAAACCATCCAATTCGAATTGATTTCTTTGGTGATGAAATTGAGGAGATTAGTTATTTTGCAGTTGCAGATCAAAGAACAAGTGAAAGCATCGGGAATCCAGTAAAGATACTTCCTTGTCGAGAACTGCTGATTACAGAGTCTATAAAGGAGCGCGCGCAGGAGCTTTCAGGAGAGTTCGAAAACGAACTATTATCAAAGATTGCTAATGGTTTATTGCCAGAAGGCATGGAGTCCTTAATTCCATTATTGGTTGATGAACTTAATTTAGTTAGTGAAGCTATGCCCAATGGTTTTGAAACTGTCTTTATTGAACGCGAGCGAGTTGTAGGGCGAATAGCGGACTTATTGGCCACTAACGAAGAGTTTCGAGAGGCTGCTTGGTCTAACGCTGCGGTAGGTGGCAAAGCTCCAATTGAAGCGGATAGCACTTATATAGATTGGGATGCTCTCGTAGTGCAGTTGCCTCACTTGAAAGACTTTAGGCAATTTGGCTCAGATGAGGATCTATTTCTTGAAATTGATCCAATTGAGCCGCTAAGAGGCAATAGTGATCGCTTAATTTCAATATTTGAAAGCGCGTTAAACGAGAAGAAACGAGTTGTTTTTTCCGCTTCTAGCAAAGGCATGATTGATAGATATGCCAGTATTTTCAGAGATGCCAACCTTCCAGTACAGCTTCAATATCCTTTTAATGCTGCGCCTACAAGCGACCACATAACACTCACCGCGTCTGCATTCCGAAATGGATTCAGTAATGATGAATTTGTTTTTGTAACAGAGAGAGACTTAACGGGATCTCAAAGTTCTGGTGGCGAAAAGTTGCCTTCTCGCCGCAAAAAGAGTATTGATCCATTACAGCTAAAGAGTGGAGATTACGTAGTTCATGAACAGCATGGTATTGGTCGCTATGTTGAAATGGCGCAGAGAAGTGTTGGAGGAGTAGTTCGCGAATACTTAGTAATCGAATATGCACCGGCGAAACGTGGCCAACCTGGCGACCGCATATTTGTCCCGACAGATGCGTTGGACCAAATCAGTAAATACATTGGCGGCGATGCTCCAACTATTCACCGAATCGGAAGTGGTGAGTGGAGTAAAGCTAAGAACCGTGCCAGAAAGGCAGTTCGTGAAATTGCTGGCGAGTTGATTCGTCTTTATGCAGCACGTACCAGCGCACCAGGTTTTGCATTCTCCCCAGATACTCCTTGGCAACGCGAACTAGAAGATAACTTTGCTTACGTAGAAACTGCAGATCAACTTTCAACTATTGAAGATGTTAAGCGAGACATGGAACGCCCGTACCCAATGGATCGTCTTATTTGTGGCGATGTTGGTTATGGCAAGACTGAAATTGCAGTGCGAGCTGCTTTTAAGGCGGTGCAAGATGGGAAACAGGTTGCGGTTCTAGTTCCCACAACACTTTTAGTACAACAACATTTCAAGACTTTCTCTGAAAGATATGCAGGCTTCCCGATAAAGGTAGCTGGGTTATCAAGATTTAATAGCGCAAAAGAAGCTAAAGAAATCGTTACTGAACTTGGCAAAGGTGCAGTTGATGTCATTGTCGGGACTCATAGATTGCTATCAAACGATGTGCAATTTAAAGACCTTGGCTTAGTAATTGTTGATGAAGAACAGCGATTTGGCGTCGAACAGAAAGAGCAGCTTAAGAAGCTTCGAACTAGCGTGGATGTATTGGCTATGTCCGCTACGCCTATCCCGCGCACTTTAGAGATGGCGATTACAGGAATTCGAGAGATGTCCACCATTACCACTCCACCAGAAGAGCGCCACCCGATTCTTACTTACGTGGGTCCGCAAGACGATAAACAGATAAGCGCTGCAATTCACCGAGAATTACTCCGCGATGGCCAAGTCTTTTACATTCACAACCGTGTTGAATCGATTGATCGCGTTGCAGTTAAATTGAAAGAGCTAGTTCCAGAAGCTCGTATCCGTGTAGCTCATGGGCAAATGAGCGAGAACATGCTTGAAGATGTAATTCTAGGATTCTGGAATCGCGATTTTGATGTATTGGTTTGCACCACAATTGTTGAAAGTGGATTGGATATTCCAAACGCCAATACTTTAATCGTTGAACGTGCAGACATGTTTGGTCTGTCTCAGCTGCATCAGATCAGAGGACGTGTTGGTCGTGGACGCGATCGTGCTTACGCATACTTTCTTTACTCTGCTAATAAACCTTTAACTGAAGTGGCAATTGATCGCTTAAATACCATTGCCACAAATACTGATTTAGGCGCAGGTATGCAAGTTGCTTTAAAGGATTTGGAAATTCGCGGCGCAGGTAATTTATTAGGTGGTGAGCAATCTGGCCATATTGCTGATGTTGGTTTTGATTTATATATGCGCATGGTCGGTGAAGCGGTCAATGATTACAAGACCGGAATTGTCGAAACTGAAGAAATTTCACATGAATGTAAGATTGAAATACCGGTTGATGCCCACCTTCCTGATAATTATGTCGATTCGGAGAGATTGCGTTTAGATATTTACCGTCGCCTTGCTGACGTGAAAGATCCAATGGAAATCAAACCAATTGAAGAAGAATTAATCGATCGATTTGGACCGATGCCAGATTCGGTAATCGCATTAGTTCAGGTCGCAGTACTTCGTGCTTCAGCTAGAAAATTGGGTATTCACGAGATGATTCAGCAAGGCAAGAATTTGCGAATTTCGCCGATTAAATTGCCAGAATCAAAACAGTTGAAGATGCAGCGCATCTACCCAGGAAGTATGTATAAAGGCGCTTCAAATGTGGCTTTAGTCGCTCTACCAGCGACAGAGTGGTCGCCATTGGGCGAAAGGTCGAATTTACGAGATACTTCGGTTATTGCTTGGGCCACTTCAGTGCTCCAAGAATTGCTAAATAATTAGGGTAAGGAATCAGAGGAAGTCGATGAAGAAGTTAATCAGCGCGGTATTAGTTCTAAGCAGTTTGGCGTTCTTAACAGCATGCGATGCTGGAACAGCAGCACAAATTGGCGATACCAAGATTTCAATTGAGACTGTTCAGTCTCGCATTGCGCAAATTAACGCTGAACGACGCGGCGTAGATACTTCTCAGATGCAACTAAGCGTTGGCGAAGAACTTAATCGCACTGAAGTCCGTTTCTTAGTAATTTCAGAGATTTTCAAAAAGATTGCAGCAAAGAGTGGAATTAAAATTACGCAGGCGATGAAGGATGCTAAGAAGGCAAGCATTTTTTCAGCGCTTGGTGGCGCAGGTAATTTAACAAATGCTTTAGTTTCCGCACAGATGGCGCCAGCAGATTTTGATTTGTATGTTGAAGCTGTTCTGATTTCGGATGAGCTATCAAAGAATGCACAAGCTGCGGGCGTAGCAGAATCTGAAGTCGGAACTGCGGTACAGCAACTTGTGCTTGCGCTTACTAAGACTGAAAAAGTTAAGATTAATCCGCAATATGGATATTGGGATCCAAATGCGGCTGATCTAGTTTCCTTTGATTCAGCTGGAACCGCAGTTAAAGTCAAAACTGCTTAATTAATTGATATGGCATCAGAGCTACTTCGTTTACTCGAAGTAATGGACCGGCTTCGATCGCCAGGCGGTTGCCCATGGGATGCTGAACAGACTCACCAATCTTTGATTAAGTATTTACTTGAAGAGTCATATGAGTTTGTGGATGCAGTAGATGCGGATGATCGCGAAGCTATGCGTGAAGAGCTCGGCGATGTCTTACTTCAGGTTTATTTCCACTCCCGAATCGCCCAAGATCACCCCACAGATCCTTTCTCAATCGAAGAGGTAGCAGCAGGTATTGCGGATAAGTTGATTCGCCGTCACCCGCATGTTTTCGGTGAAGTGCAGGCGGAAACATCGGATGAGGTCTTACAGAACTGGGAGAAGCTAAAGGCTGCTGAGAAAAACCGAACTTCAGCGACCGATGGCGTCGCGTTGGCGCAGCCAGCCCTGCCTTTAATCACTAAACTTATCTACCGTGCCGAGAAAAGCGGCATTAACTTAGATTTACCAACAGCAGATATGAACAACGAAGTTCCAGCTGAAGTCGCCATTGGCGATGCGTTGGTCGCAGCCGTAGCGGCTGCAATAAAGCAAGGAATCGAACCGGAAGATCTACTCCGCACTCGCGCACGCGAGATTTCAGAAGAGATCAAGCGGATTGAGTCCTTGTAGAATACTTATTGGATAATTTTCTAAATATTGGAGTAATAGTGGCAATTATTGAAGCCCTTGGCGCACGCGAAATTCTTGATTCACGTGGTAACCCAACAGTTGAAGTTGAAGTTCTATTAGAAGATGGCACCGTCGGTCGTGCTGCAGTTCCATCTGGCGCATCAACAGGTGCATTCGAAGCAGTTGAACTTCGCGATGGCGCAAAGCGTTACTTAGGTAAAGGCGTCGAACAAGCAATCAAGAATGTAGTTGAAGTAATTGCTCCTGAAGTTATTGGTCTAGATGCACAAGACCAGCGCTTAGTTGATCAGACCATGATTGACTTAGATGGAACAAAGAACAAAGCAAAGCTTGGCGCTAACTCAATTCTTGGCGTGTCACTTGCAGTAGCTAAGGCAAGTGCAGAGCATGCAGACCTTTCGCTCTTCAAGTATGTTGGCGGCAACAATGCGCACGTACTTCCAGTACCGATGATGAACATTCTTAACGGTGGCGCACACGCAGATACCAACGTAGATATTCAAGAATTTATGGTGGCACCGATCGGCGCAGATTCATTTAAAGAATCACTTCGTTGGGGCGCAGAGATCTACCATTCACTTAAGTCAGTATTGAAGAAGCGCGGGCTAGCAACCAGCATTGGTGATGAAGGAGGATTCGCTCCGAACCTAGATAGCAACCGTGCAGCTCTTGATTTGATTCTTGAAGCTATTGAAGGAGCAGGATTTAAGCCTGGTAAAGAGATTGCGCTAGCGATGGACGTTGCCGCTACAGAATTCCATAAGGATGGAAAGTATTCATTTGAAGGCAAGCAGCTATCAGCGTCAGAGATGATTGCTTATTACGCAAGCTTGGTTGCTTCTTATCCAATCGTTTCAATCGAAGATCCTCTAGATGAGGACGATTGGGCGGGATGGGCTGCAATTACCACAGAGCTAGGCTCAAAGATTCAGCTTGTTGGCGATGATCTATTTGTAACTAATCCAGAGCGTCTTGCTAAGGGCATCGCAGCAAACACTGCCAATGCACTTTTAGTGAAGGTTAATCAGATTGGTTCACTAACTGAAACTCTTGATGCTGTTGAGATGGCGCACCGCGCTGGTTACCGCAGCATGATGAGCCACCGTTCAGGTGAAACTGAAGATGTGACAATTGCAGATTTAGCAGTTGCAACAAATTGCGGACAGATCAAGACAGGTGCACCTGCACGAAGCGAACGTGTTGCAAAGTACAACCAATTACTTCGCATTGAAGAAGAGCTTGGTGAAGGCGCACGTTATGCAGGTCGTGGCGCATTCCCGCGTTTTAACGGTTAATTAAATTGCCTCGTAGAAGAAGCAGCTATCGCAGGAAGCGAATTGATAAAGCAACTCGCTTCCTTGTAGTAGCTGCTTTTTTCTTCGGCATCATAATGTTTATCGGATCGCCTTTGCAGAAATACTTTGCACAGCGTGCGCAAATCAATGCGCTTTCTGCTCAAGTTGATGCAAATCGCAAAGCAGTTGAAGAGGCACGTAAAGAGTTAGAACTTTGGAACGATCCGAATTACGTTAAGTCTCAAGCCCGTGCTCGACTTCATTATGTATTGCCAGGTGAACGTCAATATATTCTTACAAATGACATCACCTTGGAGGGTAGTGATAAAACAAATAGCGTTGCCGCCAATGTGCCTGCCGGCGTACCTTGGTACACGCGTTTAATTGCTACGGTCACTGAAGCTGGAAACAAATGAACCGCGAAGTTTCACAATCAGATTTAGATTGCATCGGACGCCAGTTGCAAAGGCAACCTAGAGATGTGCATGCAATTTCGTATCGCTGCCCGTGCGGCAACCCAGCAGTTGTCGAGACCCCGCCTCGATTAAGTGACGGGACTCCATTCCCAACTTTCTATTACGCAACTTGCCCTAAATTAACTGGGGCAATTTCCACTCTTGAAAATGGTGGATTAATGGCAGATATGAATGAACGACTAAAGAACGATCCAGAGCTCGCAGGCGCATATGCAGCTGCGCACGAAGATTATTTAGCAGCTCGAGCAGCTCTTCGAATTGATGTTCCAGAAGTAGAAGGAATTAGCGCCGGTGGTATGCCTGATCGCGTTAAGTGTCTTCATTCTTTGGTTGCACATTCGCTTTCAGCAGGCCCTGGCGTAAATCCTTTAGGTGATGAAGCGCTTGCTAAGTTACCAAAATGGTGGCAGGACGCACCATGCGAGTAGCTGCGATTGATTGCGGCACAAATTCGATCCGCTTGCTCATCGCAGATGTCCAAGGTGAAAATTTCCGCGAAGTATTTCGTGATATGGAAATTGTTCGATTAGGGCAAGGCGTTGATCAGACCGGTGAATTTCACCCAGATGCAATTGCAAGAACTCTTACAGCAGTAGATAAATTTGCTGCAGAGATAGTGCGAAGAGGCGTTGAGAGAATTCGCTTCTGCGCAACTAGCGCAACTCGCGATGCTAAGAATCGTGACCTATTTATTGATGGAGTGAAATCAAGACTTGGAGTAGCCCCAGAAGTAATTAGCGGAGAAGAGGAAGCAGCCCTCTCGTTTGCAGGCGCCACTAAAGAGATGCCGGATTCACTTTCACCTTTCCTGGTCGTAGATATTGGCGGTGGATCAACAGAATTTGTAATAGGTCATCGCACAGTAGAAAAAGCAAAGAGTGTAAATATCGGATGTGTTCGAATGTCAGAGCGGCATTTCAAGAGTAATCCTGCAACTCAAGAAGAAATTGAAGCAGCACGTAAAGATATTCAGGCGGCGATTGCTGAAGCTGCTTCCGTAGTTGATGTCAAATCAGCAAAGTCACTGATTGCTGTGGCAGGTACTGCAACAACAGTGGCTGCCGCTGCACTAAATCTGCCTGAATATGATCGATATGCAATTCATTTATCTAGAATCTCGGCAGAGCAAACTCACCAAGCGGCTGAAATGTTTTTGAAGATGAAACGCGAAGAACGAGCTGCGCTCGGATACATGCACCCTGGACGCGTGGATGTGATTGGTGCAGGATCTTTGGTGCTCTCTGAAATCCTCAAAGCTATTGGTGCCGCAGAATTCATTGCTTGCGAGTCAGATATTTTGGATGGAATTGCTTTTAGTCTAGGCCAATAACCACTATTCTCGCTAATTAATAAAGCAGATAGGTGCGCACTTGACCAAAATAGTTGCCGGAGTTGATTCCTCAACTCAATCCGTAAAAGTAGTGCTCTGCGATTTAGAGAGCGGCAAAATATTAAAGACAATCTCAAGACCGCATCCAGATGGCACTGAAGTAGACCCAGCTGCCTGGTGGAGCGCGTTACAAGATGCACTTAAAGAGGCAGAAACTGTTGGTGAAATTGCTGCTATCTCAATAGGCGGCCAACAACACGGCATGGTCCTACTTGATGCAAGCGGTGAGGTAATTAGACCCGCACTACTTTGGAATGACACTAGATCAAGCGGTGCCGCAGAGAAGATTAATCAAGCGTTTCCGAATATTGCCGAACTAACTGGCTCGCAATTAGTGGCTTCATTTACCGCTTCGAAAGTACTTTGGGTGGCGGAAAATGAACCCGAGAATGCTAAGAGAATCGCAGCAATCTGTTTGCCACACGACTGGCTATCTTGGAAGTTAACTGGCTCTAAAGATATTAATGACATTTTTACAGATAGATCTGATGCATCAGGAACTGGCTATTTCAATCCTAAGACAGGTCAATATATTCCTGAGATTTTGAAATTCATTTTGAAATCTGATGCAAAAGTTATCTTGCCAAGAATTATTAATGCGAATGAATTCGGTGGCAAGACTGCTAGCGGAATTCCGATAGCAGCAGGCTGTGGTGATAATGCAGGTGCCGCACTAGGAATAAATGCACAAATTGGAGATATGGTTATTTCTCTTGGCACAAGTGGCACTGCATTTATTTCAACCAAAACTGCAACCAATGATGGCTCTGGTGAAGTTGCTGGCTTTGCCGATGCCACAGGTAACTTCTTGCCGCTTGCTTGTACTTTAAATGCAGCGAAGATTTTTGCTACCGTTGCCAAAACTCTCAATTTATCTTTTGAAGAATTTAGCTCGCTGGCCCTTTCGGCGCCAATTGGTTCAAATGGCTTAAAACTTATTCCGCACTTTGATGGAGAACGAACTCCAAATAAACCAAATGCGACCGGCGCTTTCTACGGAATCACACATGAAAATTTCACACCAGCGAATATTGCACGTGCTGCTATCGAAGGTGTTATGGCCGGCATGCGATACGCAGCTGATGCGATTGAAAAGTTAAATGTCCCAATTGAAAAAGTAGTTATTGTTGGTGGAGCTGCGCGCAATAAAGCGGTTCAAGAAATTGCATCTACATTTTTTAATTTTGACATTGCGATTCCAGAGCCAGGGGAATATGTAGCTTTAGGGGCGGCAAAACAGGCAGCTTGGGCGCTATCCGGTAAAGAGAGCGCACCTAATTGGGTGGGATCTAATGTGGAACACCTTTCAAGAAGCGGTACCTCACATCACTTATATGAGGAGTACAAGCTGTTAATTCAGGGCAATTCCAACTAGTAGACTCTCGCACGCTACAAACGCCCTCGTAGCCCAATGGCAGAGGCAGAGGACTTAAAATCCTTCCAGTGTGGGTTCGACCCCCACCGAGGGCACTCTTGATACGTCAGTTAATTCCGTTTACTAGACACAATCAGGGCATTCACAGGAATAACGCGCCGTTTAGGCGCGTTTTTTCATTTACGATACCTAATCGTTAAAGGTCCAATTGGATTCCAATAGGAGGAATTAATGGAGAGCAGTAACCCGGTACTTAACCGCTACAACCGTCGTGGCTATGCATCAATGGGAAATAGCAATGTTGGCACAACCGGATTTAGCACTAGTTATGACGCTAACGAAGGTGGACAGCTAGAAGATCTCTACAAAGCACCTGCAGCATCTTCAATGCGCACTGGTCGCATGACAATGGACGATGTCGTTACTCGTACAGGCATGCTCTTTGCAATTTTGCTTGTAACAGGTGGATTTGCATGGAAATCTAACTTTGGTGGCGGAGCACTTATAGGTTCCCTAATCGGCGCAACTGTTCTTGGTTTAATAATTAGCTTCTCTCGAAAAGTTCGCCCAGCTTTGATTCTCACCTACGCAGCGCTAGAAGGTATTGTGCTAGGCACAATTTCAGCTGCATACGAAAGTGTTTACCCAGGAATCATCAGCCAAGCGTTGATTGCAACAGCGGTGGCATTTGTAGGTGTCTTAGTTGCATATCGCAGCGGAAAGATTTCAATCACCGCTCGTGCAACAAAGATCGCTACTGGCGCAATTATTGGTTACCTAATTCTTGGCGTAATCAACATAATTGGTGGCAACTTTATTTTCAACGGAACATTTGGCCCGCTGGTAGCAGTATTCGGAGTTGGACTCGCAACTTTCTTCCTGGCAATGGATTTCGATCAGGCAGCTAAAGCTGTAGCAATTGGAGTGCCACAAGAAGAATCTTGGCGCGTTGGATTTGGTCTGATGGTTTCAGTCGTATGGCTTTATCTAGAAGTGCTTCGACTGATCTCTATCTTGCGAGATGATCGCTAAAAGAAATTAAAAAAGCCCCCGAGAAATCGGGGGCTTTTTCTTTAAGCATGATTAACCAAGTGCTTCGCCAGCGGCATCATCTTTTGCTTTTTGGTAATCAGCATTGGTACGTAGCGGTGTTTCGCGAAGCATCAATGCCAGGAAGAAACCAATTGCGGTAATCGGCGCTGCCGCGTAAAAAACTACATGGAAAGAATTTACGAAAGCTTGAAGCACTACGTGCTGAATATCAGCCGGAAGGGTATGAATCAACTTTGAATTATTGGCTAATCCCTTCATCGCACCTGGATCAACAGCGCTGGCTGCTGCAGGATTGTTCTTTGCAAGTTCTGCAAAGCCACTCTGCATGTAATGCGCTAAACGGTTTGTTAGTACAGAACCAAAGAACGCAGTACCAAAAACCGAACCGAGTGAACGGAAGAAGGTATTTGATGAAGTCGCCACACCCATATCGCGCATCTCAACTGAATTCTGAAGTGCAATAACAATAGTCTGCATTGAAAGTCCAAGACCCATACCAACCAGAACTGCATAAATCGCAACTTGCCAATATGGAGTATCAATTTCAAGACGGGTCATCAACAAAATACCGAAGGTCATAATTACAGCACCTATGACCGGGAAGCGCTTGTAGTGACCATGTTTTGAAATGGTCTTACCACTATAGATCGACATCGAAACAATACCGAGCATCATCGGGATCAATTTAAGTCCTGCTGATGATGCCGAATATCCCTTTACGACCTGCATGTAAAGCGGCAACATCACGATTGCACCAAACATGCCAGCGCCAATTACTGCACCTAGCAGCGAAGTTAAATTAAAGGTGTGGTTCTTAAATAAGTGCAGCGGAAGAATTGGTTCCTTGGCGCGCTTCTCTTGTAAGAAGAAGAGCACGCCACCAATCACACCGACTATTAAGTATGTAATTGTGCGACTGTCAGTCCAACCATTCTCTGGCCCATATACAGAAAGCGTCAAGAGAATTGGAACTACTGATGCAATAAGAAGTAACGCACCTAGATAGTCAATTGAATGTTCGCGCTTAACTTTTGGAATATGTAGCACCATTGAGGTGATAACTAGCGAAGCTAAACCGAATGGAATATTGATGTAGAAAATCCAGCGCCATCCGGTAATTCCAAGGATGTGGTGGTGATCAGAGAAATATCCACCCAGCAAAGGACCGGCTACAGATGAGAGACCCCAAACTGCACCGAAATAACCTTGATAGCGACCACGTTCGCGAGGCGGAACGATATCGCCGATGATTACGAAGGTAAGCGCCATTAAACCGCCGGCGCCAAGACCTTGAAGTGCGCGGGTGGCAATTAGCTGACCCATATT
The DNA here is from genome assembly GCA_964394375.1 of uncultured Actinomycetes bacterium. Classification (GTDB taxonomy): domain Bacteria; phylum Actinomycetota; class Actinomycetes; order Nanopelagicales; family Nanopelagicaceae; genus ZLKRG08. Next base: position 11,745 of record CAYMVX010000005.1, read on the forward strand.
CTGTGAAGCACCTGCAAGTGCTGAACCAATTAAGAAGGTAACAATCGCAAACTGGAAAACAATTCGACGACCATAAAGATCAGAGATCTTTCCGTAGAGCGGAGTAGCCGCGGTTGAAGTTAAGAGGTACGCAGTGACAACCCATGTGTAATGGTTTAGTCCATTGAACTCTTCGACAATATTCTTTAGAGCGGTTGAGACGATGGTCTGATCAAGTGCTGCAAGTAGCATGCCGGTCATTAGACCGCCAAGGATCACCATGATCTCTTTATGTGTGTGTTCTTTTCGCATTTCCTGAGACATAAAGGAAATGCTATCGCGTTATGCGAAAGGCTGAGCTTCGAGAATCGCTACCTGGAAAGTTTTTCCATTAGGTGCGGTGTATGCAACAGTATCGCCGATTTTCTTTCCATTCACTGCGCTACCAAGTGGAGATTTTTCAGAATAGACGTCTAAATCACCTGATGAAATCTCACGAGAGCCAAGCAGGAATTTCATTTCATCGCCTGCAAAATCAACAGTGACAATCATTCCTGGGCCAACTACGCCTGCTTCACCAACAGGTGGCGCGCCAATGTGTGCGTGTTCAAGCATATGTTTAAGTTGCTTGATGCGAGCTTCGTTCTTGCCTTGCTCTTCACGTGCAGCGTGGTAACCGCCATTCTCTTTTAAGTCACCTTCAGCGCGAGCTGCTTCAATTTTCTTAACAATTTCAGCTCGCTTAGGTCCTTCGAGTTCGACAAGTTCGGCTGCAAGTCGATCAGCAGCTTCTTGAGTTAACCAGGTCTGTGTCATAAGAGGAGAAGAATATATTAATTAGCAGCAAAGCAGCGAACTACATCTGCTGAAACTGAGCGTGCACGCGTAGGTATCTCCGCATAAACCTTCAAGTGTTTCTCGCCAGCGGGGATTCGGTGAACTATTTCTCCAACAATAAATTTATCGAAATCAACTGCGGTCAAACGGCAATCAATATTTTGATCGGGATTGTTGCGAGTGATTTCAAAAGTAATACCCATGCTCTTTTCGTTTACCTCTTTGAAGGAGAGGAGATTGGCAGTAACTGTTGGATTGGAGTGATAGAAGCCAGTCCAAAGTAGCCAACCAACCAGAGCCACGAAAATCACATACGGAATGAAGCGATATCGGCTCAGCTGTCGGCCGTATCGGTCATCCATATCGAGAGGGGTACTCATAGGCGGTATTCTCTCACTATGGGTAATGTGACAAAAACCAATTACGACGTAGGCGTTGCCGGCTCAATCACAATGATTGTCCTGACCGTGACAGTAGTGATCCTGTTGCGTAGCTTTTACAAGCGCTTCACAAACGTCAAAAAAGACGACCAGAAATAGATGAAGAAGTTTTGGCAGTGGCTTGCAACTGCCCTCTTGGTTGCGATCTTTCTTTCACTTGCCAACTGGCAATGGAATCGCGCTGTTGAAATCAAGAAACCAATTGAGGTCGATCAGAGCATCTCGCCAATTGACTCTCTAATTACTCCAAATGGTTCAATCAAAGCCACATCATTAGGGCAGAAAGTCTCTCTAGAAGGAGAGTACTTAAGTAATTGGGTGGCACCTCATCAAGAAGGAAACCAGAGTTGGGCTGTCGGATTGTTTCAAACAAAAGATAACGCAGCGATTTTAGTTGTCCGCGGCATCAAAGGTCCCAACGATATAGCTTTAGGAAAGAGCAAGATCGTCGGCTACATAATGCCTCCGCAAAGTGAAGATCGCGCCGAGAACACAAACACTCAAATCAGCAGAGTCGATAGTTCGCTCTTTGTATCGAAGACAAATTTGCCGCTTTATGCACCATATATTCAAGTAATTAGCGAAGATCCAGCAACCGGCTTAGAGGTTTTGCCATTTAAGGCAAGCAGTAAAGTGCCAGGTTTCTACTGGCAACACATTTCTTATGTAGTCATTTGGTTTCTATTCGCGATTACAGCTATTTACTTAATGATTTACCAAAGAAGGTTAGATAAGGTAGAACCATGAAACTTGACCTACTAAACCGCTATAGATTTATGGCAATAGTGGCTGGAGTTATGTCGCTCTTGCTCTGGTTTGTTTATATGCCGGTCAAATACTTATTGCATAATGAAAGCTTGCATCAAGCAACTATTTGGATTCCGATGGTTCACGGATATCTTTATCCGATTTATGTTCTATTCGCGATTCAGTTTTCGGTTTCAAAGCGTTGGAAGACTTTAAATATTCTAGGTTTAATTTTGGCCGGAACTTTGCCAGTGGCTTCAATTTGGGCGGAGCGATATGTGGTTAGAAAGTATGGCAATTAACTCAGTTAAGAAGCTGATCAAAGCCCTTCTATATCCCTGGTATGAGAAGCGCCTATTAAGGAAGCTCGACTTCAGCCAGACTCCACATCACATTGGCATCATCGTCGATGGCAATCGACGATGGGCTAAAGCCAATACCGTTGCAACTAGGAGTGGCCATCAAGCTGGCGCAAATAAAATCAGCGAATTCTTGAATTGGTGTGAAGATGCTCAGGTAAAGATTGTCACGGTCTGGTTGCTTTCGACCGATAATTTCAAGCGAAGCCAGGAAGAGCTCGACGAACTTCTAAAAATCATCGCAAATGTGGTGGAGGAGCTCTCAGCCGCCAAGCGATGGAATGTCCGAGTCGTTGGCGCGCTCGATGTGTTGCCGGATTGGATGGCAGAACAATTTAAGAAGTTGCCTATTAATTCGGGAGCGACCTTGGATGTCAATGTGGCGATTGGGTATGGCGGTCGCCGCGAGATCGTGGATGCCATCAAGTCTTACCTGCGCCATGAAAAAGATAAAGGCGCCTCTCTTGAACAGGCTGCTGCAGAGTTAAGCGATGAGGTAATTTCAAAGTTCCTCTACACCGCAGGACAGCCAGATCCAGATCTGCTAATTCGAACCTCAGGGGAGCAGCGCCTAGGCGGTTTCCTCCTCTGGCAATCGACCCACTCTGAGTTCTATTTCTGCGAGGCCTACTGGCCAGATTTCCGCCGCGTCGATTTCCTGCGCGCTCTCCGCGCCTACGCAGCGCGCCACCGCCGCTTCGGCAAGTAATTTACCAAATCTTCACCCACGCGCTGGGGTGTGTCGTGTCCGAAATGTCTAAAGGTGAGCGTAACTTTTAACTGCTTTCCCCGCATCGTTTGAAAAAAATTAAAGAATCGAGCGGTCGTGTCTGTAAAGAAATCAAAGAAGCGCACCTATGTACTTGATACCAGTGTCCTATTGGCAGACCCCCAAGCGCTAAAGAGATTTGCAGAGCACGAGGTTGTAATTCCGATTGCTGTTATTGGAGAGCTAGAAGTTAAACGTGATCACCCGGAACTCGGTTTTTTCGCTCGTGGAGCACTTAGAGCTCTTGATGAATTACGAATACAACATGGCCGATTAGACCAACCAATTCAAATAACTCAAGAGGGCGGGACATTATCCGTTGAATTAAATCACTCAGATTTAAGTGCGCTACCACAAGGATTTTTGCGCGATGGATCTAATGATTCTCGCATTCTCGCGATTTCTAAGAATTTAATGTCCGATGGGAAAGACGTGGTACTGGTAACTAAAGACTTACCTTTACGTGTTAAGGCTTCATCCGTTGGTGTGGAAGCAGAGGAGTACCGCGCAGAGTTGGTTTCATCTTCTGGTTGGACTGGAATAGTGGAAGCGTCAGTATCAGGAAGTGTTATTGATGAACTCTATTCAAGTGATCGATCAAAGTTTGAATTCGCCGAAAAATATCCGGTCCACACAGGTGTCGTATTGCATTCGGAAAAAGGAAGTGCTTTGGCGAGAATTACAGGAAACGGCGAACTGCAATTAGTCCGCGGAGATCGCAACGCATTTGGTTTGCATGGTCGAAGTGCCGAGCAGAGAGTTGCACTTGATCTCCTACTTGATCCAGAGATTGGAATCATCTCTCTTGGAGGTCGCGCCGGCACTGGAAAATCCGCACTCGCATTGGCGGCCGGACTTGAATCAGTTATGGAACGTCGCCAGCATAAGAAAGTCGTGATCTTCAGACCTCTCTATCCAGTTGGCGGCCAAGAGCTTGGGTACCTGCCAGGGTCTGAAGGCGAGAAGATGTCTCCTTGGGCTCAAGCGGTCTTCGATACTTTGGGGGCGCTTGTCAGCGAAGCGGTTATCGAAGAGATTGTGGCCCGAGGGCTTATTGAAGTTCTGCCGTTGACTCATATTCGTGGCCGCTCACTTCACGATGTATTCGTAATCGTGGATGAGGCACAATCGCTTGAGCGAGGCGTGTTATTAACGGTCCTATCTCGAATCGGCCAAAATTCTCGAGTGGTCTTGACCCACGATGTTGCTCAACGTGACAACTTGAGGGTCGGTCGCCATGACGGCGTGGTTGCCGTGGTCGAAACGCTTAAAGGTAATCCACTCTTTGCCCACGTAACTTTGACGCGAAGCGAGCGCTCTCAAATAGCTGCCTTAGTGACGGAATTGCTGGAAGGCCCAATAGCTATTTCGTAGTGTGACGTATCGGCAAAAATCTCACAGTGACAAAGTAGGGCAAAACGGACATACCCCGTTCTGACCTGCACTTTTATCGCGCTTTCTGCCTTGTGGAGAAAGATTTTTCCCCACTTATGCGCGCCGAAATTTGAAGATGTCGGTGCTCTTCGGAAGCCTTACCCCTGCAAGCGAGCCGAAAGGTTCGGTTCTGATTGATCAGACAGGTTAGAAAGGCAGGTGAGTAGATGAAGATTGATCGCTTCTATAGCGCAATCGTTAATCGTCGTGCCCGCGCTGCCTGGACCATGGTTGCGACCATGGTGGTTCTGGCATCTGCAGCTCCAAGCTCTTATGGCCTTGAGTTCCCGATGACAACCCAACTTACTCTTCCTGATCAGAACAGCGCCTACTTGGTTGCAAGTCAGGTCCACCAAGAGAATCCAGACCAGCAGGTCGCTTCTCTCTATGCCCGCATCAATACCAAGATGTCGGTATCTGCGATCGATCTTCGCGCAGTAGCTCTAGCAAGCCGCCAGATCGAATTAGCTCGTACCCCAGAAGGTGCTCAGCAGGTTGCAAAGGCAATCATTCGTACTGAATATCCAAAGTGGAATGCAGCTCAGGAAACTTGTCTTGTAAAGCTATGGACCAAAGAATCACATTGGAATTACCAGGCACATAATTATCGCTCTGGTGCACACGGAATCGCACAAGCACTTCCTGCAATCAAGATGGAGACCGTCGGTCTTGATTGGCGCACAAATGCAGTTACGCAGATTCGTTGGGGACTTAACTACATTGATAAGCGTTACGGAACTCCGTGCAAAGCGCTATATCGCCACAACCGTCGCGGCGCTTACTAAAACTTTTTTCTTAGTTCTCCGGTTTCAGGCCGATTGTTAACGGCTTAGCGGTCTCGGCAAAGAAATCATTTCCCTTATCGTCAACAACGATAAAAGCTGGGAAGTCTTCAACTTCAATCTTCCAGACCGCTTCCATACCAAGCTCTTCAAAATCTAGAACTTCAACGCGTCGGATGCAATCTTGCGCAAGGCGAGCAGCTGGTCCACCGATCGATCCAAGATAGAAACCACCATGCTTCTTACAAGCATCGGTAACTTGCTTTGAACGATTGCCCTTTGCCAGCATTACAAAAGATCCGCCAGCTGCTTGGAATTGATCAACATATGAATCCATACGACCTGCAGTAGTTGGTCCAAAAGAACCTGAGGCGTAACCAGTTGGAGTCTTAGCTGGTCCTGCGTAATAGACCGCATATTTCTGCATATATTCAGGGAGAGGCTTTCCGCTATCTAGAAGCGCTTTGATTCTTGCATGAGCTAAATCGCGCGCTACAACCAAAGTTCCGGTTAAAGAGAGTCGGGTTTTAACCGGATATTTAGAGAGCTCGGCGCGAATTTCTGACATTGGCTTACTTAAATCAATCTTGACCACGTCGTCAGCCAAGTGTTCATCTGTGGTTTCAGGTAAGAAGTGCGCAGGATCGCGTTCAAGTTCTTCGATAAAGATTCCTTCTTTGGTGATCTTCGCTTTTGCTTGGCGATCAGCGGAGCATGAGACAGCGATAGCAATAGGTAGAGATGCGCCATGTCGAGGAAGGCGTACAACTCGAACATCGTGGCAGAAATATTTGCCACCAAATTGCGCACCAATTCCTAGCTTCTGCGTAATCTTCAGAACTTCAGCTTCAACTTCTGGGTCACGGAATGCATGGCCGGTAGCGGCATCGCCAGCTGTTGGCAGTGAATCTAAGTACTTAGTTGAGGCAAGTTTTGCGGTCTTAACTGTGTGCTCCGCGCTGGTACCGCCAACCACAATCGCCAAGTGATATGGAGGGCAAGCAGCTGTACCAAGTGAGCGAAGTTTCTCTTCCAGCCATGGATAGAAAGAATCTTTATTTAATACTGCTTTGGTCTCTTGATAAAGGAAAGACTTATTTGCGCTGCCGCCACCTTTTGCGATGTAGAGGAAGTTGTATTCGTTTTGGTGATCTGAGTCTGCGTAAATTTCAACTTGGGCAGGCAAGTTATTGCCGGTGTTCTTCTCTTCCCACATATTTACGGGAGCCATCTGGCTGTAACGCAAATTCAAATTCGTGTAAGCGTTATATACGCCTTCAGAGATTGATTTTTCATCTTTGCCTGAAGTTAGGACGTATTGACCTTTCTTGCCCATCACCAGAGCAGTGCCAGTGTCTTGGCACATCGGCAGTACTCCGCCTGCTGCAATATTCGCATTCTTAAGCAGATCAAGAGCCACGAAACGATCGTTAGGTGAAGCTTCTGGGTCTTTCAGAATCTTGGTTAACTGTTCGAGGTGAGCTGCGCGTAAGTAATGATTAATATCGTGAATCGCGGTCTCGGTAAGTTTGGTAAGTGCTTCAGGTGCGACTTCTAGAAATTCAAGATCGCCATGTTTAACTACCTTGACCCCTTCTGTGGAAACCAGTCTGTATTTAGTCTGATCTTCGCCAACAGGAAGTAGATCTGAGTAGTTAAATGTCATTTTCTTAGCTTTCGTTCTTTTCGAGCTTTGCTTTTGCGCCATCTAATAGTTCTTGGCAGATTTTGGCCAACTCTTCGCCGCGTTCCCAGAGCTTCAGCGAATCTTCTAAAGTGGCGGAACCAGCTTCTAGTTGCTCAACGACCTTTGTTAGCTCTTCGCGAGCTTTTTCGTATGAGACTTTCTCGGCCATATGCTTAATTTACTCTCTACTTGATGGTGGCTTCTACTGAATCTGCCGCCAAGCGAATGCGAACTGAGTCACCAGAAGCAACATCCTTAGCGCTTCTAAGCGCTTTTCCATCCTGGCGTTGTACTACTGCATAACCACGTTCCAAAGTTGATTGCGGAGATAAAGAACGGACACGTGCAAGCAAGTGCTGTAAATCTTCTTCGGCCAAATTGATTCGATGTACAAACGCGATTCGGCGATCAAAGAGAGATTTGATGCGATCGCTTTCGCGTTCTAAGCGCATAGTTAATGTGCGTCTTGCGCGCATCTGCAGTGAATCAATAAAAGCTAACTCTTCATTTAAATCAGGTACAACTTTCTTGCCGGCATCTGTTGGTGTAGATGCGCGGTAATCTGCAACCAAGTCAAGAAGTGGTGAATCTTTTTCATGGCCGATTGCGCTAACTATTGGAGTCTTGCAGCTAGCCGCCAAACGCACTAACCCTTCGTCGCTAAACGGCAATAAATCTTCAAATGAACCGCCACCGCGAGTAATGATGATGACATCAACATCCTTATCAGCTTCGAGTTCTTTTAGCGCAGCGCTAACTTGAATAACTGCATCAGCACCTTGTACTTGGACTTCGCGGACTTCAAATTGAACCGATGGCCAACGACGTTTGGCATTCTCCAGAACATCTTTTTCGGCATCTGAATTGCGACCACAGATCAAGCCAACTTTATTTGGAAGTAGTGGAAGTTCTTTCTTCCACTTGGCATCAAATAGACCTTCGGCTGCTAATAAATTCTTGAGCATTTCAAGGCGTGCAAGAAGTTCTCCGACACCGACCTCTTTAATTTCACGTACCCAGAATGAGACTGAACCATTTTTTGTGTACCAAGAAGGCTTTGCCAAGATTTTGATACGAGCATTTTCGCCGACAGTTTTCTTATTGAAAATTCCAGACGGGCAAGCCAGCGAGATGCTCATGTCTACGCTGGAATCACGCAGCACCATGTAAGTGAAATCTCTGCGGGAATTTACCTGTGAAAGTTCGCCTTCGATCCAGATTGGGCCAAGCGCATCTATGTATTCCTTGATGATTTCAGAGACCACGCGAACAGGCGCTGGTTGCTCCTCTGAATTTTCAAGCATGCGGGTGAGCCTAATACAATTAATCGACATGGATAAGAAGGTTCTACTTGCAGCCCCACGTGGCTACTGCGCTGGAGTTGACCGCGCAGTCGTAACCGTTCAAAAAGCCCTTGAAGTTTATGGCGCACCGGTTTATGTTCGTAAGCAGATCGTTCACAACAAGTACGTTGTCGAATCACTAGAAAAACATGGCGCAATCTTTGTAGAAGAAGTTAATGAAGTTCCAGAAGGCGCAACAGTTGTGTTTAGTGCACACGGTGTTTCACCACAGGTTCACGAAGATTCTGAGAAGCGTCATCTAAAAACTATCGATGCGACTTGTCCTTTGGTTACCAAAGTTCATAACGAAGCAAAGCGTTATGCAAAAGAAGATTTAGAGATCATCATGATTGGCCACGATGGCCACGAAGAGGTCGAAGGCACTGCCGGAGAAGCTCCAGGTCGCGTAACTGTTATCGAAGGTATTGAGATGGCGCGCAATGTGCAACCAAAGACTGGCAAGAAACTAGCTTGGCTATCTCAGACCACGCTTTCAGTCGATGAAACCATGGAAACCGTTGCCGAACTTAAGAAGCGCTTTCCGGAAATTATCGATCCGCCATCAGATGACATTTGCTATGCAACCCAGAATCGCCAAGAAGCGATGAAGCAGATTGCACCGCAATGCGATTTAGTTTTAGTGGTTGGTTCAACTAATTCATCTAACTCTGTTCGTTTAGTTGAAGTCGCTAAGGAATATGGCGCAAAGAACGCTTATTTAATTGATTATGCCCATGAAGCAAATTCTGAATGGCTGCATGAAGTAAATACTGTTGGCGTATCAAGCGGCGCATCTGTTCCAGAGCTATTGGTTGAAGATTTACTGAAGTGGTTAGCAGATCGCGGTTTTGGCACAGTTGAAACTGTGACCGCTAAAGAAGAGACGCTGCTTTTCCAGCTTCCTCGCGAATTACGTAAAGATTTAAGTAAGTAATTTAAACGCGGGCGCGAGCTGCAGTGACGCGCTTCTGTGCACGAAGATGCAAGAAGTTATACCAACCGTAAAGTGCGCCAAGAATTAACCATGGGG
>CAYMVX010000006.1:0-21101 GCA_964394375.1 uncultured Actinomycetes bacterium
GATCGCATTTCACCAAACGTTCACGAATTTCCGCAACTACATTTTCTGGCGCTTTAGCCATGAAGCCTTCATTGCCAAGTTTTGCTGTGGCTGTCGCGCGATCTTTTTCTGCAGTTGCCAAGTCTTTATTCAAACGCGCACGTTCTGCTGCAACGTCAATAGAACCAGTTAAATCAAACTCAGCGCGAATTACACCAATTTCTAATTTTGCAGATGGAGTGAATTCACCGTTCTCCATCTTAAGTAGGAATTCCGCGCCAGCTGCATATGGTTCAAGATCAGCAGGAACAACTAGGCGACCAGGAATCTTCTGGCTGGTTTTGATACCTTGATCGTTACGGAAACGGCGAACTTCAGTAATCACCTCTTGGAGTTGCGTCACAATCTTTTCAGAAGTTTTGTCGATGCTCTTTAAGTCCGCAACCGGCCAAGCAGCAATTACTAGTGATTCTTGGCCAGTTAGCGTGGTCCAAAGTTCTTCGGTAATAAAAGGCATGATTGGGTGCATCAAGCGAAGCAATTGATCTAATACGTGGCCAAGCACGCGCTTAGTTGCTGCGGCATCGCCTTTCTGGAATGCATCTTTAGACAGTTCGAGGTACCAGTCGCAGAGGTCATCCCAAGCGAAGTGATAAATTAATTCTGAAGCTTTTGCGAATTCAAACGACTCTAGCAATTTATCTGCTTCGGCAATAGTTTCGTTTAAGCGGCTAAGAATCCACTTGTCGATTGCGTTTAGCGAATTAAATTCTGGAAGCGGACCTTCGACAGTTGCACCATTCATTAATGCAAAACGAGTTGCATTCCAAAGTTTGGTTGCGAAGTTACGTGCGCCGCCGATCCACTCCTCCGCTAATGCTTGGTCTGCTCCAGGATTTGAACCGCGAGCTAATGAGAATCGAAGCGCATCTGAACCGTACTTATCCATGAATTCAAGAGGATCAACAACGTTGCCCTTTGACTTAGACATTTTCTTACCAAACTTGTCGCGAACCAAACCATGTAAAACAATGGTGTCGAATGGTTGTTTGCCGTCCATTGCAAATAATCCGAAGATCATCATGCGCGCAACCCAGAAGAACAAAATGTCGTATCCGGTTACAAGGACTGAGTTTGGATAGAACTTCTTCAAATCATCAGTGTTATCTGGCCATCCGAGAGTTGAAAATGGCCAAAGCGCAGAAGAGAACCAAGTGTCCAGAACATCCTCATCTTGAGTCCAACCTTCAGGCGCAACCTCATCTGGTCCAAGTACTTTTACTTCACCATTTGGTCCATACCAAACAGGAATGCGATGGCCCCACCAAAGTTGTCGAGAGATGCACCAATCGTGCATTCCGTCTACCCACTCGAAATAACGTGGTTCCATCTCAACTGGAGAAATCTTTACTTTGCCGTTACGAACCGCATCCCCTGCTGCTTTTGCAAGTGGTGCAACTTTTACGAACCATTGCAGCGATAAGCGTGGTTCAACAATTGTTTGGCAACGCGAACAATGTCCAACGCTGTGTGAATACGGGCGCTTCTCCCAACCGAGTAAGCCATCTTTACGAAGCTCTTCTACAACAGCACGGCGCGCTTCAAAGCGATCCATACCATCAAACTTTGTGCCGGTACCTTCCATGATGCCGTGTTCGTTCATGATGATAATCATCGGAACGTTATGGCGAAGGCCCATTTCAAAGTCATTTGGATCGTGAGCTGCAGTTACCTTGACTGCACCAGTGCCGAATTCAGGATCAACTAATTCATCAGCGATGATTGGAATCATGCGATCGACATATGGAAGTCGAACAGTTTTACCAATCATGTGCTTGTAGCGATCATCGTTTGGATTAACTGCAACCGCGCCATCGCCAAGCATCGTTTCAGGACGAGTTGTGGCAATAAAAATTTGATGCTCGTCATCATCGCGTCCGTAGCGAATCTGTACAAATTCACCATCAATATCTTGGTGATCAACTTCGATATCTGAAAGTGCAGTCAAGCAGCGAGGGCACCAGTTGATGATGCGCTCTGCTCGATAAATTAGCTCTTGATCAAATAGTCGCTTGAAAATAGTTAGCACTGCGCGTGAAAGATTTGCATCCATTGTGAATGCTTCGCGAGACCAATCCACTGAATCTCCGAGGCGTTTCATCTGGCCAAGAATTGCTCCGCCAGATTCTGCTTTCCAATCCCAAACTTTCTTAACAAACTCTTCGCGTCCGAAATCATGTCGAGACTTTCCGTGCGCAGCTAACTGGCGTTCAACAACGTTTTGAGTTGCGATACCGGCATGATCCATGCCAGGTAGCCATAAAGTTTCAAAGCCCTTCATGCGCTTCATGCGAACTAAAGTGTCTTGAAGTGTGTGGTCGAGTGCGTGACCGATATGAAGAGATCCAGTTACGTTCGGAGGTGGAATCACAATCGCAAATGGTGGCTTTTCAGATTTTGCATCTGCGGTGAAATAACCAGCATCGAGCCACTTCTTATATAGAGGTGCCTCGATATCAGCAGGCACAAAGCCTGTTGGTAATTCACGCGTCATAGCGGCTTAGTCTAGATTAAAAAACTATGCGCTTTTCTCTTCAGAGCGCTTGGAACGCTTCGAGCCTTCGCTTCGCATAACCAGCTTTGGTTGAGCAACTGCATTAATGCAATCAGCAGTTACGACTACCTTTTCGACATCTTCGCGGCCTGGGATGTCATACATCACGCCAAGTAGAACATGTTCCATGATTGCACGAAGTCCACGTGCGCCTGTTCCACGCTTTAACGCAAGATCTGCGATCGCTTCTAGAGCCGCATCTTCGAATTCCAGTTGGACATCATCTAAATCAAATAGCTTCTGATACTGACGAACCAACGCATTCTTTGGCTCTGTAAGAATCTGAATCAGAGCTTTCTTGTCCAGATTTGATACTGATGTAATTACTGGAAGACGACCAATAAATTCTGGAATTAAGCCAAACTTGAGAAGATCTTCTGGCATTACATCCGCAAACACGTCACTTGCTTCGCGATCTTCAGCGGTGCGAAGTGGCGCATTAAATCCAACGCCAGACTTACCTGCGCGGCCTTCAACAATCTTTTCTAGACCTGCGAAAGCACCACCGACAATAAATAGAACATTTGTTGTATCAATCTGAATGAATTCTTGATGTGGGTGCTTACGTCCGCCCTGTGGTGGTACAGATGCGACAGTTCCTTCAAGAATCTTTAGAAGAGCTTGCTGAACACCTTCACCGGATACGTCGCGAGTAATTGATGGGTTCTCTGCCTTGCGAGCAACCTTATCGATTTCATCGATGTAAATAATTCCGGTCTCTGCTTTCTTAACATCGTAATCAGCAGCTTGCAGGAGCTTAAGCAGAATATTCTCGACATCTTCGCCAACGTAACCTGCTTCAGTTAACGCAGTTGCATCTGCGATAGCAAACGGCACATTAAGCATGCGCGCAAGTGATTGAGCCAAGAGAGTTTTTCCGCAACCAGTTGGACCAAGTAGCAAGATATTTGATTTAGCTAATTCGACTGAACCTTCGCGGCCAGTTTCGCCAGACTGAACGCGCTTGTAATGGTTATAAACCGCAACAGCTAATGACTTCTTTGCACGTTGCTGACCAATTACATAGTTATCTAGAAATTCAAAAATCTCATGCGGCTTTGGCAGTTCGTCAAAACCTGCGGCAGCTGCTTCAGATAGCTCTTCAACGATGATTTCATTGCATAGTTCGATACATTCGTCGCAAATATAAACGCCGGGACCCGCGATTAATTTCTTTACCTGCTTCTGGGTTTTGCCACAGAACGAACACTTTAATAGTTCGTTGGCTTCACCGATTCGGGTCATTGCGCGCTCCTTGATGGGGAAATTGATAGCTGAATTTTATTGGCCGAGTTAATTTTGCGCAGGAAAATTAGCGCTTATCTTGTTCGCTATTAGAGGAATTAACCGGAGTTTTCATCTCCTTAACCCCTGGAACGCGATAAACAATTACGTTAACGACTAGATGGAATATTCCAGCGAATATCAAGAATGGCTTCTCCCCCATAAGCGAAACTGTTGGGCCTGTTAGCGCCATACCAAGTGGCATTAACCCAACTGAGCCCGCATGATCCAGCGCAAAGACGCGACCTTGTTTATCTTTAGGAACTTCACGTTGAATCGCTGATGGCCAGAAAGCATCCCAGGGTCCTACTGAAATTCCCGCGAGAATGTATGCGATAACAATGATGACTTTCGATTCTTGATAAGCAAGCGAGAATGGCACCAGTGCAAATAGAGACCACGTTAATAAAGTAAATCTTCCTGGCGTTTTAGTCTTTAACTTCAATGAAAGTATGGAAGCTACTGTTCCGCCAATTGCGAATGAAGTTGTTGCCATCGCCATAACCGTATTCGTATCAAACTCTCGTTTAGTAATAATCGGAAGAAGTACGTTCTCTGATGCAACTACAACCATCAATTGGAAAGATGCCATCAAAATTAGCGCGCCTACCCATGGCATCTCTCGAACAGTACGAATTCCTTCTTTAATTTCAGTTAAGAGAGGCTCATAGTTTTCTTTGGCAACATGAGCAGCTTCTTTTACGCCTGAAAGTAGCAAGAAGCTTCCGAAGCCTGCGATTGCACCAATTAAGAAAGTTAACCTTGCACCAATCAACGCAACGGAAGCAACTCCAATTGCTGGGCCAATAATTCCGCCCATTCTGGATACTGCTCCACGGAATACATTGCCCTGTTTCAATAAATTTTCAGGCAATATTGAAGTCATGATGGCGCCAGATGCTGGGCCACCGAATGCGTCACCAATACCAATTAGAAAGAGAATTATTCCCATTAAGAATCGTGGAGAATTTTCGCCAGAAACTAAAACCAATCCCACAATTAATATTGCTCGAGATAAATCAGCTGCCATCATGGCGTATTTGCGTTTGATTCGATCAGCCCAAACTCCGCCAATCATTACAAATGCTGCAAAACTAAAGGTTCTAGCCGCCATTACTAAGCCAAGCGTTGTGGCATTTCCACCGGTATCGATAATGACAATTGCAACAGCCATAGGTAGCGCACCGCCACCAATAGACATCAAAGTCGAAGATAGGAAGACTCTACGAAAATCTCGATATGAAAAAACTCCGCCAGTTTGAAATAACTGACGGAGTTTTAACATGAAACTTGCTGCTTAAGTATTAAGCAGTTGGCTTAGCTTTGCGTGAAGTTAGCACCTGATCGATTAGTCCATATTCGACAGCTTCTTGTGAAGTGAGGATCTTGTCGCGTTCGATATCTGCAGAGATTTGCTCTTTGCTCTTTGTTGAATGCTTTTCGAGCATGGTCTCTAGAAGTTCACGCATGCGCAGAATCTCTTTTGCTTGCAGTTCAATATCTGAAGCTTGACCGCCACCTTCTGAATATGGCTGGTGAATCAAGATGCGTGAATTAGGTAGCGCCATGCGCTTGCCCTTGGTTCCGCCTGCTAACAAAATTGCTGCAGCTGATGCTGCCTGACCTAAACAGATTGTCATGATGTCAGGGCGAACAAACTGCATGGTGTCATAAATAGCTGTTAGCGCTGTGAATGAACCACCAGGTGAGTTGATGTACATCATGATGTCACGGTCTGGATCCATTGATTCAAGAGTCAATAGCTGCGCCATTACGTCGTTAGCTACAGTGTCATCAATTGCCTGACCTAAAAAGATAATGCGCTCTTCGAATAACTTTGTGTATGGATCTAAACGCTTGAAACCGTATGAAGTCTTCTCTTCGATTGTTGGAAGAACGTAGCGGTTATTGATTTCGAAATTCTCTAACATTACTTCTTTCCAATCTGTGCTGCGGTCTTAACAACGTGATCAACGAAGCCATATTCCTTAGCCTCTTCTGCAGTAAACCAACGATCGCGATCAGAATCTGCAGTAATTGTCTCTGCCTTCTGACCAGTGTGGAACGCAATAAGTTCGGCCATCTTCTTCTTGGTGAAACCGATCTGTTCTGCCTGAATACGAATATCAGTTGCGGTACCACCGATGCCACCTGATGGCTGGTGCATCATGATGCGTGCATGTGGCAGCGCATAACGCTTACCTGGCGCACCTGCGCATAGAAGGAACTGACCCATTGATGCAGATAGTCCCATTGCAACTGTTGCAACATCGTTAGGAACAAATTGCATGGTGTCATAAATTGCCATACCTGCTGAGATCGATCCACCAGGTGAGTTGATGTAAAGATAAATATCCTTCTCTGGATCTTCTGCAGAGAGCAACAAGATCTGTGCTGCAATTGCATTAGCCATTGCATCTTCAACTACAGAACCTAAGAAGATGATTCGTTCGCGAAGCAGACGGTTGTAAACCTCTGAATCAAGACCTGCGTTCATAGCGTTGCCGCCGCGCAAGATGGTCTCCGAAGCTGGTGTCGGAATAAAGTCCACGAGATGATCCTTTGCTCTCATTTATTTGAGTACAAAGACCCTAACGCGTTCGCGCAGAAATTACTTCCCAATTTGGCCAAATAGGGCCAGAAAATGCAGATGTTCGCCGAGGGCGGAATTATTCAGCTGATTCAGCAGGTGAATCTGA
Source organism: uncultured Actinomycetes bacterium (assembly GCA_964394375.1). GTDB lineage: Bacteria > Actinomycetota > Actinomycetes > Nanopelagicales > Nanopelagicaceae > ZLKRG08. Next base: position 6,577 of record CAYMVX010000006.1, read on the forward strand.
ATTTAGGCGCTTTGGAGCCAAAGCCTCAAGATCCACTTTCTTGCCGGATTCTGTGACCACATTTACGCGGCTCAAGATGTTGGCAAGTGCCTTAGCGCGAGCAACTTCAGCAACCATCTGATTGATGTTTCCTGATTGCGCTAAACGATTAGCGAAATCCTGTGGCGCCATTCCGTAACGTGAAGCGGTGCGCATTAGGTATTCAGTAAGTTCCATCTCTGAAACTTCTACTGATTCGCTCTTAACAACTTCATCAAGAAGGAAATCCTGCTTGAACATTGCACGAGTATCGCGGTCAACTTCTGCGCGGTGCTCAGCATCTTCTAGGCGACCTTCGCGCTCTAGATGTCCATGAACTTCTTCTTCAACTAATTTCTCTGGAACTGGAATTTCAAGTTCTGAAACTAATTTATCAACGAGCTTGTCGCGTGCCTGTGCACCCTGCTCCATAGCCTTTACGCGCTCTAGACGTGTATTTAAATCAGCTTTCAATTCATCCAAAGTATCGAACTCAGATGCAAGCTTTGCAAATGCATCATCAGCTGCAGGAAGTTCGCGTTCCTTAACTGCCTTAACAGTTACAGTTACAGAACCTTGCTCGCCTTCTTGCATTCCTAGAAGTGAAGTTTCGAAAACCTTTGACTCGCCTGCGTTTAAACCAACTAATGCTTGATCAAGGCCATCAACCATGCTGTTTGAGCCAACTTCGTAAGAGATGTCGTTGGCGGTTCCGCCTTCAACTTCTTCACCATTAACTTTTGCAACTAAATCGATGTTTACGAAATCGCCACTCTTCACTGCACGAGTTACATCATGAAGCGTTCCGAAGCGAGCGCGAAGTTCGTCAACTTGCTCGTTAACTTCTTCGGTTGTTACAGAAACATCGTCAACCTTGATTTCCATCTTTGCGAAATCTGGAAGCTTAATTTCTGGACGTACATCAACTTCGATTGTGAAAGAAAGTTTTTCGTTATCTACGAATTCCTTGATATCAACTTCTGGACGACCGATAACTGAGATCTTGTGTTCGCGAGCTGCTTGTGTGTAGAAATCTGGAAGCGCTGCGTTGATTGCTTCATCGATAACTGTTCCGCGACCTACGCGCTGGTCAATCATCGCTGCTGGAACTTTGCCCTTACGGAAACCTGGGACGTTTACCTGAGATGCGACCTTCTTATATGCATCTGCAACGTGTGATGACATCTCTGAAAATTCAATTGAGATATCAAAACGAACACGAGTTGGTGAAAGGGTTTCAACTGAGCTTTTCACAAAGCGCTCCTTGTATATTCGAACGAACTTCTCAAGAGGGACCATGAGAAAGAGGAACTGGTCGGGACGGAGAGACTCGAACTCTCGATCTTCTGCTCCCAAAGCAGACGCGCTAGCCACTACGCTACGCCCCGGTTCTTGCGAGGCAGAAGTCTATGGCAAGAATTGGAACTTAATTACCAAACCAATTACTCTTAGCCTGTTCGCAAGAATATGCGGGTGTAGCTCAATGGTAGAGTTCTAGCCTTCCAAGCTAGCTGTGCCGGTTCAATCCCGGTCACCCGCTCCAATTCTTTAACTAGCGCTACCCACCTGTGTGGCTAGGTAGTTTCCGCTCAAACTTACAGTGCCGAGCCCCACACCATCATGCATAACGGTGGCCACCAAATTAAAGCCAGAATTCGAATTGCTTCCATCTATTAGGACTTCTGCTTGAAAGTTAACTTCTTTACCAATGGAGCCAGATCGACTGGATTTCACATTTGCCATTGAGTAGACATAAGAAATATTTGCAGTTCCGCCATTTGTGGCGATGTTCAATTGAAATGGAAAATCATCGCCCGTGCTTTGATATGCACCAACAATTACAAGTCGAACAACATAATTCGAATTGGCAGCAAAACTTCCGAATGCAGAAGATATTGCAGTGCTCTGAGCACTTGAACCTAAGGGGCTTCCAAATTGTATAGACCCAAAGAATGCACGGCTGATTCCAGCAGGTCCAGCAATTCCTTGAATACCTTGTGAACCAGTTGCGCCCGTTGCTCCCGCAGGCCCTGTTGCGCCAGTTTCACCTTTTGCACCAGCAATACCTTGTTCACCTTGTAAGCCTTGTGGTCCCTGTAAACCTTGAGGACCAGTTGCACCTGCTGGACCAGTTGCACCAACTGCTCCCGTATCGCCTTTTGCGCCAGCAGCACCTGTTTCACCTTTTGCTCCTGTCGCGCCGACTGCGCCAGTTAATCCCATTGCACCCGTAGCGCCAATTGGTCCTGTTGCACCTGTCGCTCCAGTTGCGCCAGTTAATCCAGTTGGTCCTGTCGCTCCTGTTGCACCAGTTTTCCCAACTGCACCATCGACACCGTTCTTTCCATCTTTGCCATCAATTCCATTCTTTCCATCAACGCCATCTTTACCAGCTTCGCCTTTCATAGATAAACCCAATGGCCATGATCCGTTCTTCTTTGGTCCATAAAACATTAGGTTTTTCGTATCAATATAGAAATCACCATTCTTGCCAAGTGAAGTAGTTGGCGGTGTTTTTCCATTAAGAATTGTTGGAAGTGCGGTCGCAGAAGTTGTCGTAATTGCAGGCCCCGCTGCGTTAATCGCAGTACTCTGCAATGGAATTAAAGCGATAAAAAGTGATGCAGTAAAAATAACTGAGATGAATTTTCTCTGAGGCATAGAGAGCATTTTCAAAACCTTTCGATAGAGAGCCCCAGTCTCAACTCTCAAACTTCTCTAAGAAATCAGGAAATCCCCAGCATTGGCAGGCTCAAAAAGTGCGGAATCCCAATATGAAGTGACTGAAATGTGCTGATTTTCAAAGGTGTCTCTCAGGTTAATGAGCTACTGTTCCAAGCATTCGAGACTTATATACGTCTCAGAGCCAATCGTGTGGGGCGATTGGTACAACTTCCGAAAGGAAACTCATGAAGAAGAACAAGAAAGTAGCAGCAGTTGTAATTACTGCTGTTGCAATTTCAGGATCGGCAACTGCATTAGCAAACGCTTCTGGAACAAAAGCAAAATCAATTTCAAAGAAGACTACAACCACTATCACTCAAGTTCATATGAATAATGGCGTAGGTGGTTTTGGTGGCATGCGCGGTAACGGTGGACCAATTGCAGCAGTACTTGCTGATCTAGTTACAAAGGGAACCATCACTGCAGCAGAATCAAAAGCAGTAACAGATGCTTGGGTAGCGCTAGAAGCAATTGAACATTCATCAACTGCAACACCAGCTACACCTCCGGTTGCACCGGTAGCAGGACAAATTAGTCCTGAACTAACTGCTGCGCTAAAAGACTTAGTTTCAAAGGGAACTTTGACTCAAGCAAAGTCGGATGCAATTGCTGCAGCGATCAAAGCAGATATGGCCAACCATCCTGCGTTGAATGGAATGCACGATGACGGTCCAATGGGTGGCCCGATGGGAAATTCAAGTCGTGATGCTGTCATTACTGCAACACTTGGAATTGATGCGACAACTCTTCATACACGTCTTGCAGCTGGTGAATCACTAGCAACTATTGCAGGTGCAAAGAAAGATGCATTGATTGCAGCTTTGGTCGCAGATGCAACAAAACAGATTGATGCAGCTGTTACAGCTGGCAAGCTAACTGCAGCACAAGCTACAACTCTTAAAGCTGACCTAACCGCACACGTAACTGCTGAAGTTAACGCAACCGGTGGTCGCATGGGCGGCATGATGGGTGGCAAAGGTGGACGCGGACATGGCGGTCACGGAGATCGCGATGGCATGGGACGTATGGGCGGCATGATGAACGGCGGCACCAACGGCATTCCATCTACCAAGACCACATCTACCGCTAATTAATTAAATTAAATAGCAAAAATCTCTCCTTGGGTCGAACGCCCGTCGTGTTAAACGACGGGCGTTCACTTATTTAATGGCAAGATGCGCCCCATGCGAATTCATATCGGTGCTGACCATGCTGGCCTTGAACTAAAAAGTGCGTTAATCGAACACTTAAGCGCGCAAGGACATGAAGTTAAAGACCACGGCCCGTATGAATATGACGCGCTCGATGATTACCCAGATTTCTGTATTCCAGCAGCCGAAGCAGTAGTTAAAGATCCAGGTTCACTTGGAATTGTTCTGGGAGGCTCAGGCAACGGCGAACAAATCGCTGCAAATAAAGTCAAGGGTGTTCGCGCCGCACTTGCATGGAATATTGAGACTGCAAAGCTTGCTAAACAACATAACAACGCAAATGTAGTTGCTGTTGGTGGACGCATGCACCCAATCGATGAGTGCAAAGCAATTCTCGATGCATTTATCGCAGAACCATTTAGCAATGACGATCGACATATTCGTCGCATTGAGAAAATTGCTAAGTACGAAAACTAATTATTAGATTTTTGTAAATCGCATATCGGTTACGCGATGGTCTTTATCCAGGCCTTGGCCTTCAAATCTTGTAACGGGGCGCCAGGATGGTCGCTCTACTACCCCACCTTGATATTCAACTACTTGCGAAAATGATTTGAGTGCAAACTCCGCATACGGAACCCAATCAGTTGCAACATGAATGAATCCGCCCTTCTTAATCTTCGGATAGATCAATCGCAAGAATTCGGGAGTTAGCAGACGACGTTTAGTGTGTTTTTTCTTTTGCCATGGATCTGGAAAGAAAATATGTACGCCATCTAATGAATCGTCGGCCAATTGATTATTAATAACATCGATAACATCATGCTGAAGAATTCGAACATTCTCTGAACCATTTTCCTCAAGGCGGGCACAGAGCTTGCCTACTCCTGGACGATGCACTTCAACTGCAAGAAAAGCAGTCTCAGGAAAGTCTTTAGCCAGGATTGCGGTGGCTTCGCCCATACCGAAACCCACCTCCATAATGCGAGTTTTATATGTTGAAAAAATCTCATCCAGGTTCAATGGCACATCGTTAATTAGGCCGTACTTTTGCCAGTGCGCAGCCAGAGCGGCTTCCTGCGCATCAGTGATGCGGCTACCACGCAGGCGGTAGGTCAGGATTCGTTCGCGTTGCATTGGGCAAAACTTTCATATTGGATAGCGCTATACAAATTGGCGGCCCAGATAGGCGCCACCGATAGGTTAAGAGCCATAAACGAAATAAGGAGCAAAAGTGCCAGGAATTAATCTGACAAGCAAAGAAGCTGCAGATCGTTCAGCAATCCTAAAGATCGATAACTACAAAGTTGATCTGGACCTAACCACAGGTGATGAGACTTTCAACAGCAAGGCTGTAATCACCTTCAGCGCTACACCTGGCAGCAACACCTTTATCGATGCGATGGCAAAGCGCATAATCAATGCGACATTGAACGGAACCGTGATTGATACTTCTAGCTACGATGGAGAATCAATCTTCCTAAATAACTTGGCAGCCGAAAATACTCTGGTTGTCGAAATGGAAGCTATTTACTCTAAGACCGGTGAAGGTCTACACCGTTTCGTTGATCCAGCAGATGGTGAGGTTTATTTATACTCACAGCATCAAGCAAATGATTCACGCCGCACCTTTGCATCATTCGATCAACCTGACTTAAAAGCTACCTACGAATTCTCAGTAATCGCACCTGCTAAGTGGGAAGTAATTTCAAATAGCCCTGTTGTAGAGCGCAAAGATTTAGGTGGCGATAAGCACCATTGGACTTACAAGAAGACTCAAGTTTTCTCTACATATCTAACTTGCTTCGTTGCAGGTCCGTACCACTTCGTCACCGATGAATATAAAGGCGAGAAGACAATCCCACTTGGTCTTTACTGCCGCAAGTCATTAGCTGAGTTCTTGGATGCAGAAGAGTTCTTCTTACTTACCAAGCAGGGATTTGCTTTCTATGAGAAAGAATTCGGTCTTCCATATCCATTCGATAAGTATGACCAACTTTGCGTTGCAGAGTTTAATGCCGGCGCGATGGAGAACGTCGGTTGCGTAACATTCCGCGAAGACCTAGTTATTTACCGTTCTAAAGTTACGGAATCTCTATATAACTGGCGCGCAAACGTAATCTTGCATGAAATGGCGCACATGTGGTTCGGAGATCTTGTGACCATGAAGTGGTGGAACGACACTTGGTTAAACGAGTCATTTGCTGAATGGGCTGCGTATTACACATCTTCAAATGCGACTAAGTACACCAACTCTTGGACCGAATTTACCGGCGCGCGTAAGAATTGGGCTTATCGTCAAGATCAGCTCTCTTCCACTCACCCAATTGCAGTTGATATGAAGAATATGGAAGAAGTTCGCACAAACTTTGACGGTATTACATATGCAAAGGGCGCATCCGTTCTACAGCAATTAGTTGCACACGTCGGTAAAGAGAACTTCTTTGCTGGCCTTAAGAAGTACTTCGCAAAGCATGCTTGGGGCAACACTGTCCTAAGTGATCTTCTTGTAGAGCTAGAAGCAACATCAGGTCGCGATTTAACTGCCTGGACCAAGACATGGTTACAAACAGCAGGTGTTAACACTTTCCGTCCTGACTTAAAGATTGCTGACGGAAAGTACTCTGAAGTTGCAGTTATTCAAGAAGTTCCATCAGTTCCAGCAGGTTCAACCGAACTTCGCCCACACCGAATGGCTGTTGGCCTATATGACGTTAAGAATGGAAAGCTAGAACGCCGTAAGAGCGTAGAGCTAGATGTTTCTGGCGCTCGTACAGTTATTGATGGCCTTGCGGGTGAAGCTGTGGCTGATTTGTTGCTAATCAATGATCACGATTTAACCTACGGAAAAATCCGCTTTGATGAAACTTCAATCGCTACATTAAAGAAGCACTTGGGAGACATTACTGATTCACTAACTCGTGCGCTCTGCTGGTCAGCAGCATGGGATATGCACCGAGATGGCGAGCTCTCAGCAACTGATTACACAGAGATTGTTCTAAATGCCCTAGGCAAAGAGAACGAAGCATCTGTAATTGGCGCTCAGCTGGTTAATCTAGAAACTGCTGTTGAAATTTACTCAGCTCCAGCCAATCGCGAAGCACTTCGCGCTAAGCGCTCTGCAGGTCTTTATAAGCTTGCCTCAGAAGCAAAACCAGGTAGCGATGAGCAATTAGCTCTTGCACGCGGTTTCGCAAATGGTGCGACAGTCGCTGATGCTCCAAAGGTAAAAGATATTCTTGACGGAAAATTGTCTGGTTTAGCTATCGATACCGAAATGAGATGGGCGCTAGTTAAGTCGCTTACAGAACGAGGCTTATTTGGTGCTACAGAAATCGATGCTGAGTTACAGCGAGACAACACTGCAGATGGCACTCGCCACGCTGCAGAAGCTCGTGCGATGATTTCAAGTGCGGCTTCAAAGGCAGAAACTTGGAAAGCGCTCACAACGACTGAACTTTCAAACCACATTCAGCGCCATATGTTGATTGGTATTAATCGCCCAATCCAGCAAGATTTGTATGCACCATATGTCGATCTTTACTTCTCACTAGTAAAGAAGATTTGGGATGAGAATTCTTATGAAGTTGGAAAGCAGTTTGCTGATTTAGCATTCCCACGCTTTGCGCCTTCTGCTGAGAATTTAGCAAAGGTCGAAAGTTGGATTGCGGCTAACGAGAACGCTTCAGATGGTGTTAAGCGTTGCGTTAAAGAAGGTCGCGATGCAATGAAGCGTGCGCTAAATGCGCAAGCTGCAGACAAATAACTGATTCTCTAATTTACAAGGAACCCCGCACTTACTTATGAAGTCAGTGCGTCCGGACACTAATCGATCTGATCTACAACTGACTTACGCTTGTCGCGTTTTGCGCTACCTGCATAAGCTGCTGCGCTAATCACAACAAATAGCACTACTGGCGCTACTAAAAACCAAAGTGCAGTTTCGATTGCAGTCATGCCTGGACCTGGAATCATGCCTGGTTCATATGTTGTAAGCAGTAAGTTCATGGGCGAGAGTTTAACAAGGTTAAGCAGTTGCGGTGGTCACGCCAAATGGTTCCAAGTATGGAATCCACGATGCCTCTGCCCGTGTGGCACCTAACACTCGCCAAGCTGCGCCGATTGGCTCACGTGGTAATTGGCGCAATCGCCAACCCAACTCTTTAAGAGGTTTATCTGCCTTTACATGATTGCATCGATGGCAGGCGCTAACAACATTCTCCCAAGCATGTGCTCCACCGCGGCTTCGCGGAATCACATGGTCAATTGATGTTGCAGGTGCTGCGCAATAAACACATCGACCACCATCGCGCGCAAATATCGCACGGCGAGAGAGCGGTACCGCATGTCGATACGGAATTCGAACAAATTTATTTAATCTAATAACAGCAGGCAATGCGATCTGACCTGATGCAAAGTGCAAAATTTCTGATGAATTTTCAATAACTGTTGCGCGATTATTTAGGACAAGGATGAGCGCGCGACGATCAGTTACGACACCTAGTGGCTCGTATGTCGCGTTGAGCACCAAAGCTCTAGACATAAAACGCTCCCGTCCAACACATGGCTTGCGTTGATTCGCAAATCTTGCCTTAAGCGGTCCGAATTTTGAGGTATTTAAAGGTAACTTTTTGAAGAATTCTGCGTGAGTATCGGTAGATTTACGCTCATGAATAACCTTCAAGATTTCTGGGATTGGTTTGATGGCGCTCCCCTGCATATTGCCTTGATCGTGGTGGTTGCCATCGCGACGCAGCAACTTGGCCACCGCACAATCAACCGAATCGTTGATCGCATATCACGTGCAGATTTAGTTCCAGGTCCCAAGAACATAGCTCATCGTCAATCAGAGCGCGCAAAAACTCTTGGAACAGTTCTAAACAGCACCTTGAATGCGACGGTCTGGCTAATTGCTGTATTCATGCTGCTTGGGGAATTTGGACTTAACCTAGGACCGCTAATCGCATCCGCCGGTGTACTTGGCGTAGCACTTGGTCTTGGTGCACAAACAATTGTTCGCGACATGCTCTCTGGAATCTTGATGCTCATTGAAGATCAATACGGTGTTGGCGATGAAGTTGACGTTCTGGAAGTTAAAGGAAAAGTCGAACGAGTTGGCTTACGCATTACTTCAGTGCGTTCAACAGATGGAACACTTTGGTACTTACGAAATGGTGAAATTCTTAAAGTGGGAAATAAATCCCAGATAGGATGATTACTCTTTTATTTATTCTTTGTTAATCAAACTATTGGCAGCTAGATCAAGGTAATTCCATAGTTCAGCGCGGTGTTCTGCGCTAATTTCAACAGAATCTAAAGCGCGAGACATTGCTGCAAGCCAAGCATCTCTTGCACCTGGATCAATAGGAAATTGATTGTGGCGCATTCGAAGTCTTGGATGTCCACGCACTTCTGAATAAGTATGTGGGCCGCCCCAATACTGCTCTAGAAACATCTGCAAACGTTCCGCTGCAGCGTGCCAATCTTTATCAGGATACATCGGACTAAGAATTGGATCGATAGCAACAACTGCGTAAAAGGCAGAAACCAATTCCTCAAAGAATTCGGTGCCGCCTACTTCATCATAAAAAGTTGTCATATGTTTTTAATATCCTGAAAACTCTTGCCTCTTGCAATAAATATTACGGCGAAAGCCGCCAAAATACTCATGATGCCGCCGATATAGAACGAGAGAGCATAATCACCTAATTTAACGCGGAGCATCGCGGCTCCAAGCGCCGCCACCGATGCGCCAATCTGATGTCCAGTAAAGACCCAGCCATAAACAACGGTTCCGTACTTAGGACCTAGAACAGTGCGGCAAAGTGCAATAGTTGGCGGAACTGTTGCCACCCAATCCAATCCATAGAAAATCACGAATACAAGAGTTGATGGATGAACTGTTGCAAAGAGAAGTGAGGGCAATAATAGAAGTGAGACTCCACGGAAACCGTAATAGAAAATTAATAACTTACGTGGATCAACGCGATCAGTTAAGTAACCTGACCCGAGAGTTCCGATTACATCAAAGACTCCAATTAGCGCAAGCAATGATGCAGCTACTACTTCTCCCATTCCGTGATCGTGAGCTGCAGGAATGAAATGAGTTCCAATTAGTCCATTGGTTGTTAAACCACAGACAAAGAAAGTTCCAAAGAGCAACCAGAAATCCTTCTGCTTAGCTCCGTTTCTAAGTGCATCAATTGCATTGCGTGCGGCATTGCCTTGTAAACGTGCTGGCGCTTGCCAATCCTCCGGCGCTCCATAAGGTTTTGCACCTATTGCGGCAGGATCCTCGTTAAGTCCCCACCAAATTAAAGGGATAACAGCTGCCGCAGCAATTGCAATTGTTATTGAAACACTCTTCCAGCCATGGCTTATTGCTATAGAAGAAAGTGCAGGCAAGAAAACGAGTTGACCTGTCGCTGCTGCAGCAGTTAACGCACCAGTTACCAATCCACGACGTTGCAGAAACCAACGACTAGCAATAGTTGCAGCGAAAACCAGCGCCATTGAACCAGTTCCCACACCGACCACAACTCCCCAAAGCAAAACTAATTGCCAGGGTGAGTTCATAAATATTGTGCCGAATGCGCCAAGACTTACCGCAGCAAGAGCCGACATCACAACTTTGCGAACAGTGAAACGTTCCATAAGTGCAGCTGCAAATGGCGCAGTTAAGCCGTAAAGCAGAATGTTTACCGAGATTGCTAATGAAATCTGCGATCTTGACCAACCGAAAGCATCTTCAAGTGGAACTATTAATACGGAAGGCGCTGACCTGTAACCTGCGGAAGCGACCAAAGTCATCCATGTAATTGCGGCAGCAATCCACGCTGGATGAACTTTTCGCGCTCTTTTCATACTTACGGAAGTCGCAACCAAACTGCAGTATCAACCGGAATGTGTTCTCCATTTAGCGGTGCAGATGAAATCAAAACTTCCGAACCGTAAGGAATTACAAATTCTGCTGGCCCAAAGTTTACGTAGCAAGCAAACTTTCCAGGACGAGAAAATGCAATTACATCATCTGTTGTTTCGAGCCAATTCATTTCACCATCGCCAAGTCCGGCTTCAGCTTTACGGATCTTTAGGGCTTTCTTAATCATTTCAAAGAATGAACCTTCGACCCCTTGTTGGGTATCAACGGCGCGCTCTCCCCAACCAGCAGATTGAGGTAACCATGCTTTATCAACCGTTAGCGATTTGTCTGAAGAGAAACCATGTGCACCAGCCGCATCCTTTGTCCAAGGAATAGGGACTCGACATCCATCACGACCACGATCTGTGTGTCCTGACATCTTCCAAATTGGATCCTCTAAACGATTTTCAGGAATATCGCGAACTTCAAATAGACCAAGTTCTTCTCCCTGATAAATATAAGCGCCTCCCGGCAAAGCAAGCTCTAGAAGCGATGCAGCACGTGCACGCTTTAATGCGCGCTCCTTATTTAGCTTCTTTGGATCACCGTATTTTTCAAGGCCTTTGCCTTTGTTCTGCAAGCCAAGTTCTAAACGATCGGTCTTACGAACGACGTCATGGTTCTCCCAAACCCAAGAAGGTGGAGCTCCGACTTTTACGACTTCAGTCATCGATTTATCAATGATCTGCTTTAGAGACTGGGCTTCCCACTTTGCAGTCAAGAAGGAGAAATTAAATGATTGGTGCAACTCATCTGGACGCACATACATTGCTGTGCGCTGATCAGTCGGTGCCCATGCTTCAGAAACCAACATTGGATCATGTTTGTAAGTATTTGTAATCTTGCGCCAATCACGGTGGATTTCATGCACTTCTTCTTGATCCCAATAAGGGCGATAGTGGCGATCTAGTAATTCGACTTCAGCGAAATCCACATCTGGTAAACCTTTTTCTTTCCACATGCCGTGCGCCACATCGATGCGGAATCCATCAAATTCAAGATCTAACCAGAATTTAAAGATGTCACGGAAATGTTGCCAGACTTCCTGGTTCTCCCAATTGAAATCTGGTTGCTCAACTGCAAATAAATGTAAGTACCACTGACCTGGCTTGCCATCTTTCTCAATAACGCGTTCCCACGCTGGACCGCCAAACACTGCTTCCCAATTATTTGGTGGAAGTTCACCGTGAGCACCTTTGCCATCGCGGAAGATATAGCGATCGCGCTCTTTCGAGCCAGGTTCAGACTTGAGAGCTTCCTGGAACCAAACGTGTAAGTCTGAAGAGTGATTAGGAACTAAATCTAGAATTACACGAATTCCAAGTTCATGAGCTTCTTTAATCAATGCTTTTGCATCATCCATAGTTCCGTAATCTGTATTTACATCCATGTAATCAGCTACATCGTAACCATGATCTTTCTGAGGTGATTGAAACCAAGGATTAATCCAGATGCAATCAACGCCTAGATCTTTTATGTATGGAAGACGTGAACGGATGCCGTTGATATCGCCAATGCCGTCGCCATTTGAATCTGCGTAAGATCGAATATAAATTTGATAAGTAACAGCGTCACGCCACCATGGGCGCTCTTCACGAGCAGGCAGATTTGTATGCATTTAAGCCTCCAGGTATTTCTCTAGATATTCACGCTCATAATCGCGTAGCGGACGTGATTTCTGATCTTCCATGTCAACGCCGACCTGGACTGTTTTTCCTTTAGCGCGGAGCGTACCGCTCTGCGACATCTCATAAACCATTACGAAAGATGAGTTGCCGATTTTCTCTAAATAGATTTCAACATCCAGCATAGTTCCAGAATCATGAATCGGTGAGATGAAATCAACTTCCGCTCTAGCGACGACCATGTCATCAAGAATTGGCTTATCGCCTTTTGCTTTACGAGAGAACCAGGTGAAATCTGCACGAGCTTCCTGCATATAAACCAAGTACGAAGCATTATTTACATGTTGAAATGCATCTAGATCCGCCCAGCGAATCTGCAGTTGGCACTTATGGCGCATTAGCGAGTTAGCTTTCGGTAAGTAGCGCGGTGTGGACGTGATGCTTCAGGGCCAAGGCGATCAATTTTGTTCTTTTCGTAGCTTTCGAAGTTGCCCTCGAACCAGAACCACTTTGAATCACCTTCGTAAGCCAAGATGTGTGTTGCAACGCGGTCTAAGAACCAACGATCGTGGGAAATCACAACTGCGCAACCAGGAAATTCCAGAAGCGCATTTTCAAGTGAACCCAAAGTTTCAACATCAAGGTCGTTAGTTGGTTCGTCAAGAAGTAATAAGTTTCCGCCCATCTTTAGCGTAAGCGCTAAATTCAAACGGTTTCTTTCACCGCCTGAAAGCACACCTGCTGGTTTCTGTTGATCTGGTCCTTTAAAACCAAATGCAGAAACATATGCACGAGAAGGCATTTCAACTTGTCCCACTTTAATGAAATCAAGTCCATCTGAAACTACTTCCCAAAGTGATTTCTTTGGATCGATTCCACCACGAGACTGATCTACATAAGAAATCTTTACAGTTTCGCCAACTTTTACAGTTCCGGTATCTGGAGTTTCCATTCCCATCAATATCTTGAAAAGCGTTGTTTTACCGGCACCGTTAGGTCCAATAACACCCACAATTCCATTTCGTGGCAAAGTAAATGAGAGATCATCAATAAGCAGGCGATCACCAAATCCTTTTGATAGATGATCAACTTCAACGACTACATTTCCAAGGCGAGGTCCAGGTGGAATTTGAATTTCTTCGAAATCCAACTTGCGCATTTTGTCCGCTTCGGCCGCCATCTCTTCGTAACGAGCAAGACGAGCCTTTGATTTAGCTTGGCGACCCTTTGCATTCTGACGAACCCAATCAAGTTCTTCAGCTAAACGCTTTGCGCGCTTTGCATCTTTCTGGCCTTCAATCTTCAGACGTGTGGCTTTGGTATCCAAGTATGTTGAGTAGTTACCTTCATATGGATATGCGCGACCGCGGTCTAACTCAAGAATCCACTCTGCAACGTTGTCCAAGAAGTAACGATCGTGGGTAATCGCTACAACTGTTCCTGGATACTTAGAAAGATGTTGCTCTAACCATAGAACTGACTCAGCATCTAAGTGGTTAGTTGGTTCGTCAAGAAGTAATAAGTCTGGTTGCTGTAATAGCAATTTGCATAGAGCTACACGACGTCGCTCACCACCAGATAAAACCTTTACATCTGCATCAGCTGGCGGGCAACGAAGTGCATCCATAGCTTGTTCTAATTGAGAATCTAGATCCCATGCATTGCGATGATCTAGTTGTTCCTGAAGATTTCCCATTTCGGTTAGCAACTTGTCGTAATCTGCATCTGGGTTTGCCATCTCAGCGCTGATCTCATTGAAGCGATGCAACATGCCCATGGTTTCAGCAACGCCCTCTTGGACGTTCTCCAAAACATTCTTCTCTTCATTTAAAGGTGGCTCCTGAAGCAGAATGCCAACCGAGTAACCAGGAGTTAGGAATGCTTCACCGTTTGATGGTTGCTGCAAACCAGCCATGATCTGTAGAACAGTCGACTTACCTGCGCCGTTTGGACCAACCACACCAATCTTCGCGCCCGGCAAGAACATCAAAGTGACGTCATCGAGAATTACCTTGTCACCATGCGCCTTGCGCGCCTTTTTCATCGTATAAATGAACTCAGCCATAAGCGGAAACTTTAATCTAT
>CAYMVX010000007.1:0-20878 GCA_964394375.1 uncultured Actinomycetes bacterium
ACACGTGCAATTTCAGAGACTGCGTGGCGCGCTCTGCGATATTCAGTGTCAGTTAATTTTGATTTATTTGTTTCAAGCTCGCCAATGCTTAATTCGCGCATTGACTTGCCCAACTTGGCAGCAGCAGATTCGCATGCAGCACGTCGTTCGGCGTAACCACCATCAACTAATGAGTGATGTGCTTGAGTATCAATAATTAGTAGCTCTAAACCACTTGCGGCCAAATCCATTGGGACTAACTTTGTAGAGAGATCTCTGCAGTCGAGTAAGAGCGCATGCCCAGCTTTACCCATCAATGAAATCGATTGGTCCATAATTCCGCAAGGCACTCCTACGAAATCGTTTTCAGCTTTTTGGGTTAAACGAGCCAAATCACGAACGTCATGCCCAAGCTTGAATAGCTCATTTAACGCAGTTGCCACACTGCATTCCAGCGCTGCTGAGGAAGAGAGGCCTGCGCCAAGAGGAACCTTTCCATCAACATAAATATCTAATCCATCCTTAATCCCAAGCGCCCAAATTACGCCTAGCGGATACATCTCCCATTTACCTTTTGCGCCAGGTTGCAATTGATCAATAGAAGTTTCAAATAACGCAGATTGTCTTTGCGCAGAAGCTAAGCGAATTTTCTTATCAGTACGCTTCTTAATGGCAACTGTAGTTCGGTTCGAAATTGCGAATGGCAAAACAAAACCATCAGAGTAATCAACATGTTCTCCGATTACATTTACTCGGCCAGGAGCTGCTGCAATTACATCCGGCTCTGAATCAAATACTGATTGGAAAGTCATTGCATTGAATTCCAGGTATCCAAAACCATCTGATCCATGTTACGTGTTGGCGACCAATCAAGAAATGTTCTTGCTTTGGTGACATCTGCAATAAGTACAGCTGGGTCACCTGCGCGACGATCACTTTCAATCGCTGCAATTTTATGGCCCACAGCTTTTTCGGCTGCCGTAATAACTTCTTTAACAGAGTAGCCATCACCAGAGCCTAAGTTAATAATTTCGTGCTTACCTTGAGGCAAGCTTTCGAGCGCCTTAATGTGAGCTTCTATTAAATCTACAACGTGTATGTAATCGCGAATGCAGGTGCCATCTGCAGTTGGCCAATCAGTGCCAAAAATCTTTACTGGTGCAGCTTCAGTGGCGCGTAATACATTGGGGATCAAGTGAGTCTCAGGGTTATGTCGCTCTGCTAGCCAACCAATCTTGCTCTTGTAAGCGCCTGCAACGTTGAAGTAACGCAGGGAGATAGCTGAGAAGCCTGAAGCTGCCACCATTCGATCAATCTCAAGTTTTGTAGCACCATATGGATTCTTAGGCGCTGGTTCATCATTTTCGGAGATTGGAACTCGCTTTGGTTCTCCATATGTGGCTGCAGTGGAGGAGAGAACAATCTTTGAAATTCCATGCTCTTTCATCTTTGCAAAGAGCGCCTTTGAACCGCCGACATTTACCTGTTCATAAAGGGCAGGTTTCTCAACTGATTCACCAACTAGAGACTTAGCGGCAAAGTGAAGTACTGCGTCACAGCCTTCCAATGCGTTATCTAAGTCTGTATCAGACAGTAATGAGCCATTAACAAATTTAACTTCAGTAGGAAGAGAATCTGCATGTCCCGTACTTAAATCATCGATTACAACTACTTCATAGCCAGCATCCAGGAGCATTGCTACCGCAGTTGAACCGATATAACCGGCGCCACCGGTGACGAGAATTCTCAAAGTTTTACCTCTCGTAATTGAGCTGCAGATTGTTCGGGTGTTACATCCATAATGAATGCACCCATTGCAGATTCAGAACCCGCCAAGTACTTCAGTTTTCCTGGTGCACGACGCACGGAAGTGATCTGCCAGTGCAATCTAAGTAAGTCTCGACCTTCGCGAACAGGTGCTTGATGCCATGCTGCGATATACGCCATCGGGATACCAAAAACGCCATCTAACCGCTTCATCACTTCCAGCGCGATAGCAGGGTACGAATCACATTGCTCTTTGCTAAGTTCCGTTAAATCTGCAACATGGGCAAGAGGAGCCACATGTATTTCGAATGGGTATCGTGCTGCATAAGGAACATATGCAACCCAATGCTCATTTTGAGTGACTATGCGGCTCTTTTCTATTAATTCTCGCTTTAGAGTTTCGTCAAATAAGTTCTTTCCAAATTCTTTCTGATAGCGCTCTGCCGCTGAGAGCATTTTTTCTACACGTGGGGGTAGATATGAATATGCATAAATCTGGCCATGTGGATGATGAAGAGTGACGCCGATTTCTTCTCCACGGTTTTCAAATGGCGCAATGTGGCGAATAAATGTCTCATTTGATAGTTCAGCCGTGCGATCTCGCCATGCTTCTAAGAGTGTACGAACTTGCAATGGAGATAGTTCGGCAAATGATTGTCCGTGGTCAGAATTGAACACTATGACTTCGCACTTACCGATAGCTTTTGCCATATCTGTTTCTGGTCCGGCGTAATCCGGAAGTGCGTTATCACCTAGCGGCGGACGAAGAGATGGTGATTTATTATCAAAAACCACAACTTCAAACTCTGATTCAGGAATTTCAGTAAGTAGTTCTGCCGAAGTAGTAGGGCATAACGGACAGAGCTCCTTTGGTGGTAAGAAAATTCGGTTTTGGCGGTGAGCAGAAATGGCAATCCATTCGTTGACTAGTGGATCTAGACGCAGCTCGCCAATACCTGGCTGCTCTTCTTTAGGGCGCTGATCTAATGCTGTGCGCTGGGTTGGCTTACTGTCGTAATATCGAATCGTGCGGCCATCCGCCATTTCGCGATCTGTTCTAATTACGCCGGTTAGCTCCATAGCAAGTTATCTTATCGGCAACTTCAAGCTAAGTTATAAGTTCTTTTTATTGCGTCCTGCCACTTTTCAAACCCTTTTGCGCGCCAAGCGGAATCACTCTGACTATTCCAGGTAGCTTCACGTTTCCATATCTTCTTGATTTCATCTGTATTTTGCCAAGTTCCAACTGCTAGCCCTGCTGCAAATGCTGCACCAAGTGCTGTGGTTTCAGTGATTACAGGTTTTACGATATCCAAACCCATTATGTCTGATTGAAGTTGCATGCAGAGTTTGTTATTTGTAATACCGCCGTCGACACGCATTTCGCTTAATTTAATACCGGAATCAGCTTCCATAGCATCAATAACTTCTTTGGTTTGATAACAAATTGCCTCAAGGGCTGCGCGGGCAATATGCGCTTTAGTATTTGCGCGAGTTAAACCGACGATAACTCCTCGTGCATCACTTCTCCAATATGGTGCAAACAAGCCAGAGAATGCTGGAACAAAATAAACTCCACCATTATCTGACACTGAGGCAGCCAAGCCCTCTACTTCTGAAGCAGAAGAGATAATTCCTAATTGATCACGCAACCATTGAATTGCAGAGCCGGTAACGGCTACAGAACCTTCAAGTGCATATTGAACCGGCTGAGACCCAAGTTTAAATAAAACCGTTGTAATCAAGCCATTCTTAGAACGCACGAGATGTTCACCAGTGCTAATGAGTGCAAAATTACCTGTGCCGTATGTAGTTTTGGATTCACCTTTAGAGAAACAAGTTTGGCCTACCATGGCGGCTTGCTGGTCACCTAAGATTCCAGCTACCGGTACCGATTCTTCGGTTCGACCGTAAATTTCAGAAGAAGATTTTATTTTCGGTAACCATTCGCGCTTAATCCCAAAAATATTAAGCAGTTCATCATCCCAATCAAGAGTCTCCAAATTCATTAATTGGGTTCGAGACGCATTGGTTACATCAGTTGCAAATTCGCCAGTTAATTTAAATAGCAACCATGAATCTATAGTTCCAAAAGCCAGGTCGCTGGTATCGCTGATTTTATTCTTTAACATCCAAGCCATTTTGCTAGCGGAGAAATAGGGCGCTATAGGTGTGCCTGTTTTCTTGGTAATTAGAGCTTTGTTTGCTTCTGATAAGCCGTTTAAATACTCTGCAGTGCGAGTGTCTTGCCAGACGATGGCATTTGTAATTGAGTTTCCACTCTTTCGATTCCAGCAAACTGTGGTTTCACGCTGATTTGTAATACCAATAGCGGTTAACTGCGAAGCTGAAAGCTTTGCCCCTTCCAATGCGGAGGCAATAACTTTCTTGGTATTTAGCCAAATTTCTTCGGCATCATGTTCAACCCACCCCGCTTGAGGCAAAATCTGCTGATGTTCTAATTGGGATTGGCTAACAATTTGGCCCAATTCATTGAAGATGATGAACCTAGTACTAGTGGTTCCTTGATCTAAAGCACCTATATAAGCCACATAGGAACTTTACTTAACTAACGATAAGATTGGCTAGTAATGTTTGATTCCAATTTAAATCCAGAACAGCGCGATGCTGACCTTGCCCGACTAGGCAAAGAGCATTTTGACGTGCTGGTTTTAGGTGGCGGCATTAATGGTGTTGGCGTTGCTTTAGATGCAATTACCCGCGGATTATCTGTTGCACTAATTGAGAGCGATGATTTCGCATCCGGAACTTCAAGCCGTTCTAGCAAATTGATTCATGGCGGACTTCGCTACCTAGAACAATACGATTTCAAATTGGTCCGTGAAGCACTTCACGAACGCGAATTATTAGTTTCAGCTCTGGCGCCGCACCTTGTAAAACCAGTTGCATTCTTATATCCACTACAAGAAAAAGTTAAAGAACGTACATATGTTGGTGCAGGCCTTGCGCTTTACGATGCTCTTCGAGGATTCAAGAGAGCACTTCCTGGCCACAAGCATCTTTCACAAAAAACCATTTCTGAAATCGCACCAAGTCTTCGCACTGATGTGATTACGGGTGCCATCAGATACTTCGATGCACAAGTGGACGATGCACGTCACACAATGATGATTGCGCGAACTGCAAAGCGTCACGGTGCTGCGATTGTTACTCAAGCAAGCGTGGATTCGCTAATTAAAAAGAATAAGCGTGTTACAGGTGCAGTAGTAATTGATTCGCTTAGCAAAAAGAAAATCTCAGTGAAAGCTTCAACTGTGATTATGTGTGCAGGTGTTTGGAGCGATGAACTACATAAGAAGTTTGGTATTGAACCTGGCTATGAAGTGAAGATGAGTAAAGGTGTCCACATCACGCTTCCAGGTGATGCAATCAAAGCGCACGAAGGTGTAATAATCAAGACCGCGGTATCAGTTCTATTTATTATTCCTTGGAAAGATCAATGGATGATTGGCACAACAGATACTGAATATTTAGGCGATCCAAATGCACCTTTAGCCGATCGTTCAGATGTTCAATACATTATTGATCAGGCAAATCGCGTACTCTCGCCACGAATTAGCATCGATCAAGTTATCGGAGTATTTGCTGGTCTTCGACCGCTCGTTGCCAATAAGAAAGCAACAGACACTACAAAACTTTCACGTGAACACACTGTAGATCGCCCGGTCCCAGGCTTTGTTAGCTTAGCTGGAGGCAAGTACACCACCTATCGTGTTATGGCTAAAGATGCAGTGGATATGGCTACCAATGACATAACTAAATTAACCAGTGAGAGCATTACTGCGAAGCTACCGATTATTGGCGCAGATGGGTATTTCGCATTAACTCAACAAGTTGAAATGCTTTCAGCTAAGTACAATTTGAAACAAGAGACAATTACACATTTACTAAATCGATATGGTTCTGACATCTCTGACATTCTGGATTTAATTGAAGAAGATCGAAAGCTGGCAGCGCCGCTAACTCGAGCACTTCCATACTTAAAGGCTGAAATTATCTACGCAGTAACATCTGAAGGCGCGCATTCAGTTTGCGATGTCCTAGAACGCAGAACGCGCATTTGGTTTGAAGCTGAGAATTTTGGCGAAGACTTAGCGCCAGCAGTTGCAGATTTGATTGCACCGTACTTGGGTTGGAAAGCTACACAGAAAAGAAAGTCAGTAGCTGCTTATTTAAATAAAGTTGAAGCTGCAAAAGATTCTGTAGCAAATCTAGCTCGTTAATTAATTATCTGACCCTTACAAGCATCCACAGGGACTTTGGTAGATGTACCAGGCTTTGGATTTGGGGAAACAGTTGGAGTTGGTTTAGCTCCTTCGCCCATCACAATTTGAATTGGAACAATAGCGTTGGCGTGTGTTCCTGATTGATCGATAAATTGCAAAGAAGCATCCCAAGTGCCAACTGGAATACCTTTGACTGTAAGCGTAAACGCTCCATTCTTCGAGCGCACGGCGCTCTGGTCCAAGAGGATGGTCTTATCTGGCAAAACGATTTTTACAGTACCCGTTACTACAGGTAATCCGCTTGGCCGAAGCACGTTCAACTGAAATACCGAAGGTTTATCGCTTGTTGAGTAGGTTGCGTTTAGTAGTTGCATTGAGGTGGCTTCATTAATTGGCATCATGTCTGAAATCTGAGGCACCCATACACCTTTGGTTAATTCAATAAAAGAATTAACATCGCCACGATAAACATTTAAATCAAGACGACCACTAGGGACACCATATTTCTTACCGATACCACAAGAGGTGTACTGCCAAACTACCCATTCAGAAGAGCAACTCGCATTAGTCCAAGAGTGAACATAGCAACCGCTAATTTTCTGTCCAGGCTGGCCAAGTGGATCTGCTGGGTTAATTCCGTAATGTGCTTGCCACAGCGGGTAATTCTTTAATTCGGTATTTCGAACCATGGCATTCTCGAGAAATTGAGAATATGAGTAAAGCATTGGAGTGCGACCTGTTGCTGCTTTTACTGTTGAAAGCCAAGTTGTTGCAAAGAGAGTAATTAATTTCTTAGATGTGTACTTAACACATTTGCTTCCGCTGTATTGAATGCAGTTGTTTTCCAGATCAAGTGCATAGGGAAGTGAACGTTCGTTGTAACCACCGACAGAAGCCAATCTCCAGATTGCCTTTTGTGCCTGTGTTTGAGCTTCCGTAATTACTGTTGCCTCATCAGTTGAATTGGGCAGATAGGCGTAGTGGTAGAAACCCGTGTATATTCCCGCAGCTTGCGCGCCATCCATATCTATTGAGAGCCATTTACGCGCATCTATATCTGATTTATCTTTTCCATCAGATGCTTTGATCATTACAAAACGTACACCTGCTTGGTACATCTTGTTGTAATCAATCAATTTATCGCCAGGATGTTGCCATCTACTTATATCTACGCCGTGAATGCGGCCACCAGGGCCAGAAAGAGAGATTAATAAGTTTGGATCAGCTTCCGAAAGGGAAGTACTTGGATCAATTGTGAACGATTTCTGGTTGGAGTGGACACTACCTGCTACCGCACGATAAATAGCACTTCCTGCCAGCGCAGTTGAGACCACCTCAATTTTCCATGAGCCACTTGATTTAGTTTTTGCGCCCAAAGAAGTTTTATTCCAAGTTCCGTTTAATTTAACTTGAATTAATACTTGAACATTGGGTCTGGCTGGCTTGAGAATTCCGTTTAATGTCACCTTCGGTTCGCCAATTGAAGGAGTCTTGGTGATGACTAAAGTAAGAGAAGATGCGGCAATTGCGCTCTGAATCCCCATTAAAGCCAGTGTGGCCGAGAGCAAGAAGATAACTAACTTTCTCACCAAGTGATCTCCAATTTTTCGCCCATGACTTCCAGAATTGTCTCTTGTAAGAGCGGCGCGAATTTCGCTCGAGCATCCGCATATGAATGATTGCCAGAAAATTTCTCTGGGTCACTGAAATCCAACAAGAGGTTGTTGCCAGTTAATTTAGCGAGTCGAGCATCGAAGAAAGTTAACCAAGCAACACGATTCTTGGATTCAAGCGCAAAAAGCACTTGATTCCAATTATTCTTTAGCTGACTTAACTCCACCGGTTAAATCTATAGTAATTACTTATCTTTCTCCGTTAACAAGCTCGTATACAGAGTTGGTTAGGCGAACTCGTTGGTTCTGCTTTCGGTCATAATCTATGCCTAATGTGATTGCGGTCCGAGCAAGCATTTGCTCCACAGATTTTTCTGAGACGTATCTCATTTTCGCAATCTCGGAATTCGCTTTTCCATGGCACATCAATAAAAGCGTTTTCACCTGTTCATCTGAGAGTTTTGTACAGGGATGATTCTTGCTCTTCACCTTAGTCTGGCTATTAGCAATGAATATAGCATCTCGAAGATGATCCAAGTCGCTATGTTTTGAAACCCTAACAACCAAAATTCCAATCGGAAGACTTTTTGGATCGATTTCATAAAAACGTAAGTCTTCAGACTTTGCGGCAATAACTATTCCAAGATTCGGGAAACGTTTTCTTAGAATCTTTGCTAAGTCATATGCTTTCGTATGGCCGAATTCAATATTTAAAACGGCAACATCCGGGCAATGATGTGTGATTTGATTTAGAGCCACCACTTCGTTATCTACTTCACCAATTACATCAATTCCGAGTAATGATAATGAACTAGCTAATGTGAGGTTTGTGAAACCATTCTCGCCAAAAATAAAAATTCTCACGAGGCTTAATTGTTCCGCAGGGTTCTAGTTTTTGTGTATGGGGATAGCCCTACTTGGATAGACGAGCAACCTCTTTAGAAATGTGGTCAATAAGTTTTCCCGCATCAATTGGACCGCTAGATGAATGGGCAGCTGACTGGGCATGAATATAGGAAGCGGTAGCACCCAACTCAATCAAATTATCCTTACTAACTTTTCCATAGTTGAGGGCTAGTAGCGCTCCCAATATTCCAGCTAATACATCTCCGGTTCCGGCAGTTGCAAGCCAACTTGTTGCTGCTGGTAATTGAATAACGCGGTTCTCATTTGCAACGACTGTCTTATTTCCTTTTAGCAGCACTGTTACTTTGAAACGCCTTGCTGCATCAACTGCGTAATAAACCGGATCGTTTTCGATGCTTGTAGAAGATACGTTTAGTAAATCTGCGAGTTCACCTGCATGAGGAGTAATAATTGTTGGAGACTTACTAGCCCCTGTTAAGTAAAGCGCTCCTGCATCTAATACCTTTGGTAAATCAGCTCGATTAGCCATCTCCATTGTGATTTTGCGAAGAAGAGATTTCTTAACTGGAATTCCGCTTCCCATCAAGTATGCATTTACATTTCCAGTTTGAATTACAACTTCTGGGCGGTTTTGGACAACAGCTCTCTTAACTTCTTCTGGGCCGAAATAGCGAACCATTCCAATACCAACCGCCAACGCGGAAGATGTTGTTAAGAGCGCTGCGCCTGGATATTGCTTAGAGCCAGTGATGCAACCTAGAACGCCACGGCGATATTTATGATCGCTCTTCTTTGGTTTAGGTAGGTAAGCGCCACATTTAGCAGCGCTCCAGCTCTCTGGCTTCATGCATTAATTCTAATCTAGCGCTTGAATATCCACATTAAACGATGACGATTCTTCGTTACCCAAATATATATAGTCTGAGCGATGAAATTAAAACCGGGAAGTGTAAATAAGTAGGCGAAAGGCTTAATAAGGAACTTGGGTTGTTGTAGTAATAATCTGAGAACAGCCTCAGCGCCTCCATAATGTAACCAAGAATTATTTGCAGGTACTAGGTACCAAACTTGCTTTGCCACATCTTCTTGACTTAAACCTAATGAATTAATGTCTAAATTCTTGCTAGGTTGATTCGACCAATTTCCTGGGAAATTTCGACTTAACCAAGCGGCACTTAATTGGCAGAATTCACAATCTCCGTCTGTAATGAGGAGTGCGGTTGCTTCAGTACTTCGCATTTTGTGAGGAGGGTGGGGCTCGAACCCACGACGACCGGATTATGAGTCCGGGGCTCTAACCGACTGAGCTACCCCCTCGCAGTGCGCATCTTATATCTTTTTAGATAAAAGCTTGTCCAGCGCTAGAAATATTAAAGCTAGGACGTACCCAGCTATATAAATCATGATTAATGTGGTTCCAACCGAGATGTACCCATATTTAATTACATTGAAGAATCCATATGGGTATCTATCAATAATTGCACCTCGAATAAATGTATACAACAAATATGCAGAGGGAATTAGGAATACTGAAAAAGTCATTCTTAAATTAAACCATTTGCGCGGGCCGACAATTAACCAAATTAGTACAGTTAAGATTGGCGTAATGTAATGCTGAAAAGCATTTGTATAAACGTTCCAGCTTTGAGGATGTGCAGTCGGGGCGATCAGCAAGTGATACAGAATTCCAGTCATTAAAATCATCAACAAAGAGGTATTACGAAGCAGAATGAAACGTTTATCGGATCGCTTTGGATTCAGAAATAATGAAGTGACAGTGAATACCACCAATGCGTTACTCCAAATTGTGAAGTAACCGAAGAGATCAATTACTCGTGTTAACGCGCCGGCAATACCAGCTTCGTGAGGTCCAAATAAATTTGGATCGATTTTTCCTTCTGGTACTAGATCAAATGTATTAACAATTAGTGAGCCACCGAATCCAATCCATGCACTCACCATGTTTACCCCGAAGAGTGTTTTTGCTTTTTTGGCCATGGTTAATGTTAAGGTTTCAAGTGTGAGATGCCGAGTATTAATAGCCACCTTCTTGCTTTTGTTCGCAATCCCGCAAGCCCAGGCAGCTCCTTTGTATACATTCCCGATTCCTACATCGACAGGATGTACTCCTCATTACGCTCGATATCACCATGATTATCCAGCCAATGACATTCTGGTAAAGAAAGGTTGCAAGTACGTTGCGGTCACCAGTGGCACGATTGATGAAATGCGTAAAGTTGATACTTACAACTACAAGAAGCCAACAGGAGATACTAAAGGCGGAATTTTTGTTTCATTTATTGGCGATGACGGTGTTCGTTATTACGGATCACATTTACAGAAGATTGCACCAGGTATCGAGGTTGGTGTGCATGTAGAGGTTGGAACTCTTCTTGGTTTTGTTGGTGACACGGGAGATGCGCGCGGTACTGCGCCTCACGTGCATTTTGGAATTAGCTGGCCAACAACTGAACACGATATTTGGTGGGTTCGTCGAGGTGAGGTTTATCCATGGCGTTACTTGGATAAATGGAAGGCGGGGCTGGATAGCTCTCCGGCTAAAGAGATTGCAGCGCTGCTTGCCAAGAAAGGCGAATTGCCACCGATTCCCAAGAAGTAATTGAAAGTAACTTCTATTGGGTATAGTTCGCAGAAGTTCTGGGGGTCGGTGAAATTCCGAACCGGCGGTTAAAGCCCGCGACCCGGTGCCAGCCAGGTACCGGTTGACTTAAGTGAAACTCTTAGGCCGACAGTAAAGTCTGGATAAAAGAACTAATAAGTGGTGTGCTGTGTGCACATTTGCTTTGCCCTTGGAACCGCAAATTACTAGTTCCGAAAGGGAAAAGAATGTCTATTCTTCAATGGCTTTTTGAAGCCACAATTCACTTCGGCAGTAAATCAATTGCGGTTCGCGAAATCATCGGTGGTGTACTGGGACTAACCAGTGCAGTGCTGGGAGCGCGTCGCTTGGTTGCTGCTTGGCCGGTTGGAATTTTCGCCGATGCGCTTTTATTTACAGTTTTTCTAGGCGCAGTATTTTCATTTGGCGATGACACCCAACACGCTAATTTTTATGGACAGGCAAGTCGTAATTTACTTTTAATTATTGTAAGTATTTACGGTTGGGTACGTTGGTCACAGCATAAACGTCAGGGCAAAGATGTACCTGCCGTTGTGCCTCGTTGGACCACAACTAAAGAGAAGATGTGGTTAGTACCTGCAATCATTGTGTTCTTCCTTATCTCTATGCAGATTTTCAAGAGCTTAGGAGAGAGCGGTCAATGGCTATTTGTTGATACCTGGATATTTACCGGAACTGCGCTTGCGACTTTCGGTATGAGTCGTGGATATGTTGAATTTTGGTTAGCTTGGATTGCAGTTGACCTAGTCGGTGTGCCATTCGCGCTAAGCAATGGTTACTATCCAACTGGAATTCTTTATGCAATCTATCTACCGTTTGTGATTTGGGGATTCTTAAATTGGTTAAAAATCTCAAAGCGTGAAAAAGAGTTAGTCAACGCTTAATTACTAAAACTAAAACGCCCCGGTGAATCTCACCGGGGCGTTTTAGTTTAAAGTGTTACTTAGTTAGCTGTTACCTGATCAGCCTGAGGACCCTTAGGACCCTGGACTACCTCGAACGATACTGACTGACCCTCATTAAGAGACTTGTAACCATTGCCTTGAATAGCTGAGTAGTGAACGAATACATCCTGTCCACCGCCATCTACTGCAATAAAGCCGAAGCCCTTTTCAGAGTTGAACCACTTAACTGTGCCTGTTGCCATTAATTTATTTCCTAATTCGTTAAAACTTGACGAAGCTTGGATTTGGCTCCGCCGATCTTCTTATCTAGCTAAATTCTTTAAAACTTACCTTCGAGTGTCCGACTGAGGAGAAGCCTACCTGTCGTTCGCTTAATGACCTAGCGGTTTCCGTGTGCTGAGCGTGAGGAGTGGACAAAATGAGCCCGATAAGACGAAAATATAGGTATTGCTCGTTAACTCGAAGGCGTGGCTTAACTGGACTGGGGAAGGTGCAGGTTAAGTGCCTTAGTAGGAGCTATTTATGAACACGCTAAATCGTGGCGTCCTCACGATTCATTCGTGCCCAATGGCCTTAATTCGCCATGTCGAATGGTCTGTTGAATCTGTGCTTGGTCGAGTCCAGATTGATTGGCGCAACCAACCTTTAGTGGCAGGTACACAACGCACTCAAGTCGAATGGCGCAGCGCAAAAGATGTCTCAGCGGAATTAGCAAGCGCTCTAAAGAGTTGGCACTATCTAAGGTTCGAAATATTTTTCGGTCAGAATTTGTTTAGACATACAGCTGATCTCGGAATGCATAGGGCGCAAATTGATGAAATGGGAAATATTCAGATTTCTGAAAACCAAATTCGATTTGCGATGAGCAAACTAGATGATCAGATGCGCGAAACTCTTGATGTGGCGCTCGGAACAGAGTGGGAAGTAGAGCTAGAACGCTTCAGAGGAGTAGATTTACAGGAGATCGCTCAGCTACGTGCAATCTAAGAACTATAAGAAACTAGATATGGGAACATAAATGGACGAGAAGATTGAAAAACGTAAGGCTATAACCATTATTGCGGCGGCAGTAATTATCGCAAGTTCGCTTGGTGCAGGTTTGGCGAAAGTCGGTAGCGGTTTTGCATCTCGTTCCAGCGACGGAATTGTTGTGACTGGTTCGGCAAAGGTCGAAGCAACTGCAGATAAAGTTGTTTGGACTCTATCTATTGCAAATACCGGTAAGACCCCAGCCACAGCGGTAACCGGAATTGATTCTGGAATCAATGCGCTTCAGAAATATCTAACAGACGGTGGTATCCCATCAAGCGCGCTAACACTTGGCCCAGTTAATTCATATCCAACTGAGGAGTACATCAACGGCAATCCAACTGGTCGCATTTTGAACTACCGCGCTAACCGTGAAATAACAGTTCGCACCAAAGATGTTCAGTT
This sequence comes from uncultured Actinomycetes bacterium, assembly GCA_964394375.1. Lineage (GTDB taxonomy): Bacteria > Actinomycetota > Actinomycetes > Nanopelagicales > Nanopelagicaceae > ZLKRG08. The sequence continues at coordinate 13,454 of CAYMVX010000007.1, forward strand.
GGTTTCAAAGTTAAGCCAGAATATCGGATCTGTTCTGCAGCAAGGTGTAAATGTAAGCAACTACGGACCGCAATATTATCTTTCAACTCTTAACAAGATTCGCCCACAGCTTCTAAGCGAAGCCACAAAAGATGCAAAGCTACGTGCTGAATCGATGACCAAAGCAGTTGGTGGCAATGTTGGTTCAATTACTTCAGTAAAAGCGGGCCCAATCCAGGTAACAACTCAAGATTCAAATGCGACTGCAGATTACGGAATGTATGACACCAGCAGCATTAAGAAGACGGTAACTGCGACCGTAACGGTAAGTTTTAAGACTAACTAAAGCGGGATATTGCCGTGAACACCACGGCGGTATGGTGCAGCTGCGATTGCTCGAGCAATTTCTGAACGAGACTTGCTTGGTTCGATAACTGAATCAACTACGCCAATTTCAATTGCTCGCTGCACGCCGCCAGATTCTTGTTCATGCTTTGCGGCAAGTTCTAGCTCCATATTTTCACGTTGATCTGCAGAGACATCAGCCAATAAACGGCGGTGCAAAACGCGGACAGCTGCAACGCTGCCCATAACCGCAACATCGGCATTAGGCCAAGCAAAAACTCTTGTTGCACCAAGTGCGCGAGAATTCATTGCAACATAAGCTCCGCCGTAAGCATGGCGAGTAATGAGTGTTACGCGAGGTACAACTGCTTCGCCGAATGCATGAAGTAATTTAGCCCCGCGGCGAACAGCACCTTCCCATTCTTGGCCAGCGCCAGGAAGGAATCCCGAAACATCTGCGATTACAACCATCGGAATTCCAAATGCGTCGCACATACGAACAAAGCGCGCAGCCTTTTCGCCAGCGGCAGCATCTAGCACGCCACCCAAATGCTTTGGGTTATTTGCGATTACACCCACAGTGCGCCCGCCAAGTCGACCGATAGCGGTCAACATATTTGGCGCCCAATCTGCATGTAGCTCCATAGATTCATCGTGATCAAGAAGTTCTTCAACTAATGGATGAACTTCGTAAACGCGTTTGCGAGAATCAGGAACAAATTGAGCTAAATCAACATCTTCTAACTTCACATCAATATGTCCTTGGTTAGCAAAAAGGGAAGCGAGTTTTCGAATATCTTCGATTGCCTCCTCTTCGCTTGATGCGATGATGTGTGCAAGGCCGGAATTTTTCTTATGCGCTTCAGGGCCACCTAGCTTTGCCATATCTACATTTTCGCCAGTAACGCTCTTAACTACATCAGGTCCAGTGACAAAGATGCGACCTTCCGGTGCAAGAACAACTACATCTGTGAGCGCAGGGCCGTAAGCGCCTCCACCAGCAGTTGGGCCAAGAACTAATGAAAGCTGCGGAATCTTTCCTGAAGCGGTAATAAAACTTTGGAAAACCTCACCAAATGCATGCAATGAAAGCACGCCATCGCGTAAACGTGCACCTCCGGAATGCCAAATTCCGATAACTGGAATCTGTTCAACCATAGCAACTTTGTACGCTTCAACAATTACCTTTGCGCCATCAGGACCAAGTGCGCCACCTTGAACAGTTGGGTCAGATGCGAAAACCACAACTTCGTTGCCTTTGATTTTTCCTCGAGCGGCAAGCATGCCGCTTTGATCACGTTCGGTGATTAAGTGATTTGTACCAGGATCTAACAACTTCGCAATGCGAAGTTCTGGGTCTTTTGGGTCCGTCATGGTTAAAGTAATTAAATACTCTTAAACACCAATACAACGTCGTGGCCACCGAAACCGAATGAATCATTTAGCGCAGCGATATCACCCTTTGGAAGTTCGCGAGCCTTGTCGCGCACCACATCAACGGTAACTGCTGGATCTAAATTATCAATATTGATTGTAGGTGGAGCTAGTCGTTCCTGAAGAGCTTTAACAATCAAGACAGATTCAACGGCACCTGCGCCACCAAGTAAGTGCCCGGTCATTGATTTAGTCGCAGAGACTGCAACGTGATCTGCATCTGCACCAAGTGCGCCGCGCAGCGCATTCGCTTCCGCAACATCGCCTGCTGGAGTAGATGTTGCATGTGCATTTAAATGGAAAATATCTTTAGTTGAAAGTCCCGCATCTTTAAGCGCTAATTGCATCGCACGTATAACTCCGCGACCTTCAGGATCTGGCGCAGCAATGTGATAGCCGTCCGAAGTTAAACCTTGGCCTGCGATTTCGCAGTAAATCTTTGCTCCACGTGCTTTTGCGTGTTCGTACTCTTCAAGAATTAGAACACCGCCACCTTCACCAAGCACGAATCCATCGCGATCTTGATCGTATGGACGAGAAGCCTTCTCCGGAGCATCATTTCGAGTAGATAGTGCCTTCATTGCAGCGAAACCTGCCATTGGAAGTGCATCAACTGAAGCCTCAACGCCTCCGGCAATAACAATGTCTGCGCGATTGTTGCGGATCATGTCGAACGCATAACCAATTGCTTCTGCACCAGATGCACATGCAGAGACTGGTGTGTGTACGCCAGCCTTTGCCTTAAATTCCAAACCAACGTTTGCTGCTGGGCCATTTGGCATAATCATTGGAACGGTATGCGGCGAAACTAAACGCGCTCCCTTTTCCATCAAGATTCGGTACTGCTCAAGTAGCGAAGTAACGCCACCGATGCCTGATGCAATGACAACGCCAAGACGTTCTAGATCAACTTCAGGACTTCCGGCATCTGCAAATGCTTCACGAGATGCAATTAACGCAAACTGCTCTGAACGATCTAAGCGACGAAGCTCAACTGGCTTCATAACTTCTGAAGGTTCAACCACAACTTCTGCGGCGAAGTGAACTGGCAAGGTGCTTGCCCACTCGTGCTTCATTAAACGTGCGCCAGATTTACCAGCGACAGCGTTAGCCCAAGTAGTAGTGACATCTCCACCAAGTGGAGTAGTGGCACCTAGACCAGTTACAACAACGCGTCTTGTCATTTAATTAAGCTGAAGCCTTTACGATGAAGTTAACAGCATCGCCAACAGTTGCAAGTTCAGCTACCTGATCATCAGGAATCTTTACGCCGAAACGCTCTTCTGCAGCAACTACAACTTCAACCATTGATAGTGAATCAACATCTAGGTCTTCTGTGAAGCTCTTGCCCATCTCGATTGATGCTGCTGGAACACCAGCTACTTCTTCAACAATCTCTTTTAGACCAGCAAGTACATCTGCTTCGTTTAGTGCCATTGATATTTCTCTTTTCGTATTTTTGTAACAACGCGTCACTGCGTTTGCTTAGGTGGATATTGTGCAGGGTCAAGGCCCTTACTTTCGAGTAATAGGCTCGAAAATGGAGTTAATTAAGGCAATTTAATGACTTGGGCCGCATAAGCGAGACCTGCGCCATACCCAATGATCAGCGCCAATTGCCCATGCATTTCTGGGTGTTTTTCAAGGAGCGCATCCATGGCAAGTGGAATTGATGCCGCAGAGGTATTTCCGTTTGTACGAATGTCATCTGCAATCAGAATATCGGGAGAAAGTTTCATATCTTTCGCCATTGATTCAATAATTCTTAGGTTTGCCTGATGTGGCACGAAAGCTTTCAAATCGCTTGGTTGAATACCTGCAAGTTCTATTGCCTTGCTTCCGACTTTACTAACAGAGAAAACAGCCCAACGGAAAACACGTTGACCTTCTTGAACTATATCTGGCCAAGCAATTGAACTTGCTGGCACATCAGTATTCTTGAAATCAAGCCAAGATGACATTGTGATTGCATCACGCTGATCTGAATCAGAACCCCAAGCAGTTGGTCCAATTCCTACCTCAGCCGAAGGTCCAACAACTACGGCGCCTGCGCCATCCGCAAAGATAAATGCAGTTGCGCGATCGGTCGGATTTGTGAAATCACTTAGCTTCTCTGCACCAATTACAAGAACATGTTTTGCAGTTCCACCTTTAATCAAATCTTTAGCGATTCCAATTCCATAGGTAAAACCTGCGCATGCTGCCGCTAAGTCAAATGCCGCAGCTTTATTGGCGCCGATATTTGCAGCGATGCCGGATGCCCCGCTAGGCGTCTGGTGAGGATAGGTGATCGAAGCGAGAATGATTACATCAACATCTGATGCGGTTAACTTTGCGCGATCGAGCGCTTGTTTGGCAGCAGCCGTTCCCATATCGACAACAGAAACATCACTATTAGCGAAGCGACGAGTTTCGATACCCGTACGTTGTTGAATCCATTCATCAGTTGAATCAATCTTCTCAACAATCGCAGAGTTTGGAACGAGATTGGTTGCGCGATAAATACCAACAGAGAGGATAGAAGAGTTTGATCCAACTATTTCTTTAATCATGCGCCACCATGTTTAGCTGCAAATTCTCTCGCTGCCGCTAAGTCTTCCGGCGACTTGAGCGCAAACGATTCAATGCCTGGTGTAGCGCGCTTTAGTAATCCAACTAATGTGCCTGCTGGAGGAAATTCAATTACGCCAGTTACGCCTAGTTGTACCAAAGATTCCATACATAAATCCCAGCGAACTGGGTTAGCAATCTGGTTTACTATTCGATCAATTGCATCTTTTCCACTCGAAACTACTGCGCCATCTTTATTGGAAAGCAATTGTGAATTTGGTTCGTTGATATTTACTCTCTCAACAAACCCTGCAACATGCGATACTGCTGATTGCATGTAATGAGTATGAAATGCACCAGCTACGGCAAGTGCGCGTACACGTGAACCAGCCGGAGCGTTTTCAATCAATTTATCAATCTGCTCTAGAGATCCCGCTGCAACAATTTGCCCTGCACCATTGTCATTAGCTGGTACTAAATCAAATCCCTTGATTGCGTTCAGCACTTCAGTGCGATCGCCACCTAGAACTGCAGCCATTCCAGTTTCAACTTGGCTTGCAGCTCTAGCCATTGCAATTCCACGTTGTCTAACCAATTCAAGTGCATGGGCAGGGGATAGCACACCAGCAATTCCGGCGGCTGTTATTTCGCCAACTGAGTGGCCTGCAACGACAGTAAATTTAGAAAGACCAAGTGCTTGTGCCCCCATCAGGCCCGCAGCGACAATTAATGGTTGTGCATTAGCAGTATCTTTAATTTCGTCTGCGCTTGCAGTAGTGCCGAGTCGTTCAAGATCTAAATCAATATGCAATGACCAGGTAGCGAGTACTTTTTTGGTTTCTTCGTTAAGCCATGGGGCCAACATTCCTGGAGTTTGCGATCCTTGGCCCGGAAATAGAAGTGCAAGCATGCGTTTAGTTTAAAGCGCGAATCGAGTACTTAGAAGTAATTAGCGGTTTACAAGCCAAACTTGCAGAGAATGTGGTGAGACTTGCACCTTGTCTCCAGGCGCGGCAAGAGTTGGGTTATAAGTCGCTGTGGTTTCGAATGAATCGAAGATGCAACGCATGCTTTCGCCCCAAGCACTACTTGGCAAAGTAAAAGTGGTCTCTTCGCCAAAAGAATTCATAAATAAGACTAAACCGGTCTTTGGGCCAGCTTCAAAGAAGACAGTTAAAGAACGCTTATCTCCATCTGACCAATGCGCATCCGTCATTTCATTTCCGGAAAGGCTAAACCAAGCTATATCTTTACGTTCAGTTCCGAAATCGACTCGGCCAGTGAAGAATTCAGAAGTAATATCTGAAAGATAAGTCTTGCGAATGCGAATTAACTCAATGAACGCATCCTGCAAATCTTTCTTGTCGCCGGTTGGATTCCAATCAAGAGCCCAGCCACCAAACCAAGCAACTTCTTTATCCCAATTATTGCGATTTAAATCGATCGGCACCGTGAACGCATTATTTGATCCATGTTGTGTTCGACCAACTTCATCACCCATTGTCACCATTGGTACGCCAGATGAAAGCAATAAAGTTGCCATCATAGATTTCTGAAGCGACTGGCGAATCTGATTTATCTTGGGATCATTTGTTGGACCTTCATGTCCTACATTCCAAGATCTGTTGGAATTATTTCCATCGCGATTATCTTCTTCGTTGGGCAGGTTTCGCTTCTCATGATAAGTCACTAAGTCATTCATGGTGAAACCATCATGAGCAGTAATGAAGTTAATAGAAGTGGTTGGTCCGCGGAAGTAGAAGATGTTACTTGAACCTGAAATCGAAGAAGCTAACGCGCTTACACCTTCACCGAATCCACGTGCGATATCACCTAACCAGAATTGGCGAACTGCATCTCGGTAATAATCGTTCCATTCTCGCCATGGGTATTGGAATTCGCCCAGTGAATACCGTGAAATGTCCCAAGGTTCTGCAATTAATTTGAGCTGGCGCAATACTGGATCTGCAGCAATCGCAGCAAAAAGAGCTGAATCAATCATATTTCCAGTGCGGTTTAACGCTGGCGCTAAATCAAAACGGAAACCATCCACACCGATTACTTGTGTCCACCAACGAAGTGAATCAATAACTAAACGCACGCCATGCGGTTTACCTGCAGAGAATGTATTTCCGCAGCCAGTGTTATCGATGTAATGGCTAGTGCCACCGTGGCGATACCAGTTGCGATTGTCGATTCCCTTAAATGTAATGTGCGGTCCACCAGGGCCACCTTCTGCGGTGTGGTTGTAAACCACATCAAGAATTACTTCGATTCCGTTTTCGTGTAGTCGATCGACAGCCACTTGTAACTCTGCAATTGGATCGCTCGTTGCGGCATAACCGCGGTGCGGTACCGAGAAAGCAATTGCGTTGTAACCCCAATGGTTGCGACGACCGCGTGCCCAGATCGCAGGTTCGGTTGTATGTTCGTGAATTGGAAGCAACTCAATCGCGTTGACGCCAATCTTCTTCAGGTAATCAATTGTCGACTGGTGACCAAGCGCTTTATATGTACCGCGCTCTGATTCTGGAATCTCTGTATTTGCGTAAGTTAAACCTTTTACATGCGCTTCATAGATAACCAAGTCTTGCCAGTTGATGTGCGGATGATTTACATGTCGCGGTGCATCGTTAGTGACTACCGAGAGCGGAACGAATTTTGCAGAGTTGCGATCATCAATGATGTTTGGGTCACCAGCACCAAATCCATCTTCAGAAATATGTCCATAAATTTCTGGTACATACGAAAGCTCTCCATCAAGATGATGGGCGTATGGATCAATTAGTAATTTACTTGGGTTAAATCTTGAACCACGCTCTGGTTCCCACGGACCATAAACGCGATACCCATATCGCTGACCTGGGCGCACGCCTTTTAGATAGCCATGAAAAATAGGACCATTGCGGTGAGAGAGTGAGTATCTGGTTTCGACCAGCTTGCCATTGACCTCATCAAAGAGGCAGACCTCAACGGCGTCAGCAGCCTCCGCCCAGATAGAGAAGTTGGTTCCCTCTTCGGTCGGAATCGCGCCTAGGTAGCGTGGGTCAGCCTGCAGCATGGCGGTAAGTCTGCCCTGTAACGCGCTGAAACTAGGTAAATAACTAGTAAAGAAAT
>CAYMVX010000008.1:0-20221 GCA_964394375.1 uncultured Actinomycetes bacterium
AGCAGGGTCCAGCTCTTGCTAAGTTCGCAACAAAGGGTGTTACATCACCTAAGGTTTTCGTATTCGATGATCAGTCTGCATACGCAGTACCTCTAGCAGGTTACGTAAAGGCTGCTCTAAAGTCACTTAAGTTGACTCTTGCAGGTACAGATTCAGTTCCATCTGATACCAAGGATTACTCAGCTACTGTTGCAAAGATCAAGGCATCTGGCGCAAACGTAGTTATCTACACAGGTTACTACTCAGCTGGTGCGACATTCGTTAAGCAGATGCGTGCAGATGCAGCGCTTAAGAGCGTTGTATTCGCAGGTGGCGACGGCGTATTCAACTCACAGTTCGCAGTTCTTGCGGGCGATGCAGCTGAAGGTGCACGTCTAACTGGTGTAGCAGGTCTAGCAGATGCTTCACCAGCAACTGCAGCGGCTTACGCAAAGTCAATGGGTTCAGCTGCTGGTGTTTATGCAACTGAGTCATTCGACGCAGCGAACATCTTCCTATCAGGAATTAAGGCTGGCAAGCTAACACGTAACGCAATGTTGAACTGGGTCAAGGGTGGCCCATTCAAGGGTGTTGGTGGAGCTAACTACAAGTTCAACCGTAACGGTGACATCTCAGAAGGCGGCTTTGCTGGCTTCAACGTCACAAAGGGTCAGCTTGTAAACACAGGCCCAGTTGTCTGATAATCAAGCAAACTTATAGTTAATTAAAAGTTAACTATTGGCGGGCGCTTTGGTAACCTTTCCCGGTTATTAAAGCGCCCGTTCTGCATTCCAGGGGATCGGGCATCACCAATTAGGGAGATCGATGTTTGACGTTCTGCTCAACCAGTTTTGGCAGCTGACAATCTCCGGTATCGCGCTGGGCTTTATCTATGTTTTGATTTCACTTGGCTACACCATGGTTTACGGAGTGCTCCGTATGATCAACTTCGCCAATTCAGAAATCTTTATGTGGGGAACATTTGCCTCAGTAGTTGTTACCGAGAGAGTTTTTCACTTTACCGCGACATCTAAACCAGCTACTGGCGGAAAGCTGATCTTAGTATTAGTTCTCTGCTTGATTGCTGCGATGCTTACATCTGCTTCAGTCGCAATGTTCGTAGAGTTTGTTGCTTATCGTCGACTTCGCGCTAAGGGCGTAAATCGTCTTGCAACTCTAATTTCTGCTATCGGTATGTCTATCGCGCTCTCTGAAGGAATGCGCATGCTTACCAATTCACGTCCAGTAAACGTGCCGCGCGTACTTGAAAAGTCTGTGTTATTCAATGTTGGCAACGCGCAGGTGCGCATCGACAACGTTATCGTGATCTTTGCAGCGGCAATCATCTTCGTTTTGTTAGAACGCTTCATCAAGCTTTCACGCATGGGTAAAGCAATTCGCGCCGTATCAATGTCCGAAGAGACCGCAAAGTTGATGGGTGTTAATTTAAATCGCGTTATTACTCTAACTTTCGCAATCGGCGGCCTAGCTACCGGTGCAGCAGCATTCTTCTACACCACAGTTTATGAAATCACTAAGTTCGACGTTGGTTTCACAATGGGTATGGCTGCATTTACTGCCGCAGTACTTGGCGGAATCGGAAATATTCGTGGCGCAATGGCGGGTGGAATTGCACTGGGTTTACTTGAAACCTATGCAGCTGCAGTTTTGGGCACTCAATGGAAAGCTCTCACAGTTTTCTTAGTGCTGATTTTGGTGCTGCTATTTAAGCCAACTGGTCTATTTGGCGAAGCAATTCAGACAGGAAGGGCATAAATAATGAATATGAACTTCAACCTTCGTGACTGGGGCGCAGATCTTTGGGAGCGCTCAAACCGCATTAAGCGTGTTGGACTAGTTCTCGCATTTATTGCGGCAGCTGCCTGCCTACCATTCTTAGGCATTAGCTTCTTAGATACACCTAACGCGTCTTATAGCGCGGTTCTTGTTCACCCAATTGCGATGTTCGTGCTAATGGCACTAGGTCTAAATATCGTGGTTGGTAAGTCAGGTATGTTGGATTTAGGTTATGTTGCATTCTTCGCAATTGGTGCATATGCAATGGGCATCTTGGGTGTTCGTTACAGTTGGAATACTTGGGAAGTAATGCCTGTTGGCATTTTGCTTGCGATGTTCGCAGGTCTGCTACTTGGCTTCCCAACTCTGCGACTTCGTGGTGACTATCTAGCGATTGTGACAATGGGCTTCGGAGAAATTATCCGTATCGTTGCACTTAACTGGGGAAGTCTTACTAACGGTCCAAACGGTATCGCTGGCGTTCCAATGCCTCCAGCAATCTTCGGACAAGAGTTCGATCTAGTTAATCAGAAATTATTCTTCTGGGTTGTTCTAGTAATGATTCTCTTAACAATTTGGATGATTCGTCGCCTGACTGTGCGTCGCCCAGGCCGCGCATGGGAAGCGATTCGCCAAGATGAAGATGCTGCAGAGTTGATGGGCGTTCGCGCACTTCGCTACAAGATCTGGTCATTTACTTTAGGTGCATCTGTTGGTGGCGCTGCGGGCGTGCTCTTTGCATCAAAGAATCTATTTATCTCACCAGAACAGTTCAAGCTAAACGTTTCAGTCTTGATTCTTGCTTGCGTTGTTTTCGGCGGTATTGGAAATATCTGGGGCGTTATTTTAGGCGCTGCAATTCTTGGTTATCTGCCAGACCGCATCCGCTTCATCTCTGACGCGCGTATGTTGGTATTCGGAATTGTTCTGGTCTTTGTTATGAACTTCCGTCCAGATGGATTGTTGCCACGCAAGAAGCGTGAAAAAGCAATTGTTAAGAAAACAGCAGAAGGGAAGGCATAACCATGAGCGAACATCTTCAAAAAGAGACTCGTGATGATGCAGTTCTATCGCTGCAAAATGTAACTATGCGCTTCGGCGGAGTTACTGCGCTAAATGCTGTAAACATCGATCTATATCCTGGTGAGATCTTGGCGCTTATTGGACCTAATGGTGCCGGTAAGACCACAGTTTTCAACGTAGTTACCGGTGTTTATCAAGCAACCGAAGGTGACATCATTTTCAATGGTGAACGTCTAAACGGAATGAAGCGTTATGACATCACCAAGAAGGGCATTGCTCGTACCTTCCAGAACATTCGTCTCTGGGGAGATATGACCGCACTTGAAAACGTAATCACCGGAACGGATGTTCATAAGAAATCTGGACTAGTAGGTGCGTTGTTCGGACTTCCACGTGCTCGTCGCGAAGAACGCGAAGGTCGCGAGAAGGCAATGGAGATCTTGAAATTCATCGGTATCGATGAATACGCAGACCGTCTTGCACGCAATCTTCCTTATGGCGTTCAGCGACGTCTAGAAATTGCACGCGCGATGGGAACTGATCCGAAGGTTATTTTGCTTGACGAACCAGCAGCGGGCTTCAACCCAGCTGAAAAGGTAGAACTAGCAAATACTATTAAGAAGATTCGCGATGCGGGTTACACAGTTCTTTTGATCGAGCATGACATGTCTCTGATTATGGGAATCTCAGATCGCGTTGTAGTTATCGATTTCGGTACCAAGATTGCTGATGACATCCCTTCAGTAGTTCAAAACGATCCTCGTGTTATCGAGGCTTACCTAGGAGCACCTGCAGATGCGTCTTGAAATTAAAGATCTACATGTCTTCTACGGCAAGATTGAAGCGATTAAAGGCGTTTCAGTAACCGTTAACCAAGGCGAAATCGTCACACTTATCGGCGCAAACGGTGCAGGTAAGACCACAATGCTTAAAACTGTTTCAGGTATTCGTCCAGTAACAAGCGGACAGATTCTCTTTGATGGTCAAGATATTTCGAAGATGCCAGCGCACGAACGCGTAGAACTTGGAATTTCACAAGCTCCAGAAGGCCGCGGAATTTTCCCTGGCATGACTGTTCTTGAAAACCTAGAAATGGGTAAGTTCTTCCGCAGTAATCGCAAATCTGAAATGGATCAAGACCTAGAACATGTTTATAGCTTGTTCCCACGTCTTAAAGAGCGCGCGTCACAGTTTGGCGGAACTCTTTCAGGTGGCGAGCAGCAGATGTTGGCAATTGGCCGCGCACTTATGCAGCGCCCAAAGGTGCTTCTGCTTGATGAGCCTTCAATGGGTCTTGCACCAATGATGATTCAGAATATCTTTAACATCATTACAAAGATCAACCAAGAGGGAACCACAATTCTTCTAGTTGAACAGAATGCGCAGCAGGCTCTACAGCGTGCACATCGCGCATACATTCTTGAAGTTGGCCACGTTACAAAGGAAGCACCAGCGAAGGATCTATTAAACGATCCTGCAGTTAAGGAAGCTTACCTTGGAACAGGCGCTCACTAAGTTCTAAATAAAAAACCCCGAAAACAAAAGTTTTCGGGGTTTTTTTAGTTATCGCTTAAGATCAAACAAGTTATACGAGCCGTACATGTTCTTTGGCCAGCTTCGTTGGTGATTTCGATGTTATAGCTGCACAGCGTGCGGCCCAACGAAATTGCAGTTGCAACTGCGGTAACAATTCCTGAAGTTGCGGTTTTATGATGAGTCGCATTGATATCAACGCCAACAATTCGGCGATTTGGTCCGGCATGTAGCCAAGTTCCAATAGATCCAAGAGATTCGGCTAATACAACATTTGCGCCACCATGCAGAAATCCAAGTGGTTGGGTGTTGCCTTCAACTGGCATCGTGCCGACTAAACGTTCTGGTGTTGCTTCAAGAATTTTGATGCCCATCTTCTTATCTAAAGCAGCTTGGCCACGACCGTTTAAAAGCTCCATAAAATCCATATCCAAAAGATAACAGAGATAACATTAACGAGTGAAGCGTCTCCTACTTATCGATGGCCATTCGATGGCCTATCGTGCGTTCTTTGCACTCCCAGTGGACGCCTTCTCAACTGCTAATGGTCAGCACACTAATGCGGTTTATGGCTTTTCAAATATGTTGATGGCGCTGATCAAAGAGGAGAAGCCAACTCATATCGCCGTTGCTTTTGACGTTTCACGTAGGACATTCCGTACTGAGAAATTTCCGGAATACAAGGCAACCAGAAGCGCAACACCGGAAGAATTTAGATCTCAAATTCCATTGATTCATCAGGTATTAAAGGCGATGAATATCAATGAGTATTCGCTAGAAGGATATGAAGCAGATGATTTGCTCGCAACGATTTCTAAAGATGCAGTAGCAGAAGGTTTTGAAGTTTTAATCTGTACCGGCGATCGCGATAGCTTTCAGTTGGTAACAGATCAGATCACCATCCTTTATCCAAAGAAGGGTGTCTCTGAGATGGCCCGAATGACTCCAGATGCAGTTGTCGAGAAGTACGGTCTTACGCCGGCGCAGTATCCGGATTTTGCAGCGCTTCGTGGCGATCCATCCGACAACTTGCCATCTATACCCGGAGTTGGAGAGAAGACTGCTGCCAAGTGGATTGTGGAATATGGCTCATTTGCGGAGTTAGTGAAACGCGTTGATGAAGTCAGCGGAAAAGTTGGCGAGTCGCTGCGGGCCAATATCGGATCAGCAATACTAAATCGCGAGTTAACTCAGCTGCTCTCAGAAGTACCGATTAAGTACTCGTTAGAAGATTTAGCTTGGAGCGAGTTTGATGCAGAGCAACTCCGGGCAATCTTTGCAAAATTAGAATTTAAAACACTTCTTGCAAAATTGCCGACAAAGCAAGAAGTAAGCGCGCCTGTAGATATCAGCTTCTCGACGCCGGAAGAAGTAAACGCCAAGTTAAACGGTTTCACCGGAACAATCGGTTTCGCTTTTGAATTAATGGATGAACGCTTGAGTTCTTATGCCGTAGCAATATCTCCAGAAGAAGTTTATTTGGTTATGTCAGATGAGATTGGGGAATGGCTCGCTGATGACAAGATTCAAAAATTGGCTCATGATTTCAAATCACTTGCGCGGGTAATTGATTTCAAAGGCGTGGTCTTTGATAGCGCCCTAGCAGCATATTTGGTCGATCCAGGTAATCGCTTAAATGCAATCAGCGATGTCTTGGAGCGTTACGGATTTCCAGATGCTTCACTTTCGAATCAAGCTGCATCTATGTTTACTTTACGCGATAAATTAATTACTGATTTGGACGAGCGAGGTGCTTTAAAGCTATTAACTGAATTAGAGATCCCAGTCTCTGTGGTGCTGACACAGATGGAGAAGTTCGGTGTTGCAATTGATAAGGCCACGCTAAAAAAACAAGGCGAGGACTTACAGAAGGAAGTTCAAGCCCAAAGTCAGGCAGCCTTCAAGGCGGCTGGCCATGAATTTAATGTCGCATCCCCAAAACAATTACAAGTCGTGCTCTTTGATGAGTTGAAGCTACCAAAGACAAAAAAGATTAAAACCGGTTTCACTACAGATGCGGAGAGTTTGCAGTGGCTCTTTAGCGAGACTAAACATCCAGTACTTGAAGCGCTCCTGAAAATACGCGAAGCGAGTAAATTACAGAGTGTTGTCGAAGGTCTGTTGTCAGAAGTGCAATCAGATGGACGCATTCATACTCACTTCCAGCAGACCGTTGCCGCAACTGGTCGTTTATCGTCTACTGGCCCAAATTTGCAGAATATTCCTATTCGTACCGAACTCGGTCGCAAGATCCGTGATGGATTTGTTGCAGGCAATGGTTTCGATGGGATCTTCACTGCCGATTACAGCCAAATTGAAATGCGAATTCTTGCTCACCTTGCAGAAGACCAGAAACTTCTCGAAGCATTCGCATCAGGCGAGGACCTGCATTCAACGGTAGCTTCATTAGTCTTTGGAGTTAAGCCTAATGAAGTTGATCCTGAAATGCGCCGCCAAATTAAAGCGATGTCATATGGATTGGCTTATGGCTTAAGTGCATTTGGACTCTCGCAACAACTTGATATCTCGCCAGGCGAAGCGACTGCGCTTATGGAGAAGTACTACTTACGTTTTGGTGGAATTCGCGATTACTTGGCAACAGTTGTAACTCAAGCGAAAAAAGACGGATATACCGAGACTTTGTTGGGTCGACGTAGATACCTACCTGATTTGCAGAGCGACAATAAATTCAAGCGCGATATTGCAGAACGTGCAGCACTTAATGCGCCAATCCAAGGAACTGCTGCTGACATTATTAAATTAGCAATGCTTCGAGTAGATGCAGCAATGAAGAGCGCAAAATTGAAGTCGCGATTGTTATTGCAGATTCACGATGAACTGCTCTTTGAATATGTTGATTCAGAGTTAGATCAGTTAATCGAATTAGTTAAGCAGGAGATGGGTGCTGCGTATCCACTAAGAGTGTCCCTTTCGGTGAATATTGGGCACGGGAAAAGTTGGCACGCAGCCGAGCATTGATTACTCGGTTAAATCTTCGGTATCGCCAATCGCTTCAGTTGTTGCAGCTTCTGTTGGTGGAATATCAGCAGCAGCTAAACGTTTGCGGCCTATAGTCATAATCACATAACCAATGCAGAGCATTATCGAAGTTGTGGCTAAACAAATCTGCGGTGATAAATTCTTTGCAACCCATCCACCAATTGCCGAGCCTAAAGCTGCCATGGATCCTTCAATAGTCCATAGCCAACCAAGTGATGCGGTTGCAGTTCCTGGAGGACGTACGAGCTCAAGCACTTCAAAGTAAATAACTTGTAGAGCGCCGCCTGCTAGTCCTAATGATGCGCCAACAAGCGCCAGGGTCCAATTCGGCTGAGTGAAGTAGAGCGGTAGCGAGAAGAGCGCCCAGGCGCCATATATTGATCGCATTGTGCGATATGAAGACTTACGTTTCTTTAATAGCCCTGCAATCAAACCACCGGCAACGTTGCTTGCAGCCATAATGGCGAAGAGCCAAGCAGTTCGATGTGGCACGCCTTCCAATGTTGTGTACGCAGGGACTCCAACATCAAAGAAGCCCCAACCAAGTCCAATGAAAATTCCTTCAAACATTAATAATTGAATAGCAGGTACGCGCAAGAAACTTGCTTGATTTGGTTCCTTCTTCTCGTGCACCCAGCTACGTGATGTGATGATGCGTTCTAGTGCGAAACCGCCAACTAGCATTGAAACTGCACATACGGTTAGCGCGCTACCAGGTCTTGAAGAAAGTGAGAGCGTTGTTGCAATAGCTGGACCAATAACTCCAACTGAATTCATTAGCGCGGTATCAACACCGTAAGCTCCGCGCACTAATTCCTCAGGAAATATTTGCTTCCAAAGTGGGCGAATTGAAATATTAATGGGCGGAGCTGAGATGCCTAAAATGAATGCCCAAACTAAAATCTCTGTTGAACTAGTTGCCATGTTCTCCATAAAAATTCCAGCGGCATAACCTGGAACCAATATTCGAATTGGCCATTTATGTCCCCAGCGATCAATTGCAGCGCCTCGGATTCCGGCGGTAAATGATCCAGCTAAAGAATTTAGACCAAGCGCTAAACCTGCAACAGGAATTGAGCCGGTTGTTTGCTCGGCTTTGAAGAAGATAGCTAGGCCAATCATTGAGTACGCCAAACGAGCAGGGAAGGCCGCAAGGAGTAGATATCTTGCGATCTTTACTGACCAAATCTCTTTATAGCGCTTCATTTTGAGCCTAAGCCTAACGGCGAAATCATCGGATTTGCTCCATATTTAGTGCGCCAATAAACTTGTCCTTCGCAAGTTGAATATTGAAGCCATCAGTTTTCATCCCTACTACTAACTATCCCTACGGAGTATTTTGACTACATCAAACAAGCCACAAATCGCAATTAACGATATTGGCTCAGCAGAAGATTTTCTTGCCGCAATCGAAGGCACAATCCGAAATTTCAATGACGGCGATTTAGTATCTGGAATTATCGTCCAGGTAGATCGCGAAGAAGTTCTAGTAGACGTCGGATATAAGACAGAGGGTGTAATCCCATCTCGCGAATTATCAATTCGAAACGACGTTGACCCAAATGAATTGGTAAAAGTCGGAGACAATATTGAGGCCCTAGTTCTTCAAAAGGAAGATAAAGAAGGCCGTTTAATTCTTTCTAAGAAGCGCGCTCAGTACGAAAAGGCTTGGGGCGAAATCGAAGGCAAGAAGGAGCGCGACGAAGTAGTAACTGGAACAGTTATTGAAGTTGTAAAGGGTGGTCTGATTGTTGATATCGGACTTCGCGGATTCCTTCCAGCATCTCTAGTTGAAATGCGCCGTGTACGCGATCTTTCACCATACATTGGCAAGACCGTTGAAGCACGCATCATCGAACTTGATAAGAACCGTAACAATGTTGTTCTTTCACGTCGTGCATACCTAGAGCAAACACAATCAGAATCACGCACCACATTCTTGAACCAGCTACAGAAGGGTCAAGTACGTACCGGTGTGATCTCTTCAATCGTTAACTTTGGTGCATTCGTTGATCTTGGTGGCGTTGATGGTCTTGTTCACGTATCAGAGCTTTCATGGAAGCACATTGATCATCCATCAGAGGTTGTTGAAGTTGGCGACGAAGTAACTGTAGAAGTTCTAGAAGTTGATTTCGAGCGCGAGCGTGTATCGCTTTCACTTAAGGCAACACAGGAAGACCCATGGCAGGCATTTGCTCGCACCCACACAATTAATACAGTTGTGCCAGGTGTTGTTACAAAGCTTGTGCCATTCGGTGCATTTATCCGTGTACACGAAGGTATCGAAGGTCTAGTACACATCTCTGAATTGGCAGAGCGCCACGTAGAAATCCCTGAGCAGGTTGTTCAGGTTGGCGACGAACTATTCGTAAAGATTATCGACATCGATCTAGAGCGTCGTCGTATCTCTCTATCTCTAAAGCAAGCTAACGAAGGCGCTGAAATTGAAGTGGAAGCATTTGATCCAACTCAGTACGGCATGCCTGCTCGTTACGATGCTGAAGGCAACTTCATCTATCCAGAAGGATTCGATGCGGATGCTCAAGAGTGGAAGCCAGGATTCGAAGCACAGCGCGAAGAGTGGGAGCGTCAATACGCTGAAGCTCAAGCACGCTTCATGGCACACAAGGCTCAGAAGGATGCAGCTAAAGCAGCAGAGGCTGCAGAAGCAACACCTGCTGAATAATCTAAGTAATTAAGTTAAAAAGCCCCGCTAGTTTCTAGTGGGGCTTTTTATTTAGATAGGCTTAACGACATGAAGGTAATTGCACTTACAGGCGGCATTGGCGCAGGCAAGTCTTTAGTTGCGAATTACTTCTTCTCTTTAGGTGCTGAAGTAATTGATGCTGATCAATTAGCGCGCCAAGCTATCGAACGCGGCAGCGCAGGTTTTGATCAAGTGGTAGCAGCATTTGGTGATGAAATTCTTGTAGATGGCGATATCAATCGTCGCAAACTTGGTGAGATAGTTTTTTCCGACGAAACTAAACGCAAGAAACTTGAATCAATTATTCACCCGCTAGTTCAACAAACTCTTGCTGATGCGCGCAAGTCTCTCTCTGATGATCGAATTTTGATTTACGAAATTCCGTTGCTAGTTGAGACCAATGCTGCCGATAAATTTGATTTAGTAATTACAGTCGAGGCGCCGATGGAAGCTAGAGTTGAAAGGCTAATGGCGCGCGGACTCTTCATCTCTGAAATAGAGAAGAGGGTTGCCAATCAGGCAACACCGCAAGCGCGTAAAGCTGCGGCTAACATTGTGATTGACAATGACGGCTCAGAGGAAGAGTTGTTACGCAAAGTAGAGAAAATCTGGGAAGAGTTAAGTGCGCCCTGTAACTGATTTGCAGCGCAAAGTTGCGCCTTTCCAAGTTATTTCAGATTACAAACCAGCAGGAGATCAGCCTGAGGCGATCGAAGAACTTGCTAGACGCATTAATGCAGGCGAAGAAGATGTAGTTCTACTAGGCGCTACGGGTACAGGTAAGTCTGCAACGACCGCATGGTTAATTGAGCGCCTCCAACGGCCTACTTTGGTTTTGGTTCATAACAAGACTTTAGCTGCGCAATTGGCTAACGAGTTCCGTGAGCTTTTACCGAATAATGCAGTTGAGTATTTCGTGAGTTATTACGATTACTACCAGCCAGAAGCTTACGTTCCACAGACGGACACTTTCATCGAAAAAGATTCTTCGGTTAACGCAGAAGTGGAGCGCTTACGACACTCCGCTACCAATTCTTTACTTACTCGACGCGATGTTATTGTGGTTGCAACCGTTTCATGTATCTACGGCTTGGGAACTCCTCAGGAATATGTAGATCGCATGGTTCGCTTGCGTGTGGGTGAAGAGATTGAGCGAAATGCGCTGCTTCGACGTTTCGTAGATATTCAATACAAACGAAACGATTTAGCATTTGAGCGCGGAACATTCCGTGTACGCGGTGACACTATCGAAATCATTCCTATGTACGAAGAGTTAGCGGTCCGAATTGAAATGTTCGGTGACGAAATCGAACGTATCACTACTTTGCATCCTCTGACCGGCGAAATTGTCCACGACGAAACTGAGATGTATATCTTCCCGGCAACACATTATGCCGCAGGTCCCGAAACCATGAAGCGTGCACTAGGTGAGATCGAAGCAGACATGGAGATGCAGGTTGCCAAGTTTGAAAAGCAGGGCAAACTTCTTGAAGCTCAACGCTTAAGAATGCGAACAACATTCGACATGGAAATGATGCAACAACTTGGTTTTTGTAGTGGAATCGAAAACTATTCTCGCTACCTTGATGATCGCGAACCAGGAAGCGCGCCAAACTGCTTACTAGATTACTTCCCAGAAGATTTCTTAGTTGTTATCGATGAAAGTCACGTTACGGTTCCGCAAATCGGAGCAATGTTTGAAGGAGACGCTTCACGTAAGCGAACTCTGGTTGAACATGGATTCCGCCTGCCAAGTGCAATGGATAACCGCCCACTCAAATTTCCAGAATTTCTCGAACGAGTAGGGCAGAAGGTCTATTTATCTGCGACACCAGGTAAGTACGAATTGGAGAAGACCAACGGCAGCGTAGTCGAACAAGTAATCCGTCCTACCGGCTTAGTTGATCCAAAGATTGTTCTAAAACCAGTTCGCGGGCAGATTGATGATTTGTTAAACGAAATTAATATCAGAGCAGAGAAAAATGAACGCGTATTAGTTACCACTTTAACTAAGAAGATGGCAGAAGATCTGACCGAGTATCTTCAAGAGCGAAAAGTGCGAGTTCGCTATCTTCACTCAGAAGTGGATACTTTGCGCCGCGTAGAACTACTTCGAGAATTACGTATGGGCGAGTACGACGTTTTAATTGGAATTAACTTGCTGCGTGAAGGTTTGGACTTACCAGAAGTTTCTTTGGTCTCTATTTTGGATGCGGACAAAGAGGGCTTCCTTCGCTCTGCGACCTCCTTGATTCAAACAATTGGCCGTGCGGCACGTAACGTATCTGGCGAAGTTCATATGTACGCAGACAATATGACTGATTCAATGCGCAAAGCGATAGATGAAACTAACCGTCGTCGCGCAAAGCAGATTGCCTACAACACCGAAAAAGGCGTTGATCCACAACCATTGCGTAAGAAGATTTCTGATATCACCGAGTTAATTGCAAAGGAAGAGGAAGATACCCAGAAGCTGCTAGGCGGTCGACGTATAGATGCGCCAGCAATCGGCGTTCACAGTAAAGCTTTGGTAAGTCTGCCAAGACAAGAGCTAATGGCGTTGATAGAGTCCCTCTCCGAACAGATGCGCGGAGCAGCCGCTGAGTTGCAGTTCGAACTTGCGGCAAGACTCCGTGATGAAATTAAGGATTTAAAGCGAGAGCTAAGAGCAATGGAAGAGGCGGAGTAAGTGGCTGATAATTTGGTAGTTCGTGGAGCACGCGAACATAACCTAAAGAATGTCTCGCTCGAACTGCCTCGAAATTCGCTTGTAGTTTTCACTGGTCTTTCAGGCTCCGGCAAATCTTCACTTGCATTCGACACCATCTTCGCAGAAGGCCAACGTCGATATGTTGAATCTCTATCTGCATATGCGCGTCAGTTCTTGGGGCAGATGGATAAGCCGGATGTTGATTTCATTGAAGGTTTATCGCCAGCAGTTTCTATTGATCAAAAATCTACAAACCGTAATCCACGTTCAACGGTCGGAACAATCACTGAAGTTTATGATTACTTACGTCTGCTCTTTGCTCGCGCTGGGCGTCCACACTGTCCAAATTGCGGCAAGGAAGTAGCTCGCCAAACTCCACAAGCAATCGTTGATCAAATTCTTGATTTACCTGCTGGAACTAAGTTTCAAGTATTAGCGCCAATGGTGCGAGCACGTAAAGGTGAATTTGCCGATGTGTGGCAGGAATTAATTACTCAAGGATTCTCACGCGCACGTGTTGACGGAGAAGTTATTCAATTGGCGGAACCGCCGAAACTTAAGAAGCAAGAGAAGCACACAATCGAAATTGTGATTGATCGCTTGCAAGTTAAGCCAGAATCTAAATCGCGAATCACAGACTCGATTGAAACGGCCCTGAAACTAGGTAATGGCATAGTTGTTCTTGATGTAATCGGGAAAGAAGAACTTACATATTCTGAGCATTTAGCTTGCCATGATTGTGCATTATCTTTCGAAGAACTTGAACCTCGTTCATTCTCTTTCAATTCACCGTTTGGCGCTTGCCCAGAATGCACTGGTCTTGGAAACAAACTAGAAGTAGATCCCGAATTGGTTATTCCAGACGATTCGATTTCAATTAACGAAGGCGCTATTTCTCTCTGGTCATCAAGTAGTGGTAGCGAATATTTCATGCGCCTTCTTGAAACTCTAGCGAAGGATCTCAAATTCTCGCTTGATACCCCTTGGAAGAAACTCTCTGAAAAGGCAAAAGATGCTGTTCTCCATGGTTACGACTATGAACTTAAAGTTAAGTACAAAAATCGATATGGTCGAGACCGAATTTATGCCACAGGTTATGAAGGCGTGGTCTCCTTTATCGAACGTAAGCATGGCGAGACAGATAGTGACTATGCACGCGATAAATATGAAGCTTTTATGCGCGAAACTCCTTGCCAAGTTTGCAAAGGCGCGCGTTTAAAGCCGGAGATTCTGGCAGTGACTATTGGCGGCAAATCAATTTACGAAGTCTGTGAACTCTCTCTAGACGAGTGTGCAACTTTCTTGAAGAACATTAAATTGAATGCGCGGGAAGCCAAAATTGCAGAACGTGTACTAAAAGAAGTTCACGAACGCATGGGTTTCTTGCTGGACGTGGGTTTAGATTACTTAACCCTTTCTCGAGCTGCTGGTTCGCTTTCAGGTGGAGAGGCGCAACGTATCCGTCTGGCTACTCAAATTGGTTCAGGGTTAGTTGGAGTGCTTTATGTGCTTGATGAACCAAGCATTGGACTACATCAAAGAGACAATCGACGCTTGATTGACACTCTGACTCGTTTGCGCAATCTAGGAAACACGCTAATCGTTGTCGAACACGATGAAGAGACAATCAGAACTGCAGATTGGATTGTTGATATTGGACCGGGAGCAGGTGAACATGGCGGAAAGGTCGTGGTAAGCGGCCCTTACGAAGACTTAATCAATAGCAAAGAATCAATTACTGGCGCATATATTTCAGGCCGTAAAGCAATCGAAATCCCAAATATTCGCCGCCCGATTGATCCTAAACGAAAGTTGGTTGTAAAAGGCGCGAAAGAGAATAATCTGAAGGATATCGATGTCGAGATTCCGCTCGGTTTATTCGTAGCCGTAACTGGTGTTTCAGGCTCCGGTAAATCAACTCTAGTAAATGACATTCTCTATGTTTCATTGGCAAATAAGTTAAATGGTGCACGCCAAGTGCCTGGTCGCCATCGCACTGTTACTGGTATCGATAATTTAGACAAAGTTGTTCACGTCGATCAGTCACCAATTGGACGGACCCCTCGTTCCAATCCTGCAACTTACACCGGAGTCTTCGACAAAGTTCGCGCTCTCTTTGCCGAAACCACAGAAGCAAAAGTTCGTGGATATCAGCAAGGTCGATTTAGTTTTAACGTTAAAGGCGGGCGTTGCGAGAACTGTTCTGGAGATGGAACTATCACGATTGAGATGAACTTCTTGCCGGATGTGTATGTACCTTGCGAAGTTTGTCACGGCGCTCGATACAACCGCGAAACTTTGGAAGTTCACTACAAAGGTAAGACCATTGCCGATGTATTGAATATGCCAATAGAAGAGGCGCATAACTTCTTCGAATCTGTTCCAACTATTGCACGTTACTTAAAGACACTCTGCGATGTCGGGCTTGGATATGTTCGATTAGGACAATCGGCACCGACTCTCTCCGGAGGAGAAGCACAGCGCGTTAAGTTGGCAACCGAACTTCAACGCCGCTCAACAGGTCGCACAATTTATGTCTTGGACGAACCAACGACAGGCCTTCACTTCGAAGATGTGAGCAAGCTTTTAATTGTGTTAAATCGTCTAGTCGATACAGGTAACACGGTAGTTGTTATCGAACATAATTTGGATGTAATCAAGAGCGCTGACTGGATTATCGACATGGGGCCTGAAGGTGGTTTCAGAGGCGGTACGGTCGTAGCTCAAGGAACACCAGAAGAAGTTGCGAAAGTTTCTGCTAGCTATACGGGTAAGTTCGTCAAAGAGATATTGGCAAATAATCGAAAAGCTAGCCCGCCTAAGAAACCTGCTGCAAAGAAGTAGAGATGCCGGCCAATTTCCGCCCGGAGAATATTCCAACAGAGCCAGGGGTTTATCGCTTCTTTGATAAGGATGACCGGGTTCTTTATGTGGGCAAGGCGATCAATTTAAAGAATCGTTTATCTTCCTATTTTCAAAGCGGGTTGGCCGAACGTACTGATCGCATGGTTACGGAAGCAGTTCGCTGTGATTGGACAATTGTTAGCGGTGAAGTAGAGGCGCTTTCACTTGAGTACACGTGGATCAAACAATTTAAGCCTCCATTTAATGTTCGTTTTAGAGACGATAAGTCTTATCCCTATTTAGCTTTAGCTATTAATGATAAATTTCCTAGACTTTTTATAACGCGACAAGAAAAACGCAAGGGAGTTAAGTACTACGGTCCATACATCCAAGCGTGGGCACTACGAAGTACCCATGACACATTACTTAAAGTCTTTCCAATTCGTAGCTGTACTGCAGGCAATTTCGATCGTGCCAAAGCAAGCAAACGCCAGTGCCTGCTAGGTGACATCGGTAAATGCTCCGCTCCTTGTGTCGGCTGGGTCAGCGAAGAGGAGCATAAAGAGCTTGCGATTAAGCTCGACAAATTCTTAAGTAGTGGGAATACAGACCTAATCAGCATTCTCGAACGCGAGATGGCAGAAGCTTCCAAGAATGAAGAGTTCGAAAGAGCGGCACGGCTTCGCGATCAAGTGAATGCTCTAAATACAGCGCAAGAATCCAACGATGCCGCTTTATCTGAAACTCTAAATGCAGATGTAATCTCCCTTTATACGGAAGGGCTACATACTGCAGCGTCGATATTCAAAATTCGTGCAGGATCAATACGCGGATCAAGAAGTTGGATTCTTAACCAAAATGAAATTCTAGAAGGTGAAGACGAATTAACGCCTTTCTTGGTCTCTATTTACGGGGAAGAAGAGCTGCCATCTGAGCTAATAATCAACCGAGAAGTAGATGAGGGGTTATCTAAATTCTTAACCGAGCTTCGTGGAGCTAAGGTAGATATTCGAATTCCACAACGTGGGGAGAAGTTAGAGCTTTCACAAACAGTTGAGCGAAATGCGCGTTATTCATTAATTCAATACCTCTCGAAACGAGCCAATGACGCGGCAGTGAGCGGTAAAGCCCTCACTCAAGTTCAAGAGGCGCTTGCTCTTGATACCGCACCTTTACGTATCGAATGTTTCGATATTTCCAATACATCTGGAACTACGGTTGTTGCATCGATGGTGGTTTTCGAAGATGGCCAAGTCAAGAAGAGCGATTATCGACGTTTCATTATTGAAACTGAAACAGCTAAAGATGACACTCGTGCAATGCACCAAGTAATTACTCGTCGTATGAAACGTTGGATATCGGATCAAAATGTCGAAATTGGCGAAGTTGCAGGAAAGTTTGCTTACGCACCAAATTTGATTGTGGTCGACGGTGGTGCGCCACAGGTAGCTGCAGCGGAACGCGCACTTCTTGAGCTAGGCATAACAGATATTGCGGTTGTTGGTTTGGCAAAACGTTTGGAAGAGATTTGGTTACCCGGAAATCCAGACCCAGTTATCTTGCCTCGTAATAGCGAAGGGCTTTATTTACTTCAACGAGTTCGCGATGAAGCACATAGATTTGCAATCACTTTCCATCGCTCAAGACGTTCAAAAATCATGCTGGAATCACTGCTAGATGAGATTGAAGACTTAGGACCAACCCGAAGATCAGCGTTACTAGATAGATACGGCTCGGTCTCGGCTATCAAGAAAGCGACGCCCGAAGATATTGCTCAGACTCCAGGAATTGGTGAGCGACTAGCAAAAGCAATCAGCGAACACTTGAGCACTAGCTCAGTTTCGATAGATATGGAGACTGGCGAAATTCATGATGCTTGACAGATGTTGGAAGATATTGGCATGAGCAATGAACTCTTACTTCTAACCGGAATGTCAGGCGCTGGGCGCTCCACGGTTGCGCATGCTTTAGAAGATTCGGGCTGGTACGTTGTCGATAACTTGCCACCGGCCCTTTTGCTTGGATTAGTTCAAGCATCTGATGCTCCAAGAATCGCCGTAGTTGTAGATGTTCGCACCGGTAAGTATTTTGATGATTTAAGCAGTTCAATAAAAGAGTTACGAGGGGCTGGGATTAACTATCGCATGCTCTTTCTTGACGCATCTGATCAGGCGCTGGTGCAGAGATTTGAATCCACTCGACGCCCGCATCCATTGCAGGGAAGTGGTCGCATTGT
Source organism: uncultured Actinomycetes bacterium (assembly GCA_964394375.1). Taxonomy (GTDB): domain Bacteria; phylum Actinomycetota; class Actinomycetes; order Nanopelagicales; family Nanopelagicaceae; genus ZLKRG08. The sequence goes on from CAYMVX010000008.1 coordinate 17,830, forward strand.
CGATGGCATTACCAAGGAGCGCGTCAGGTTAGAAGAGTTCCGAGCAGACGCAGATCAAGTGATTGATACCAGCAATTTGAATGTTCATCAATTAGAGAAACGCATCAATGAATTCTTTAAGAGTGACGGCGCTGCAGGTGTACGCATCAATGTATTAAGTTTTGGATATAAGTACGGAATCCCAGTTGATTCCGATTTGGTTCTAGATTGTCGTTTCATTCCTAATCCTCATTGGGTTCCGGAACTTCGTCCCAAGACCGGACAGTCCTCTGAAGTAAGTAGCTATGTTCTTACTCAAGAAGGCGTTAGTGAAACGATTGCAAATTATTCGGCTCTCTTGAAAAAGATGAGCGGAGGTTATTTACGAGAAGGCAAGAAGTACATCACTCTTGCTGTCGGCTGCACCGGAGGCAAGCACCGTAGCGTTGCAATCGCGGAAGAGTTAGCTAAACAGCTTTCCGGTAAAAGTGGCGATTTTGAAATCGAAGCACATGCTGTGCATCGCGATGTTGGACGCGAATGAGCCAATTAGATTTTTCAACACCTAATGTTGTAGCGCTCGGTGGTGGACATGGACTTGCTGCAACTCTAAGTGCTTTACGTCAATTAACTCACCAAATCACGGCAGTTGTAACTGTTGCCGATAACGGTGGTTCAAGTGGACGATTGCGCGAAGAGTTCGACATTCTTCCTCCTGGAGATTTGCGAATGGCGTTAACTGCGCTCTGCTCCGATGATGATTGGGGTAGAAGTTGGGCTGAGATCTTGCAGTATCGCTTCACTAGCGAAGGTCACTTAAATAAACATACAGTTGGAAATTTGCTGTTGACTGCGTTGTGGGATCGGGACGGTGACTTCGTTGCAGGACTTGATCGCGTTGGTTCGCTGCTTCGAGTGGTCGGTCGTGTTCTACCAATGGCGGCACAACCACTTGATATTGAAGGAACATTTCAAACAAGCGTTGGACGAATTGTGGTTCGTGGCCAAAAGGAAGTTGCGACAGCTAAGGGTCGCTTAGAGTCGATACGCATCATTCCCGAAAATCCGCCAGCACGTCCAGAGGTAATTCGAGCAATCGAAGATGCCGATTTCATAACTATGGGCCCAGGATCATGGCTTACATCGGTACTTCCACATTTAATGGTTCCTGCACAACGCGATGCTTTATGTGCAAGTAGCGCAAAGAAAATTATTCTCCTCAATCTTGATGCGCACCCATCTATCGCTGGTGATGAATTCGCTGGATACACCCCGCAAGAACATCTCCAACTTCTAAATCAATATGCGCCTTCACTTAGGTTTGATTATGTAGTCGCTGACCATTCAGGGTTACGAGATCCGGAGAACCTTGAAGCATTGGTTGAAGGTTTTGGCGGAAAATTGATTATTGGTGACTTAAGGCGCGCGCCTGGAGCAATTCATCACGATATTTCGAAATTAATTTCAACTTTCAGCCACATTTTCAACGCAAGTAGGGTTGAATAACGCCCGTTATGGCAATGACTTCCAGCTTAAAAGACGAACTGACTCGTCTACCAGTGACTAAACCTTGCTGCCGTAAAGCTGAGGTCTCCGCACTGGTTCGCTTCGCAGGTGGTTTACACATTGCAGCAGGGAAAATTGTTGTAGAGGTCGAATTAGATGCAGCACAAAGCGCTCGTCGACTTCGTAAAGATATCGCTGATCTATATGGACATGAATCAGATTTAGCAGTTATCTCTTCATCTGGAATTCGAAAAGGATCTAGATATGTAATTCGAGTAATCGCAGATGGCGAAGCTCTTGCAAGACAAACCGGTTTAGTTGATTCGCACAATCGTCCAATTCGCGGCTTGCCACCTCAAGTTGTTAACGGTCCAATCTGCGATGCAGAATCTGCATGGCGCGGTGCCTTTATTGCACACGGCTCACTAACAGAACCAGGTCGTTCATCTTCTCTTGAAATTACCTGCCCAGGTCCGGAAGCAGCACTTGCACTTGTCGGAGCTGCAAGACGTTTAGGAATCTCTGCAAAGGCTCGCGAAGTTCGTGGTGTAGATCGTGTAGTAATTCGCGATGGCGATGCAATCGGAGCGCTACTTACACGGTTCGGTGCACATGAATCTGTAATGGCTTGGGAAGAACGTCGTATGCGACGTGAAGTTCGAGCTACTGCAAATCGTTTAGCAAATTTCGATGATGCAAATCTTCGACGTAGTGCTCGTGCTGCAGTTGCTGCATCTGCCCGCGTTCAACGCGCGATGGAAATTCTCGGTGACACTATTCCAGAACATTTAAAAGAGGCCGGTGAACTGAGAATCAATCACGGCCAAGCATCTCTTGAAGAGTTGGGCTCACTTGCAACTCCGCCCATGACTAAGGATGCAATTGCAGGTCGAATCCGCCGCTTGCT
>CAYMVX010000009.1:0-3235 GCA_964394375.1 uncultured Actinomycetes bacterium
AAAGTTGCGATTACTTCGCATCATCCAAATACCACTCGCCATGCAATTCGTGGAATTGTTAACGGTCCTGATTTCCAGGCAGTGTTGGTTGATACACCAGGTATGCATAAACCTCGCACTCTGCTCGGTCGCCGCTTAAACGAAGTAGTTACTGAATCGCTTGAAAGCGTAGATATAGTCATCATGACATTTCCTGCCAATGAAAAAACTGGCGCTGGGGATGAACATATTCTTAACATCGTAAAGAATTCTCGGGCAAAGAAGATTGCGGTAGTTACCAAGATTGATACGGTCGCAAAAGAGACTCTGCCAGTACGTTTAATGGAAGTTGGTGGCTTAGCCGACTGGACCGAGATTATTCCGGTGTCAGCAGTCAAAGCGTTACAAGTAGATGTACTTTCAACGTTGCTTTCAAAGCATTTGCCGGAAGGCCCACAGCTCTATCCTGATGACCAAAAGAGTGATCAAACCCTAGAAAAGTTGATCTGCGAACATATCCGTGAAGCTGCAATCAAAGGCGTACGTCAAGAACTTCCACATTCAATCACCGTAACAATTGATGAAATGAGTAAGCGAGAAGGCAAAGAGTTAACGGATATTCACGCCACAATTCATATCGAACGTGATTCTCAGCGCGGTATTTTGCTTGGACATAAAGGGGAGACTCTTAAAGAGATTGGTATGACTGCGCGAAAAGATATCGAAGCGCTAATAGGTGGCAAGTGTTTCTTGGGGCTACATATAAAAGTCAGTAAAGAGTGGCAGAAAGATCCTAAGTTGCTTGAGCGACTAGGTTTTATGGAGTAACTGCTTTTCTGGAAGCAAAGTAAGAACCAATTAACACTAGCGGTAGACCAATAATCATTCCGATTGTGATTGGTTCTCCCAAAATAATTACGCCAAGCACAACTGCAAATGCGGTATTTAAATAGGTAACTAGAGATCCTCGAGCTTGACCAATCTCTTTAATAAGGCCGAAATAAATCATAAATGCGATACCGGTACTAAGTACTCCAAGGCCTACCAACGACGCAGTTGCGCTAAATGAAGGCATCTTCGAAGGTAGATTTGTAAGCGCAGATGGCGCAAAGATTAAAGCGGTTAGCGCCATTGCCACAGCATTAATAGCAACCCCATCACCATTCGGCATACCTTTTAGGATAATTGCCATTGCTGTTGAATAGAGAATCGCGGCTAAAACAACTTGAAAGACGCTAAATGGATCAGCTGCACCTGAGATGGTTTCGATACCTACAATTAAAACTAATCCAATAAAACCAACCACAATTCCCATTAAGCGCTTTGCATGCCAAACTGTTTTATCGCCAGCTAGAGATGAATAGATTGTGGACCAAATCGGTACGGTTGCAACTAATAAACCGGCAAGACCAGAATTCAACTTTGTTTCAGCATGTGTAATAAGGTACCAAGGACCGCACATTTCAAAGATCGCGTAGGCAATAATCCACTTAATTCCTAACAAAGTATCTTTCATGACTCCGCGGCGAATTGCGATAGGGAAGAGAATCGCTGCTCCAATTACTACGCGACCAAAAACAACTACTGAAGGATCCCATTCGCGCACAGCTACGCGCATGAATAAATAGGGAACACCCCAAAGGAAACCGACAAGAATAAATTGGCCAAGATGTTTGCGAGTCATAGGCTCGAAAGTCTACTTTAGAAGCGAGTTATAAAGTTCGATTGTCTGCTTTGCGACGGCATCCCATCCAAAGTGTTTCTCGGCACGAATACGACCTGCCTTGCCCATAGTTACGAGCAAATCTGATTTAGACATCAAATCTTCGATTTGATTAGTGAGATCAGATTCAAACTTAGCTGAATTACTTGAATCGTAATTAACTAAACGTCCAGTTTCACCATCTGCAACAACTTCCGGAATTCCGCCTACGCGGGAAGCCAACACTGCAGTTTCGCAACCCATGGCTTCTAGATTAACAATGCCCAATGGTTCGTAAATTGAAGGACAGAGGAAGAGATCTGCATTAGTCAGCAATGAAGTTAATTCATCGTGTGGCGCCATCTCTTTAATCCACCAAATGTTTTTTCGCGTTTTCTGCAATTCGCTAATTAACTCTTCAACCTCTTTTCCGATACCTGGTTCGTCAGGAGAACCGGCAGCAAGGACTAAGCCGTATTCAGGAGAGACGTTTTGCCAAGCTCGAAGAAGATGTGCCAAACCTTTTTGGCGAGTAATGCGGCCAACGAAGATTGCGTACCTTCCATCGATGCCGTGCTTCTTTAATACATCCGTCTTTGTATTTGGTGCGAATTTAGAAACGTCAACACCATTGCGAATCGTAACTACCTTCGCGGGATCTACATTTGGATAAGCTTTAAGCACATCGGCGCGCATGCCATCCGAAACCGCGATAATCGCATCGGCAGCTTCATATGCGCTCTTCTCGGCCCATGAAGAAATTTGGTAACCGCCACCTAACTGTTCTGCCTTCCATGGACGCAGTGGTTCGAGTGAATGGGCGCTCACAACATGAGGAATACCGTGCAATAAGTTTGCGGTAAAACCAGCGAAGTTGGCATACCAAGTATGTGAATGAATAACATCAACGCCGCTTAAATTATCTGCGATTGCCAAGTCGGTTGCTAGAGCTTGAAGGGCTGCATTTGAATTTTCAAAACCTGCAGGAGTGTTATATCCATTCGCATCATTACGAGGACCACCAAAACAGTGGACATCTACTTCAATATTTGGCTGATTTCGGAGAGCTTGAGATAACTGCACCACATGGACTCCGGCGCCACCATAAACCTGCGGCGGCCATTCCTTGGTAATCAGACCGATTCTCAATCCAGAACTCATGACCAAACCTTATTTTCAAAAACCCTATCGCGCCACCGATAAGCAAGATAAAGTACAGACATGACATTCCGCGACTATCCGCTAGGAATAGTTCTAGCAGGCGGAGAAGGTAAGCGTTTAATGCCGCTCACCGCAGATCGCGCAAAACCAGCAGTTCCATTTGCCGGTTCATATCGATTAATTGATTTCGTGCTTTCAAATCTAGTAAATGCAGATATGCGCAGAATCGCGGTTCTTACTCAATACAAGTCACATTCACTGGACCGCCATATTACGACCACTTGGCGCATGTCTACATTGCTTGGCAATTATGTAACCCCAGTACCTGCGCAACAACGTTTAGGACCACGTTGGTACACGGGAAGCGCAGATGCAATTCTGCAGAACTTCAAT
>CAYMVX010000009.1:3335-19092 GCA_964394375.1 uncultured Actinomycetes bacterium
TTTAGGACCACGTTGGTACACGGGAAGCGCAGATGCAATTCTGCAGAACTTCAATTTAATTCATGATGAAAATCCAAAAGATGTTCTAGTTTTTGGTGCCGATCACGTTTACCGCATGGATCCAATGCAGATGTTCCAGCAACATCGCGAGACAAATGCCGGAATCACGATTGCAGCAATTCGCGTACCTCGTAGCGAAGCGTCGGAATTTGGTTGTATCGAATTAGCTGAAGATGGAATCACAATTAAGGCATTCCACGAAAAACCAGCAAATCCTCCAGCGATGCCAGGGCACCCTGATCTCACATTGATTTCAATGGGTAATTACATTTTCAAGCGTGATGTTATGGAAGAAGCGTTGATACTAGATTCAGAGAATTTGGAATCTCGCCATGACATTGGTGGAAATATCATTCCAATGCTCACCGCACAGGGCCAAGCAAAAGTTTACGATTTTGCAAATAACGTGGTTCCAGGCGAAACCCCGCGCGATAAGGGATATTGGCGCGATGTAGGTTCAATCGACGCTTACTTTGATGCACATATGGATTTAGTATCAATTCATCCAATTTTTAATTTGTATAACCGTGATTGGCCGCTACTTACCAATCCGCCATCACTTCCACCTGCAAAATTCTCTGAGGGTGGATTGGCGCAAGATTCAATTGTTGCTGCTGGTTCGATTATTGCGGGCGGACATTTAGGACATACTGTTACGGGCTATGACGTAGTCGTAGGTAGCGGCGCGTTCGTAGATCATGCAGTTTTAATGCCTAACGTTAGAGTCGGGGATCGCGCAGTAATTAGACGCGCAATTATCGATAAAGGCGTGGTTATCGAGCCAGGAGCTCAAATAGGCGTGGATTTAGAGCGCGATAGACAGCGTTTTACCGTTACAGATAGCGGAATTGTTGTTGTTGGTAAGGGCGTACGCGTAAGCGCCTGATAGTAATACTCGCGGGTTCGGGCTAGAATTTCGACCATCGTCAGCGTTGACATTTATATCTAATAAATCTAATTCCTAGATTTTCAAAATATTTTATTGGAGTTTTACATGCGTATTGGCGTGCTAACTGGCGGCGGCGACTGCCCAGGTCTAAATGCAGTTATCCGTGCAGTTGTTCGTAAGGGTGTTAAAGAGTACGGACATGAATTCATCGGTTTCCGTGACGGATGGCGTGGTCCACTTGAAGGTCTAACCATGGAATTGAACCTTCATACCACTCGCGGCATCTTGCCTCGCGGCGGAACCATTCTTGGTTCTTCACGTACCAACCCATTCAAAATCGAAAATGGCGTTGAACGAATCAAAGAGAATCTAGAGAAGATGGGCATCGATGCTCTTATTGCTATCGGTGGCGAAGACACATTAGGTGTTGCGACAAAGCTAGATGCGCTTGGCGTAAAAGTTATCGGTGTTCCAAAGACAATCGATAACGATCTAAATAACACCGATTACACATTTGGTTTTGATACATCCGTAAATATCGCAGTTGAAGCAATCGATCGTTTGCATACAACTGCGGAATCACATCACCGCGCACTTATCGTTGAAGTTATGGGCCGCCACGCTGGTTGGATCGCGCTTCACTCAGGTATTGCAGGCGGAGCTGCTTGTATCTTGATTCCAGAAGTTAAGTTCTCTGTAGACAAGGTTTGCGAATGGGTTGAATCTCGTTTCAAGCAGTCATATGCACCAATCATCGTGATTGCAGAAGGCGCGATTCCTCAAGATGGCGATATGGTCACAAAGGATCAAACTCTTGATGCGTTTGGCCACGTAAAGCTTTCAGGAATTGGCGATTGGTTGGCTCAGCAGATTGAGGCAAAGACCGGCAAGGAAGCCCGCACCTCTGTGCTTGGCCATATCCAGCGCGGTGGCTCACCAACTGCTTTTGACCGCGTACTTGCTACTCGATTTGGTCTACAAGCAATTACTGCTGCATCTGAAGGAGATTGGGGCAAGATGGTTGCACTTCATGGAACCAACATCGCTCGAGTGCCTCTAGCAAGCGCAACTGAGAAGTTGAAGACCGTTCCTATCGAACTTTATAAGGAAGCAGAGATCTTCTTCGGTTAGTTACAATTCGCAGATGTCTAACAACCTAAACGTGGATAGCCTCTTTAACGAATCACTTGTAGCTGCACAACAGCCACAGTGGCCAGCTGACGAATTAAAGTCAGCGGTCAATGAGTTAAAGAGCTATCCACCTTTAGTTTTTGCTGGCGAATGCGATGATTTAAAGAAGCACATTGCCCAAGCTGCAGAGGGCAAAGCTTTCTGGCTACAAGGCGGAGATTGCGCAGAAACTTTTGCATCGGCAACAGCTGATTCAATTCGCGATCGCATCAAGACTATTCTTCAAATGGCTGCAATCTTGCAGTACTACTCATCAATGCCCGTTATCAAAGTTGGGCGTATGGCTGGCCAATTCGCAAAGCCACGTTCTTCCGATACTGAAACTCGCGGAGATGTAACTCTTCCTGCTTATCGTGGCGATGCGGTTAACGATTTAGCTTTTACGGAATCAGCTCGCCGTCCGGATCCGCAGCGTTTAGTTCGTGTATATAACACTTCTGCGGCAACGCTTAATTTAGTTCGTGCTTTTACCCAAGGTGGTTTTGCAGATCTTCGCAAAGTTCACGACTGGAATAAGGGCTTCGTAAAAGATACACCGTACGCAGCTCGCTACGAAGCAATGGCTACTGAAATTGGTCGCGCTTTAGATTTCATGAAATCAGCTGGAGTAGAGCCAGAGCAATTTAAAACAGTTGAATTCTTCGCAAGCCATGAAGCCTTAATCATGGAGTATGAGAAGGCTCTAACACGTATCGATTCGCGCACCGGAGATCCATATGACGTCTCTGGCCACTTCATCTGGATTGGTGAACGCACACGTCAATTAGACGGCGCACATGTTGAATTCGCTTCTAAGGTAAAGAATCCAATTGGTGTGAAGCTTGGACCAAAGAGCACAGTTGATGATGCGCTTCGTTTGATCGACAAGCTTGATCCAAATCGCGAACCAGGCCGCTTAACTTTTATTACTCGAATGGGTGCGGGCAAAATCCGTGAAGCGCTACCAGCGTTGGTCGATGGAGTTACCAAGTCAGGTGCAAAGGTACTTTGGGTCTGCGATCCAATGCATGGCAATACATTTGAATCATCAACTGGCTATAAAACACGTCAATTTGAAGATGTAATGGATGAAGTTAAAGGTTTCTTTGAAGTCCATAAAGCGCTTGGCACATTCCCTGGTGGAGTTCATATCGAATTAACTGGCGATGATGTAACTGAGTGCCTTGGTGGAGGAGCGAAGATTTCAGCCGAAGATCTTGCTACCCGTTATGAGACTGCATGCGATCCACGCTTGAACCACACTCAATCACTCGAGCTTGCTTTCTTAGTTGCGGAGATGTTGCGCGACCGCTAATTTTTGCGCGTGGCCCTGCTCTCTAGCACCTTTGAATCACCCATAGGCAATATCAATTTAATTGCCGACGATTCGATTCTGCTTGCGGCAAATTTAAGCACCATGAAAGCTGCCAAAGAGTCTCTTCATGCTGATTACGCAGATCATAAAATCGAACAGGTTAAGAAGATTCCGGTAATTAGCGAACTTCTGAAAGATTACTTTGATGGAGAGATCGCCGCAATTAATGCGATCAAAGTAATGCAACCAGGCGCGGCGTTTTCGCAAGCCGCATGGAAAGCAATGCGAAAAGTTAAAGGCACAATTTCATATGCAGAATTAGCAGATCGCGCAGGTTCGCCAGCAGCAGTACGTGCAGCGGGTAGCGCATGTGCAAAGAATGCAATTGCTTTGGTTGTGCCATGTCACCGCATTGTTAAGACTGGCGGCAACCTAGGAAATTATGCTTATGGTTTAGGCAAGAAAGAGTGGCTATTACGCCACGAGGGTGCGCTTTAAAACTTCGCAGGTCTTTTCGATATCTGCATCAGTTAAATCCATATGCGTCACCAAGCGCACAAAGTTCTTACCTAAAGCTCCAGCCAAAATTCCATTTTCTTTAAGTATCGCTGCATATTGCGCAGCATCAAATGGATATTTAGAAACATCCAGCGCCACAATATTTGTATCAGGTTTAGAAATGCCTGCAGCTTCTGCAATTTTTGCCGCGTTCTGGTGATCAATCTTCAAGCGATCAATATTGTGATCAAGAGCGTAATTGACTGCACCTGCCAACAGACCAATCTGTCGCATTCCGGCGCCATATCGTTTGCGCCAAATGCGAGCTTCAGCAATCTTGGCTTTAGTAGAGAGAATCATTGATCCAACTGGTGCGCCTAGACCTTTAGAGAAACAGACGCTGAATGTTTCGAAGTATTTACCATATTCGGTAAATGGAGTACCAGATGCAACATGTGCATTCCAAATTCGGGCACCATCCATGTGTAGTGAAAGGCCCAACTCTTGCGAACCTGAATATAGTTTCTTAATTTCGTCTAATGATTGAACAGTTCCGCCACCAAAGTTATGTGTATCTTCAACCGCAATTGCTTTGGTCGAAACCAAGTATGGGCCAGCGTCTGGATGCGCTAAATCAAGAGCGGTCTGAGCATCTAATTTGCCCTTAATTGAAGGGAAAGTGCGAGTAGTAATACCGCTAAATGCTGCGGCAGCGCCTAATTCTGCGCGTGCAATATGAGCAGTTTGATCGAGAATCAACTCTTCGCCTGGCTTCACAAGCAAACGAATACCTAATTGATTGGATAGTGAACCAGTTGGAGCAAAAAGGCCAGCTTCTTTGCCAAACATTGAGGCAACTCTCTCCTCTAAAGCATTAACCGTTGGATCGTCACCGTAGACATCGTCTCCAACTGCAGAGTTCATCATCGCATCCAACATTGCTGCAGATGGCTTTGTGACAGTGTCTGAACGCAGATCAATCATGTACTGGTTTACTTTCGTGAAAGACTATTGTGTACATAGAGATTACAACTAACAGGCCGCCAATTAAAGTGCGGATTGAGAGCACCTCACCGCCAATGGTTACTGCAAATAGAGCTGAGAAGACAACCTCCATGGTCATAATGACTGCGGCCTTAGTTGATTCAATAATGGCTTGTGACCAGGTTTGAACAACGAAGGCGGTTACTGTGCAGACAATCGCGGTAAATACGATTACGCCCCATACTCCTGAATCCGGAGGAGATTGGAAACCTTCCAGCATTGCAGCGATTCCAGTAACTACAGTCACCACTGCAATTTGCATGAAAGTCATTGCCCAAACATCACGGCCTTCACTCCATTTACTTAAGCCAATAATCTGACCGGTATAACAGAGCGCACTAATTAAAACTAATATTTCGCCAATTCCAACTGAGAATCCGCGCAAGGAAAGTAGGGCAAGACCAGTTGTAGCGATTCCAATCGAAACCCAAACAATTCGACCTAACTTCTGTCCACCAAAGAATTGTTCGAAGAGCGGTGTGGCAACAACATAAAGTCCGGTAATAAATCCTGTTACTGCTGCGCCGGTCATATCTAATCCGTAAGTTTGGAAAATGAAACCTGCTGCTAGAAATAGTCCAGTGAATCCGCCATGTTTAATGATGTCTCGATCAAGTTTCTTGAAAATCTGAGGATGAACAATGATTAGCGCAACGGCAGCTAAAGCGAATCGATAGAAGAGGAAGCTGTTTACAGATTGGCGCCCCAGCGCATCTTTCATGGTTACGAAAGCTAAGCCCCATGACATTGCCACAAGGAGTAAGAGCCAAGATGCGAGCTTATGCTTCATCCGCGCAACTTCTTAAGTAGCGCGACCTCTTTGCCATGTTCTGGTTCCTGGCCAGGGGTTTCAAGAATAAGTGGTGCATTTGCCACAGCTGGGTGCTTGAGCAGCTCTTTAAAAGGATCGACGCCTATGTGGCCATCACCAATATTCTGATGACGATCTTTAAGCGCACCACAAACGTCCATTGAGTCATTTGCATGAACCAATTGGAAACGTTCAGCTCCTGCGATTTGCACTAAGAGATCCAGTGTTTCAGTCATGCCGCCCTTTTTTGCAATGTCGTGCCCAGCTGCAAAAACGTGGCAAGTATCTAGGCAGATGCCAACCTTTGGATGGTATTCAAGCGCCTTCAAGTAATTCTCGAGATCGTCTAGTTTCTTAACTAACGATTGACCTTGACCTGCTGTTGGTTCAAGTAACAATGAAGGAGAATCATCATCGAGAGCTTCAAGAATCGGCATCATGCCTTCGTGAATTTGCTTCCAAGCATTTTCGACATGTGCTGCATCGACAGCAGAGCCAGTATGAATAACTACGCCAAGTGCACCAATATCTTTTCCGCGGCGAAGCGAATACGCAGTGGAGTTAAGTGAATTCTTGTAAGTACCTTCAGTTGGCGAACCCAAGTTAATTAGAAATGGCGCATGCACATATGTCGCAATATCCATGGCTGCAGCTTTGGTGCGAAACTCTTCATCTGCTGCTGGGTTTGGTTCGGGCGTTGCCCAACCACGTGGGTTAGATGTAAATACTTGGATTGCCTCAGCTTGAATAGTTTCGGCATAACCTAATGAACGTTTAGCCATTCCACCTGAAGTTGGGGTATGGGCACCAATACGAGGCAGCTTCTGCTTGGACATCTGCCTACCCTACAGTGATAGTTACCTTGCTGCCACGAAGGACTTTACTGCCGATTTTCGGCGAAATCGCAGTTACTTGTTTCACTGCCTTTGTGCCCATGCGCTTAACAATCACTTGAAGCTCAAGCGCGTTTAGAGTTGCCTTCGCTTTAGTTTCAGATAGTGAGTAAACGTTAGGAATAAATACATAGGCCGAGCCCTTAGAGATATTTACCGAAACCGCAGTACCTTTTGGATAGTCCTTGGCAATTGCGGGATCTTGTGAAACTACGGCACCTAATGGAACTTTCTCACTAAAGACATATTTAGGAGCCACTTTAAAACCAGCATCAGTCAAAGAATTAATCGCTTCTTCGCCGGATTTATTTACGAAATTGATTAGCGCAATCTGTTCGATACCTTTTGAAACAATAATTTTGATTCCGGCGCCACGTTTTACTTGGCTGCCACTTGCGGGTTCCGTATTGATTACAAAACCTTTCGGAATCTTGTCATTAAATACTTCTTGAATAACTGGCGTTGCTACTGGAATAGAGGAGAGCAGCTTTGTCGCCGCCTCTGCCGTTAATTGTGCAACACTCGGAACCGTATATCGCTCAGGGCCTTTTGAAAGCGTCAAATGAACAATTGCGCCTTCGCTAACTTTATCTCCGCCAGCTGGTTGCGTAGAAATAATGACGCCTTTATCAATATCTTCACTAAATTCTTGAGATGAAACCTCGCTATTTAATCCAACCGGTTTAAGTAGATTATCTGCATCAGTTAATGTGCCACCTACTAAAGATGGAACTGTTACTTTAGATCCAGGACCAATCATGTTCCACCAGCCACCAAAGCCAACTGCAATTGCAAGCACTAAAGCGACTTTCATTAAGCCCTTGCGGGACTTGCGTTCTCTCTTCTCTTTTGGTGGTTTAGGTTCTTTGACTTTTTCACGTTTAATTGGCTTAGTAATTTCCTCAGTTAATTCCTCGACAACCGGTGCTGCTTTCTTCGCAGCAACCTTTGTAGGCTCTTTACGAATAGGTAAATCAAGTTCCAAGCTCATTTGTTGTTTGGTTGGGTCAAACTTGATTTGAATATTACGCAAATGATTAGCGAAGCTCTGTGCATCTGCTGGGCGATCGTCTGGGTTTCGGCTAGTTGCCGCAAAGATAAGTTCATCAAGCTCTTTAGGGAGTTTAATTCCCTTGCTACTTACCTTTGGAATATCTTCATTGACATGCATATAAGCAATCTGAAGTGGTGAATCGCTTATGTGCGGTCGCTTACCAGTAAGCATTTCGAAAGCCATTACGCCAACTGAATAGATATCACTACGTGAATCTGATATGCCGCGCTGAACTTGTTCTGGCGAGAGATAGGAAACGCTTCCCAAAATAACACTTGCTTCGGCTGTCATGGTTTGACCTAGATTTGTACCTCGAGCTAAACCAAAATCAGCAATCTTGATACGACCATCATTTGAAATGAGGATGTTTTCAGGTTTTATGTCACGATGAACAATTCCGATTTTGTGCGCCGCAGCTAATGCACTAACAACCGGTGATAAGTAGTTAATGGTTTCCGTAACCGAGAATTTGCCTTTGCTTGCAATAAGTTCGCGAAGCGTTTGACCTTCAACCAACTCCATCACCAAAAAGACTGCTGGAATTCCAGATTGGTTCCAACCTTGATCCATAACATTGACGATATTTGGGTGGGAGAGCGAAGCGGCCGCTTTAGCCTCTCTAATGAATCGGGTAATAAATTCTTCGTCTTGCGCCAGGTGTGGGTGCATGATTTTTACGGCGACTTTACGATCTAAACGAGTATCAAGGCCCTCATAAATTGTGCCCATACCGCCGTTGGCGATTATGCGGAGGAGTTCATAGCGGTTATCGATTAACTGGCCGCTTAGATCACTCACGGGGTGGATTTTAGGTGGTTGAGATAATGAAATCGGCGAAATCGCGGGTGCGTTCTACTTGAAAGTGGCTCGCTTCACGAATTTGCCAGCTCTTAATACGTTCTTCGTATTCCTTGCCATCTCTTTCAAGGACTCGAGCCAAGCCGATCTCTGGCTCGGTCTCAACCCAATATAGCTTCGATGCAAATGGTCGGATCTGACTTTGTCCCGAGCCAACCCCTTCGATGATTAATGTATTCGCAGGCTCAATAACTCGGCTACCTTCAAACTTAGCTTTCAGCCAATTAAATGTGGGAATTTCGGAAGGTCTGCCATTTGAAAAATTACTTACTATTTTCAAAAGCGCTTGCGTCAAGTCATTGCTAAGAGCTTCATCCCATCCGTTGTAGTGATCATCTAGATGAACTACTTGGCAATTAAGTTTCTCGCTTAACTCTTTCGAGAGCGTGGTTTTCCCAGAACCAGCTGGACCATCTATAAGGATGATTTGTGGATTCGCAACCATCTGACCCAACCAACTATTGCAATTGCAGTAAATGCTAAGTAGAGAAGTGCGGTAAACCAGTACTTAAGTACTGCGTATTCAATTGTCGCCAAAGTATCTACAGCGAACCAGAGCGGCCAATTCTCATATTTTTCATAAACCATGATTACTTGAGCTACAAAAGAGCCCAAGAAAATTAGCGCATCTGTTTTATAGGCGGCAGCACCAATTGAATGTAGCCATGGAGTGAAAACTAACCATGCAACTATCAAGCCAGCTAACCAAAGTGCGCGATCTCTGTTACTTAACTTTCCCGGCTTTGCACCTTTGGGACCCCAACCGAACCAACCCCAAATTCCGGCGAGTATGAACACAATCTGCAGGAGTGCCGAAGCAATTAAATCTACTTTCCAGAAAAATACTCCGTATAAAGCGCTAGAGACAATCCACCATGGCCATGTAATTCGCTTAGTAGTTGTTCCGTACCAGACTCCTATTGCACTTGTTAAAGCGGCTACGAATTCAAGATATGAAACGTGATAACCCCATGCGGTAAAAAATGTAGACATCATTAGAAGTAACCTCCCTGGCTCGCATTACCGAACCGGTTTTGCGGTCGACCCCTGGTTTTTACCTTTGGGTCCTCTCAGCCAACTTTTGGCTCCCGCGTGGTGGAAATACTAGCGGCTACGTTTAGTAACTACATCAACCATTTGAATTAATAGCGTTTTGGCAGCTTGATTAAGTTCATCTCGTTCAAGTGCATCAAGCGATTCTTCGGCAAGCTTCTCAATCAAGTCTTCGACATGGGTTGGAGCGCCACTTTTTTCAATCGCTTCAGTTAAGCCTTCAATATCTTCGGTTCCAAGTTTCTGGTCAATTAACTTCTGGGTGGCAGTATCGCCACGATCATATGCATAAGCAATTAGCGCAGTGCGCTTACCTTCGCGTAAATCATCTCCCGCAGGCTTGCCAGTCTCCGTTGGATCTCCAAATACTCCCAGCAAGTCATCGCGAAGTTGGAATGCTTCGCCAAGTGGAAGGCCGTATTCGGAGTAAATACTTAAGTAGGAATTCAAATTATTTGGCTTTGCCAATGCAGCTCCGTAATGAAGCGGACGTTCAATACTGTATTTACCAGATTTATAACGTGCAATTTTTAGTGAACGTTCTACGCTGTAGGTTTTTTGGGTTTGTTCGTAAACATCTAGGAATTGTCCAGCCATCAATTCTGTGCGCATAATGTCATGAATTTCATTTAGAGCTTCTGATTGCAAACCAGATTGATGCAGTGCTTGTTCGTTCCAAACTAATGCGAGGTCGCCAATCAAAATTGCTGCGGCATCACCGAATTGTTTATGCATAGCAGGTTTACCGCGGCGCGTATCTGAACCATCCATCAAATCATCATGAATTAATGCGCTGGCTTGCAGGAACTCAAGTGCAGCTGCCGCTTGATAAACATTTGCCGACAGCTCACCATTCGCACCAAGAAATCCCAAGAGCGAGAAGAGCGGTCGAAAGCGCTTACCTTCGGATAAATATTCTTGTAAAGAATTTGCAATAGGAATTAATTGCACATCAATATCTGAAATAGTCGCGCAATATTGTTTTACTTGAGAATCAAGAGCCTGGTTTATACCTTGGCGAAGCAGTTCAATGTTCATGGCTAGGACGATTCTTAATGCCACGGACGGCATTTGCAAGTAATTCACCTGTGATTCCTGCATGAGCGAGTGAATCAATGTGTCGAACTTTGAATTTACGCTTATTCGCGGTGCGAATCTTTGTTATTACTTGATTGTCTGCATCGCCTTCAAAACCTGCTCGGATTTGATCAACTTCAGCGAAGTTATTGAAATTATCGATATCAAGTTTTCCTGTGAGCACTAATGAATATTTCCCCGAATCTATTCTTGTTGAGTAGATATCAGTCGTAAGACCATCTTTATGAAATAAGACCATTCTGATTGGAAGTTCGTGAGGATAGTTAGCTATACCGATTAATCTTTGTGGAGGGGTTGAGTGAAGCTCTGTAGCATCAATGTAGAAATCAATTTCAGAGCTTTCTCCCATAGTGGCTCCGCAATCCAGGGCGCGTTGTTTGATTGCTGCAGTTAGTGTTTCCAGACCGCCTTCGATCTGCCAAACGCCAAAAGACTCTTCGATAAAAGCGACGATATGTGACCACTTATATAAACCAGCCGGATAACCAAAGTAAGTTGCATAGTGGGAGAGAATTTTATTTAGGTACGGGTTGCGAACGAATGGTGCACGTAAACGCAAATATGTATCAGGATTAAATCTTGTAAATGAGAATTCCCATTCAACATAATTCTCACGAATACGATCCCACAACATTTCGCCTTGCTTCAAAATGGAATCCCATTCAGCAGCAGCTTCAGGGCCAAGTTTCTTGTCGATTTCAGCCAAACGAGCGCTTCTTGAGAGGTTAGCGAAAGAAATTTGCAGATCATCAAAGACGAAAATAAATGCCGGGTCCATGCTTTTTACATTAAGCACTTGCCCAAAATGCTTTCCGGTTTTTTGGAAGAAATCTCGATATACGGCAGGCAATGAAAGTATCGCACCGGAATCAAAAGAGTATCCTTCAATTTGGGTGTTCTTATAGGTTTCACCGGTTACGTTAACTTGATATTTAAACTTAGCTAATCTGGCAGCAGCTGTTAAACCAGCGATACTTGCTCCATCGATTTGAACTTTATTCTTCAATTTGGGCTTCCAAGGTAGCGTTTAGTTAAGTAATAAGCCAGAAGTCCTCCGTAAACCAAACCACCAATAAGTGCAGTGCCTTGTTTGCCAAAGAAGAATAAATTGGCCAATACGTTGTAGGTCCAAGTCCATACTAAGAAAATATCTACTGAAGCAATACCCGCGCTTATCTTTCTGCGCTCTTTAGGCAGAAGGAAGTTTGCTAATCCAAAGTAGAGCACTCCTACAAATAACCAGCCAATTACGTTATCGAGTGGAATATGAGTTTGAAATGGAATATGTGCACTATTGAATTGCCAAACTTTAAACTTATTAGCGGTAAGTAATTGGTCGAAGAACAGGGCGTATGCAGTAACAACAGCCCCGCCAGAAACTAATACCCAATTTGGCGCAATTTTGCGCGCCATTATTAGTAGCGGGTGTAGGGAAGCTAGCCAGAAAACTAAAACAAGTAGCGGAACTCCGAATACTTCATAGCCAAGATGCTTATAGGTCACATCGCCGAAAGGCCATCCAGTCGAGAGAGATGTTCTTTCGATGGCAAAACCAATCAATAAAGTAAAAGATAAATAGCTCCAGAAATAGCGTTTTGCATAGGCTAATTGCGCGTGAGATAGGGAAAAGATGGCAGCGAAAATATTAGAAGCCAAAATCAGCTTCGAGTTATGGTTAAAAAGGAATGCAATCTGCATCAAGATACTTAGAGTCAATGCAGAGTAGAGAAATCTCTCTGCTGCAACAGATACGCGACCCCGGCGGTTTCGCCCGTAATTAAATTGACGTATTGCCATTATTCGACCGCAATCGGAGTAGCAGTTGTAACTCGTTTAAGCTCTTCAAAAGTTGTAGGAAATACTGCATGTGGGTGACCAGCTGCAGCCCAAATGACTTCATAGTCATTTAGCGCTTCATCTATATAAATGTGATTGATAGTTGTGGTCCATCCAAGCGGACTGACGCCACCAACAGAGAAACCGCTTAACTCTTTAACGTAATTGGCATCTGCGCGATCTAGATGAGTTGCTCCTAATGTACGAGCGACTAGTTCAGTATTAACGCGATGGCGACCACTAGTGATAAGAAGAATCGGGGCGCCTTCTGGCAATTTAAAGATTAAAGATGAAGCTATCTGACCGACTTCGATGTTGAGTGCTGTCGCGGCATCTTGTGCAGTACGCGCAGTATCTGTAAGCACATGAACTTTGCCCATGCCATTTGATGCAAGCGCTTCGGAGACTCGTTTTACCGGTCCTCGTTCAAGAATGCCATCCATAGGTTTAAGTATATTAAGGTAAAACCTATGAGCCACCCGGCGGTAAGAGCGCGCAATTTCCTTTGGGCTACATTTTTTGTAATGGGAATTAGCTCTATGGCTTGGGTTCCACGAATTCCAGAGATCAAAGAAGAACTTGGTCTGCGCGATGGTCAATTTGGCTTTGTTTTTCTAGCAGGAGCACTTGGTTCTGTCGTCGGTACTCAAATATCTGGAAGAGCGATTCATTTAATGGCAAGCCGCAATTTTGCGAGAATCTGCGCACTTTTGATGCCCGTAGGAATTTTCACTATGGGAAGCTCAAAATCAGTTCTAACTTTAGTAATCGGTCTTTTTATTACCGGACTTTCATTTGCCGCTTTAGATGTTGCTGCCAATGTCCAAGCAATGGCGATCGAAAAATTAACTAAAGCTCGCTACATGTCATCTTTTCACGGGATGTGGAGCGTTGGAGCTTTTGTAGTAACTATGTTTGGAGGAATTTTGGCCAAACATATAAGTCCATCACAGCACTTAAAATCGCTAGCCATAATCTCGGCATTACTTTATGTGATTGCTATCAGCGGACTTTTATCTGGTGAGTTGGATGGACATAAAGGCGAAACCCATGAAGTCACTGAAGCGAAAATTCCACTTTTCTCAAAAGAGGTGGCGGTGCTTTGGGCTTTAGGAATTGGGTTGCTAGCCTCTTTCGTTCCGGAAGGTGGAATTTATGACTGGAGTGGAATCCTTCTAAAGGATCACATGCAAGTCGGTAAAGGCGTGACTGCAATTGCGGCAACAACTTTCTCTTTAGGAATGATTGTAAGTAGATTCCTTGGAGATAGTTGGTTTGAAAAGTGGGGTCATCAAAAAACTGTTAAGTACGGCGGTTATATTGGTGGGCTTTCACTTGGTTTCGGTCTCTTGGTCGGAATTCCGCTTTCATCAGTTAACAAAATAGCGGGAGTAGCTATCTTGAGCGCAGCACTTGCAGTTGTAGGTCTATGCATGGGGCCGTTCTTCCCAGCATTTAACTTAGCTGCGATGAGCGTTCCCGGAATTGCACCATCAGTCGGAATGGCTAGAGTTGCGCTGATTTCATTAGCGGGCAATTTCTTTGGTCCTGCAATTATTGGTCTTATTTCAGAGGCGACTACATTGCCAATCTCATTTGGCTTAATTGCGCTCTTGTTGATCTTGGTTGGTCGCCAATCTCGTTACATCTTGGTTAAAGCCGTTAAATAACCCAAGTTTCAATTATCGTAAATGCTGCAATACAAAATAGCAGCGCGGCAAAAGATTTACGAAGCAATACGGGATTAGTGGTTGCCGATTTCTTACCTGCCAAACGACCTACAAATAGCGCACTAACTGCCATGAATAGCGGAGTTTGCCACTTAATTTCCTGCCAGCTACTTTGATGAGCAAGTAGAGCGATGCAGCTATTGAGCACGATAATTAATAGTGAAGTTCCGGCAGCTTTATTTTGTGGGGTATTAAATGCAAGCACCAGTACTGGAATTGCCAGGAATCCGCCACCAATACCAAAGAAACCGGTTAGCGATCCAATAATTAAAGAGAGCAGTATCAATGTGGGTAGTGGGATCTTCTTCTCTGGAGCTTGAATCGGATTTCTTAACATGGTCAACCCGGCAAAGATAATTACTCCGCTAAATCCAGTAATCAAGATGGAATCGCTTACATTCTTAACTAATTGCGCAGAACCTATATTTGCAACGGCGCCAAGTGCGCTGATTACCAATGCCTCTTTAAATAAAACTTCACGACTTTTAATTCGAGGATAAAGACCGGAGGATGCCGCTGCAATTACAACTGCAATCGCAGCTACCGATGCTTGGTGGGTGGGAAAATCAAATCCATAAACGAGTATTGGCACCGTGAGCATCGCGCCACCTGCACCGACAAAACCTAGGACTGCACCAATTGCGCAGCCGGCGATGAGTGCGCCCAGAATTTCCATTTGGGTATTTTGGCAAATAAAAACACCCTAGAGATAAATCCCTAGGGTGTTTTCTAAGTGAACTTTAGAAGAATGACTTGGTTAGGTGAATTCCAAGTTCAGCGCCATTTGCAACTAGCGCGTAGATGATTAGCGCTGCACCAGCAAGAGATAAATCCTTGAAGAAACCGATGGTTTCGTTCATCTTTGCTGTTGGATCTGTTTCCTTCCAGAATGTGTGCATCATTAGCGCTGCTGGGATTAGGAATAGCGCGATTAGAAGTGCACCAAGGTCAGCGTAGATACCAAGAGCAACGAAGATGCCGCCAACTAGGATCATTAGACCTGAAACGATTACTGAAAGCTTTGCAGCTGGAACCTTCTTGTACTTTGCATAACCTGTCATTGCCTCAAGCTTGGTTAGGTGGCTAATGCCTGAGTTGATGAAGATAAGTGCGAAAAGGATCTGGCCGATTGCTAGAACTGCGTTCAATTTAAACTCCTTGAAATTGGATTTCCTTACCTGAGAAGGGTAGCAGAATAGTTGAACTTTCAACTATTTCAGGCGGGGTTAGGGCGTGTCTTGCGTAATGTCGGAGGTTAGGTCTAGATTTCGAACAAATGTTCGAATATTCAGAGGTAAGGGATTTACCAGTAAATACCGACGGGGCAACTCCGATTGAGTTCACCTACCGTGGAAAACGCTTCCGAATCCATAACGTACTTAATAGATGGTGCGAAGCTGGCGGTTGGTGGAACCGGATCAGCGACGGAATTTACAGGCCCGACGATA
>CAYMVX010000010.1:0-18892 GCA_964394375.1 uncultured Actinomycetes bacterium
CTCGTAACCTGCATGGTTAGTGCAATTCGAGCTCTGCTGTTTAGGCTTCTCTCGCCTTCCCAAGGAAATTAATCTCAATATTTGAAGGAGCAAGATGGGCCTGACACCTAAAGATGCTGTCCTCTTTGATCTATACACCGCGCTTGCAGAGCGCGTAGCAGCTGGTGCACGCACCGCTCTAGATCTTGTACATGCACAACCTGAAAACCGTCGTGATTATGCAATGCGCGTTGGTGCTATTGAAAGCGAAGCAGACGAACTGCTTGGCCAGATTATTCGCCGTATCGATTCAATGTTTATTACGCCTTATGACCGCGGTGATTTAACAGATTTGGCTAACTCGCTTGATGATGCAATGGATTGCTTGGAAGAAGCTACAGATTTAGCGGTACTACATAATGTGCAGGAATTTCCTGCCCAGACCGTTGATTTAATTGAAGCTGTACGTCGCATGGCAGAACTAACAGCAACTAGCATGCCACGTTTAAAGAATTTGAAAGACCTCGAGCACTACTACGAAGAAGCGGATCGCATTGAAGATGAAGGCGATCGAATTCACCGTCGTATCACAGCGCTTCTATTTAGTGGCCAGTTTGATGCGATGAGCGTGCTTCGTATCGAGGGTGTAATTAACTTCTTCGAAGATTCCCTCGATGAGATGGCTCGCGTTGCTCGCGTAATTCGCACAATCTCATTGAAGGAATCTTAAGATGACCAGTACTTACGTACTAATCTCTTTAATCATCGCAGTAGCGTTGATCTTTGATTACACCAATGGTTTCCACGATGCTGCTAATGCGATTGCTACAACAGTTGCAACTAAGGCGGTATCTCCTCGAGTTGCGCTAGCAATCGCGGCGGTTGGCAATTTAATTGGTGCTTTCCTCTCCGAAGGCGTTGCAAAGACAGTCGGAAAAGGAATTATCGATGTCGAAAAGAATTCGCATGGACTCTATGTAGTTATGGCCGCGCTTATTGGCGCGATTGCCTGGAATCTAATTACTTGGTGGTTTGGGCTTCCATCTTCTTCATCGCATGCACTAATTGGAGGTTTAGTTGGCGCTGCGTTAATTGCTAGTGAAACTGTTAAGTGGGATGGCGTATATCAAAAAGTTGCAATTCCTATGATCATCTCGCCGCTAATTGGTATATCTGCATCATTCTTATTGGTTCTTATTCTTCAAGCCATATTCAAGAGTGCTAAGCGCCAGCATGTATCAGCTCCATTCAAAGTTGCGCAAACTGCTGCGGCAGGAGCGATGGCAGTAGGTCATGGCCTTCAAGATGCGCAGAAGACAATGGGTATCATCACTTTAGCGCTGGTAATTGGTGGTTTGCATGAGGGCGATAACATTCCTGCTTGGGTCAAGGTTGCCGCAGCTGTAGCAATCTCACTTGGAACATACGCGGGTGGCTGGAGAATTATGAAGACGCTTGGCCATCGCATGATTGAAGTTGATCAAGTAAAAGGATTAGCTTCAACAACCGTTGCTTCTACAGTGCTTTATGTAATGGCGATTCACTTTAAGGCACCAATCTCAACAACGCACACAATTACTTCATCAATTCTTGGTGCAGGTGCAACACGTGGCCGTAAATGGGTGCGCTGGAGCGTTGTTGGAAATATCGCTACTGCTTGGGTATTAACTATCCCAGCTGCTGCTGCATGCGCAGCGATTGCTTATAAGTTAATTAACTTACTTGGCGGAAATTAAAGGTCTGCAGGAGAACTGAGAGTTCCCTTAAGGGCGGTTGCAGCTGCAACTAGCGGAGATGCTAGGTGCGTGCGGCCGCCCTTTCCTTGTCTTCCTTCAAAGTTTCGGTTCGAAGTAGAAACGCTTCGCTCCCCTGGCTTCAAAGTATCTGGATTCATACCAAGACACATTGAACAACCAGCGCTTCGCCATTCTGCACCTGCATCAATAAATACTTTATCTAAGCCTTCTGATTCTGCTTGAAGGCGAACACGAGCTGAACCAGGAACTACCAACATACGTAATGTATTTGAAATCTTCTTGCCCTTAAGAATTTCTGCAGCGGCACGAAGGTCTTCAATACGTCCATTAGTGCAAGAACCTAAGAAAACAGTATCTACCTTGATTGATTTCATAGGCGCACCTGCAGTTAAACCCATATATTCAATTGCGCGCTCAGCGGCTCCTCGTTCTTCAGCATCTGTAATCTCAGACGGAACTGGCACATTTGCATTAAGCGGTACACCTTGACCTGGGTTTGTTCCCCAAGTTACAAATGGTGAAAGTTCGTCTGCATTTAGCGTTACCTCTGCGTCAAACTTTGCATCTGCATCTGTATATAGTGATGACCAGTAAGCAACTGCTTCATCCCAATTCTCTGGTGCATGTGGCTTGCCCTTAATGTAATCAAATGTGGTCTGATCTGGCGCAATCAATCCTGCTCTTGCGCCTGCTTCGATAGACATATTGCAGATAGTCATACGAGCTTCCATTGAAAGCTTACGAATTGCTTCTCCGCGATATTCCAAAACATAGCCTTGACCGCCGCCGGTAGAGATCTTGGCAATTACTGCAAGGATTATGTCCTTTGCAGTAACACCTTCTTTTAATGAACCCTCAATATTGATTGCCATAGTTTTAAATGGCTTAAGCGGAAGTGTCTGAGTTGCGAGAACGTGTTCAACTTCTGAAGTACCGATACCAAATGCAAGTGCGCCGAATGCGCCATGTGTTGAAGTATGAGAGTCGCCGCAAACAATTGTCATGCCTGGTTGAGTTAAACCTAACTGCGGTCCAACAACGTGAACGATTCCCTGTTCGACATCACCAAGTGAGTGAATGCGAACTCCGAATTCTTGGCAATTCTTACGAAGAGTATCAACCTGCAACTTTGAAACTGGATCTGCGATTGGCTTATCAATATCAAGCGTAGGCACGTTATGGTCTTCGGTTGCCAAAGTTAAATCTGGGCGATGTACTGGACGATTTGAAAGGCGCAGGCCATCGAAAGCTTGTGGGCTGGTTACTTCGTGAATTAAATGCAGATCAATAAATAGAAGATCCGGCTCGCCCTCTTTCTGACGAACAATGTGATCGTTCCAAATCTTCTCTGCAAGTGTCTTGCCCATTATTAACTCCTAGTTTGCCTTCCACATTTTGAGATGCTAATCTCATGCCGTGGACAACAAGAATAGCGGAGTCGGCGTATTAGATAAAGCCGTTAGCATCTTGGCTGCCCTTGAAAGCGGGCCACACTCACTCGCAGAGTTGGTTGCAGTGACCGGTATCGCACGCCCTACTGCTCACCGATTGGCGGTTGCGCTCGAACATCATCGATTAGTTTCTCGAGATCTAACTGGACGTTTTATTTTAGGAAAGCGCAATGGCGAATTAGCAGCAGCCGCCGGCGAAGATCGTTTGCTTGCAGCTGCTGCCCCAGCACTTGCCGCACTTCGTGATGCCACAGGTGAATCTGCACAACTTTATAAGCGCCAAGGCGATCAACGTGTATGTGTAGCAGTTGCAGAACGTTTATCTGGATTACGAGATTCTGTCCCTGTTGGTGCAGCGTTAACAATGCAGGCAGGTTCTGCCGCGCAAGTTTTACTTGCTTGGGAAGATTCGGAAAAAATTCATCGCGCATTAGGTAAGGCGCGTTTTACCGCAGCTCATCTTGCAGCTGTACGTCGTCGTGGCTGGGCGCAATCTGTTGGCGAACGTGAAGCAGGTGTGGCATCTGTTTCCGCACCGGTACGTGGTCCAAACAATAAAGTTATTGCAGCCGTTGGTATTTCAGGACCTATCGAACGACTAGGGCGTCAACCAGGTCGTTTACATGCAGCAGCGATTGTGGCAACTGCGGCAAAGTTATCTGAATACTTAGCTAAGAACCCTAATTAATTCTTATCAATAAACTTCAATAGCCGTTAATAGCGGTGTGGGTGCTCACTAGAAATCGTGCGGATCGTATGGCTCTTCGCTCGCATCACCAACGATTGGCTTGTCATACAACGCTCTGTAAACCGAACACCATCCATTAATTCACCATCAGTAATTCCTGTTGCAGCAAAGAAAATATCATCACCTTTAACTAAGTCTTTTGCAGTGAAAACTTGCTTTAAATCAAGGGCTGATGCCATTTCTCGTTCCGCATCTGTTTGCGGTGCAAACATTCCTTGAATCTCACCGCCTAAACAACGCATAGCACATGCTGCAATCACGCCCTCTGGGGTTCCGCCAATTCCCATAAGTAAATCAGCGCCAGTATTTGGACGCGCTGCAAGCACTGCGCCTGCAACATCTCCATCGGAGATAAATTTGATGCGTGCACCAGTGGCTCTAATTTCTTCAGCAAGTTGCGTATGGCGTGGACGATCCAGGAGCACCACAGTGATGTCGTATGCAGGTACTTTCTTAGCTTTAGCTACCTTTTCGATATTTACCGAAACTGGCGCAGTAATATCAATAACTCCCGCAGCTTCTGGTCCAGTTGCAATCTTGTTCATATAGAAAGCGCCGCTGACATCAAACATTGCACCTCGTTCGGCAAGAGCAATTACTGAAATCGCATTATTTAAACCTTTGGCGGTCAAAGTAGTGCCGTCGATTGGATCTACCGCCACATCGCAGTTCATGCCGATGCCATTGCCAACCACTTCCCCGTTAAACAACATTGGCGCTTGGTCTTTTTCGCCTTCGCCGATCACAACAACGCCATTCATATCGACCGTTGAAATCATTTGGCGCATTGCATCTACTGCTGCTTGGTCAGCATCATCTTTTGCTCCGCGACCAACCCAACGTGAAGCTGCGATTGCTGCGGTTTCAGTTACGCGAACTAACTCAAGCGCTAAGTTGCGCGAGTTGATTTCTGCATTCATGAGATAACAGTAGCCCCGAAGGGATTCGAACCCTCGTAGCTGGCTTGAGAAGCCAGAGTCCTAGGCCGCTAGACGACGGGGCCTCTAGTGCTATCGATGCAGATTGCCCACAGCTTTCTGCATCTTTCAAAACCGATTGCTGTCGGCTTTAAATGTCTATAGCTATTTACTTGTACTGCGCTGGGGTACCAGGACTCGAACCTAGACTTACTGAACCAGAATCAGCAGGGCTGCCAATTACCCCATACCCCAATATTCTTTTTTGCTCCTACTTTGAAGGCTGGCGTAGTTTACCTAAGCGTGGAATTAAAGGCTAATCGCGCCTTTAATGCGTGAAATCGAAGCCTCTTTGCCCAATAGCTCCATTGACTCAAAGAGCGGTGGTGAGATGTGGCTACCAGTTGCTGCAATACGAACTGCACCGAATGCAATTCGTGGCTTAAGGCCCATCTCATCGATTAACGCAGCACGAAGAGCGCCTTCGATTGCAGCGTGGTTCCAAGTTGCAAGTGGTTCAAGTACTTCAAGAGCACGCTTTAGAACTTGCTTGCTCTGTTCATCTTTAATCTTCTCTTTTGATTCAGCTTCTACTGCAAATTCCTTAACAAATAAGAACTTAAGCATTGCTGGAATTTCATCTAACTTAACAATGCGCTCTTGAATGATTGGCAGCGCTGCTTTAACAAGCGCCAACTCTGCATCAGTGCCAGTAATGATTCCGGCATTAGTTAAGAATGGAAGTGACCATTTCAAGAATTCTTCTGGAGAAAGGGCACGTATCTTGTCGCCGTTAATAGCTTCTAGTTTCTTCATATCAAATCGAGCTGGCGATGAATGAACGTCGTGAACTTCAAATAGCTCGACAAGTTCCTTCATGGTGATATCTTCGCGATCATCTCCTGGAGACCAACCCAATAGAGCTAAATAGTTACAGATAGCTTCTGGCAAGAATCCTTGTTCGCGATACCAAGCGATTGAAACTTCGCCATTTCGCTTTGAAAGTTTGGCGTTGTCCTGACCCATAACGAATGGCAAGTGCGCAAATGTTGGATATTCATCCGGCTTTAAGCCCATTGCTTTATAAACTTGAATTTGTCGCGGTGTAGATGAGAGCAAGTCTTCTCCGCGAAGTACGTGCGTAACTTTCATCATCACATCATCAACTGCTACTGCCAATGTATACAGCGGGGATCCATCCGCGCGCATCAATACAAAGTCCGGTACATATTTGTGGTCGAATGAGACTTCGCCGCGTATTTCATCGACGAATGTAGTTGAACCATCATCCATGCGCATTCGTAGAACAGGTTTGCGGCCTTCAGCTTTGTATTTTTCGATTTGCTCCGCAGTTAAATTACGGCAAGTGCCACCATAACCAGGTGCAACATTTGCTGCACGCTGACGTTCGCGTTCTGCTTCTAAATCTTCAGAACTGCAGTAGCAATGGTATGCAGCACCGCTTGCTAAGAATTTATCCGCCCACTCTTTGTAAATAGCTAAACGTTCTGACTGCAAGTAAGGTCCATTAGGGCCGCCAACTTCAGGGCCCTCATCCCAATTAAGACCGAGCCACTTTAAAGTATCGATTGCGCGTTGAATGTATTCGTCTGTGACTCGCTCTTTATCTGTATCTTCTATGCGGAAAATAAAAGTTCCGCCGGTGTGACGAGCAAAAGCCCAATCAAATAGTGCGGTGCGGATATTGCCGACATGCAGATCTCCAGTTGGAGATGGCGCGAAACGGACTCGAACCTTCGAATTTAGATTGTTAGCCACGAGCGGAGATTCTATTTGTTAGTGACCCTAACCCTGAAATCGCGCAAGTAACCTCTGCTTTTTCAGGCATTGGGCCGATCCCTGCTGGTGTGCCTGTCAAAATTACATCTCCTGGAAGCAGCGTCATTACAGATGAGACAAAATGAATGATTTCATCAACACCAAACATCATCTGATTTAGTGAGGCTTTCTGCTTCACTTCCCCATTTACCGTGCAAGAAATCTCTTGGTTGCCTGGAATGAAATCTGTGTCAATCCATGGCCCAAGTGGGCAGAATGTGTCGAAACCTTTAGCTCGGGTCCATTGGCCATCGCGCGATTGAAGATCGCGTGCCGTTACATCGTTGCCAATTGTGTAACCGAAAATAACTTCAGAGGCGCGTTCACGTGGAACATCTTTGCAAATACGTCCAATCACAATTGCTAATTCAGCTTCGTGATCTACTCGCTCTGACATCCATGGCCAATGAATAACATCATTAGGACCTGCAACTGAAGTATTTGGCTTTAAGAAAATAATCGGCTCGGCCGGAACCTCCCCGCCCATCTCTTTTGCGTGATCAGAGTAATTCTTGCCTACGCAAACAACTTTGCTTCGCGGCAAGACCGGAGCCAACAAACGAACTTCTTCTAGCTTTGTAATTTGGCCACTCTTTGCAATGCCGCTAAAAAGTGGATCACCGTTTATTACAGAGATTGTCTGATCGTCTTCTTCGATCACGCCAAATAGCGGATCATTACCAAGTTCTGAACCTGGCTTTGGAGTAAATCTAATTACGCGCATAAGCCAAGGTTACAGGGCTACTTCGCTCTCCTCGCGCTGCATGATTACGCTACTAATGCGGCGACGACGACCAACTGGTCTTTCTGCAGTTACTTTCCAGCCAGCTAAATTGAATGTAGATCCCGGAATTGGAACACGACCTAGAACCTTGGCCATCAATCCGCCAATTGTGTCGACATCTTCAGCCAAAGTTGGATCTAGTTCGATTTCTAGCTCTGCAGCTAAATCTTCAATATGAACCTTGGCCTGAACTCGTAATTTATCTTCTGAGAGCCAGACAAACTGCTCTTCCTCGTCATCAAACTCATCTGCAATTTCGCCGACAATCTCTTCAATAATGTCTTCGATGGTAATTAAACCTGCGGTGCCACCGTACTCGTCGACAACAATTGCGAGGTGAATCTGATCGCGCTGCATATCTTTCAATAACTCTGCAGCAGACTTAATTTCAGGCACAAAAACTACTGGTCGCATCAATTGCTCGACTTTTTCTGTTTGTTCGGCTTCATGATGATCATGAGAACGTTTCGCTAAGTCTTTAATGTAGGCAATACCAACTATTTGATCAATATTGTCGCCAACTACTGGAATTCTCGAATATCCAGAGCGAAGTGCAAGTGATAGAGCTTGACGCAATGTCTTATCGTGTTCAATCCATACCATTTCAGTACGTGGCACCATGAGTTCGCGGACCAGAGTTTCTCCCAATTCGAAAACTGAGTGAATCATTTCGTGTTCATCTTCTTCAACCAAGCCACGTTCATGAGCTTGATCTACAAGTTCGCGAAGTTCATCTTCATTCTTAAAAACATTTGTTTTGAATTTTTGGCCAGGTGTCAAAATGTTTGCAATGCCTGCAATGAACTTTGAAAATGGGCGGAAAAATATGGCGCTAAACCCAGATATAAAAGCTACTAATGCTAAAACTAGATATCTCACAGCGCTGCTCTCTTAACTAGATCTTCTTGCAAGGCAAACATAACTTTCTCTTCATCAAGCTCCTGATGGTCATAGCCGAGCAGATGCAACAGCCCGTGTGCTGCCAAAATATGAACCTCATGTTCAAAAGAGTGGCCAGCCTTTTCAGCTTGTGTGCGCGCAAAGAGTGGTGAAATCACAATGTCACCAAGAATTCCTGGTTCAGGATCATTTGGACGTAATTCGTCCATCGGAAAACTCATCACGTCGGTCGAACCAGGTAGATCCATCCATTTAATATGAAGTTCTTCCATCTCAACATCATCAATGAAAGCCAGCGACAATTCGCAATCGGCATGCAGACCAAGTTCTTTAATTGAAAACTCCAGTAATTTATGGACGCTCGCTTCTGGGGCTAATTGGCCAGAGCGATTTTCAACCTCAATCATGATTGGCGAAGCTGCCGAGCTTGAGCCAGCGCCTGCTCTTTTGCATCATCATAAGCTTCGTAAGCGCTAACAATGTCACTAATAAGGCGATGGCGTACAACGTCCTCAGCGGTTAGGTCCAGGAATGCAATGTCATCTACGCCATCAAGAATCTTGCGGATAGTTGCAAGTCCGGAATTCTTTCCACCAGGTAAGTCAACTTGAGTAACGTCACCGGTGATTACCATCTTTGACCCAAAGCCAAGACGAGTTAAAAACATTTTCATCTGTTCAGGAGTGGTGTTCTGTGCTTCATCAAGAATAATGAATGAATCGTTTAATGTGCGTCCACGCATATATGCAAGCGGCGCAACTTCAATTACTCCCGACTGCATTAATTTTGGAATTGCGTCGTTATCAAGCATGTCATGAAGAGCGTCAAATAGTGGACGAAGGTACGGATCAATCTTCTCGGTTAGAGTTCCTGGCAAGAATCCTAAGTGCTCACCAGCTTCAACAGCTGGTCGTGTAAGTATGATGCGATTAACTTCTCGAGCTTGAAGAGCTGCAACAGCTTTTGCCATTGCAAGGTAAGTCTTACCGGTACCTGCTGGACCAATTCCAAATGTAATTGTGTTCTCTGCGATTGCTTCGACGTATGCCTTTTGATTTGCAGTCTTAGGTCGAATTGTGCGACCGCGATTACTTACGATATTTAGCGAAAGAACTTCCGCAGGATGCTTTTGTGGGTGCTTGCTAAGCATAGAAATGGAACGCTTGATAACTTCAGGATTAATATCTTGGCCAGATCGCACCACTACTAATAGCTCTGTTACTAACTGTTCTACTTTTTCGCATTCATCAATATCACCGCGAAGTGCGATTTCATTTCCGCGAACTGTCATAGAGACATTTGGGAATGCACTTTCAATTTCACGTAAGTTTTTATCGGCTGGGCCTACAAGTGCGACCATTGGAATGGCGGTCGGTACCGTTATAAGAGTTCGTTCCATCAGTAATTAAATACTAGCCTTAATTAACCGCCATTAGCCTGGAGGCCAGGTGAAGTCGCGTCCGCCGAGTAGGTGCATATGAGCGTGAAAGACCGATTGGCCAACCGCTTCGCCTGTATTAAAGACGGTGCGATAGCCCGGAAGTTCGCGATCGGAGGCAATCCGCTTGGCGGCCTTTAGTAAAGATGCCGAAATTACCGCACTCGCTTCGGCCATTGCCGCAGCATTCTCTACATGCAAAGTCGGTATTAAAAGTACGTGTGTTGGAGCCTGAGGATTTAAATCGTTAAACGCAACCACGTTTTCATCGCGATAAACAATCTCTGCAGGGATTTTACCTTCGATTATTTTGCAGAAGATGCAATTTGGATCTAGCGCCATGTAATTACCATACCTGCATAAGAGCACTTACGGCGCTAATTGCAGCAATTCCTGCATGCGCCGAACGTAGAACCGGTCTACCTAACTTTGTTGTCTTGCCACCTGCGTTTTCGAAACCTGCAAGTTCTTCATCAGAGATGCCACCTTCTGGCCCAATCACTATCAAAGTTCTTGGCGCAACTTTCACAGCTTCGGAAATCTGAACGGAGGCAGATTCATGGCAGATTAATACTTGATCGAAATCTTTGAATAACTCAATCGATGTAGCGGTATCAATCTTTGGCGAAACTTTTGGAATATAGAAACGACGCGATTGCTTGCTGGCTTCAATCGCACCTACTTGCCATTTATCTGAATCCTTACCGATTGCACGTGCTGACTGCCAAGGATAGATATTGGTAACTCCGGCGGCAGTTAATAATTCGACTGTCTCTTTGGCGCGATCACCTTTTGGAATAGCTTGCAAGACCGAAATTTCGCACTTTGCAGCTGCTTCAAAACCGCTTTCTATAACTGTTAGTTCAGCTTCCTTCTTGCTGATGCTCGCAATTGAACACTTTGCCCAAGCACCTTTGCCATCTGAAACCAATAGCTCTTCGCCAGCACTCATTCGCAAGACGCGTTCAGCATGATGGGCGTTATCACCAACAAGTCTTGGGTTTGCGATATTGTCTACAAAGAAGAGCTGGAGCATCAGAACCTAAATGCCCCGCGTAACTTATTCATAATTGAACCATCATCAGCTTTTACTGTTGAAGAGTCGCCATCTTCGCCGCGCAAAGAAGCGAATTTCTTTATTAATTCTTCTTGCTCACGATTCAATTTTGTAGGTGTTGTTACTTCAATATGCACGATTAAGTCACCACGACCCGCACCGCGTAAACGGTTCATTCCCTTATTCTTTAGAGAAATCTTTGCGCCTGACTGAGTACCTGCTTTAATTTCAACTTCTTCGCTGCCATCAAGTGTTTCCACTTTAGCTTTGGTACCTAAAGTCGCTGCACTAAATGGAATAGAAAGAGTTAAATGTAGAGTTTCACCATCGCGAACTAAGTATTCGTGTTCGCGCTGCACGATTTCAACGTATAGATCTCCTGCAGGTCCACCACCTGGACCAACTTCTCCACGACCTGCTAACTGAATTCGGTTTCCAGTTTCAACGCCGCCAGGAATCTTTACATTTATTGTTTGTCGTGAACGAACGCGACCATCACCATGGCATTCGCGACAAGGTGAGGCAATTGTGGTTCCGAAACCTTGGCAAGCTGCACAAGGACGAGATGTCATTACTTGACCCAAGATTGAACGAGTTACCTGTTGTGTTTCGCCGCGCCCCTTACAGATTCCGCAAGTTGTTGGTGAAGTACCTTCTTGGCAACCACTACCTGAACATTTTTCGCAACGTGCTGCACTTTCAACACTGATCTCTTTCTCAACACCAAAGCAAGCTTCTTCCAAACTTACTTCAACGCGAATCAAGGCATCTTGTCCAGCTCGAGCACGCGAACGTGGACCACGTTGTTGTCCGCCCTGCCCAAAGAATGCATCCATGATGTCGCTGAAGCCAAAGCCGCCATTAAAACCACCAGCGCCTCCACCGAATGGATTGCCGCCCATGTCATATTGCTGACGCTTCTGAGGGTCGCTCAAAACATCATATGCCGCAGTAACTTCCTTAAAGCGATCTTGCACCTGCGGATCAGGATTAATATCCGGATGTAATTCGCGAGCCAACTTTCTGTATGCCCGCTTAATTTCATCTGCGTTTGCATCTCGCGAAACTCCCAGTGTTTCGTAAAGATCTGCCATTTAAGCATTCTCCTGTAAATATCTACTAACGTAATTAGCCACAGCGCTAACTGCTGCCATTGAGCTGGCGTAATCCATACGGGTTGGACCTATAACGCCTAGCGCACCGACCTCACCATATCCCATTGAAATTACCGAGGTTTCCTTTAAGTTTGCTTCGCCCTGCTCGCTTCCAATGCGAACTTGAACACCGCTTGATGCGCCACCGAGTAAACGCAATAAGACCACTTGTTCTTCCAACGCTTCCAGAATTGGATGAATTTGGGCTGAGAAATCTTGTCGGAATCTAGTCAAGTTAGCTGTTCCCGCCAGAACGACTTTCTCTTCGGGCTTCTCAAGCGCCATTTCAATTAAAGTTGAAATAACAACTGCCATATTGCGACGATCAGATTGGCTTAGAGAATCCATTAGTGCAGATAATTTGTCTGCCACGTCAGGCAATCTTTGTCCTGCAATCGAATTATTCAATTTAATCCGCATTGAATTCAAGAATTCATCATCAACGTCTGTTGCTAATTCAATGACTCGCTGTTCTACGCGTCCAGTATCTGTAATTAAGATCAACATGGTACGAATTGAATTTAGTAGTACTAGTTCAACGTGACGAACTCGCGATTTAACCAACGATGGATACTGCACTACCGCAACTTGCTTGGTTACGTCAGCAAGCAACTTAACGGTGCGCATGACTACATCATCAAGATCTAACGCACCTTCTAGAAAAGTTTCAATTGCACGTCGCTCTGGTGCAGATAGAGGCTTGACGCTTGCTAATTGATCTACGAACATTCGGTAGCCAAGATCTGTAGGAATACGACCTGCAGATGTATGAGGCTGAGTAATTAAACCTTCTTCTTCTAGTACTGCCATTTCATTGCGAATGGTCGCTGGAGAAACTCCCAAGTTATGGTTTTCGGCCAACGCCTTTGAACCAACTGGTTCCTGAGTAGCTACGTACTCATCAACAATTGCGCGAAGAATCTCTAAACGGCGGCTCATGATTGGCAGATTTTATAACCTAGATCAATTCACGGACTATTCGGTCTGCGATTAAGCGGCCAGAAGGCGTCAAAACTGCGCGATTACCAATGATTTCTACATCATTTGGATAGTTAGCCAGAATTTTTAATTGCCCTGGGGTTAAATCTGATAATCCTTCGCGTAAACGAATCTGCAACATGATGCGCTCTTCGTTCTTCTCTTTATCGCCCAATACTTCGCGATCTTGCATTGGAGATTCAAAGTTAGTCAGCTTCTCTGAATATTTACTCGGGTGTTTAACGTTCCACCAGCGCACTCCATCTAAATGCGAATGCGCGCCGGGTCCAAGGCCCCACCAATTCTGGTTGCGCCAATAAACCAAATTATGTTCTGCTGGTCGTCCCCAATTGCTTAGCTCGTACCAAGGCAAACCCGCTTTATCAGCCAGCGCATCTACTGCTAAATACATCTGTGCCATCAAATCATCGTCTGTTCTAGCGATTTCGCCGCGGTTGATTTTGGCAGATAACTTGGTGCCATCTTCAACGATGAGAGCGTATGCACTTAAATGGTCAACTCCATAACTAAGTGCGCTCTTAACTGTGCTCTCCCACTCTTCAAGAGTTTCGCCAGGCGTTCCATAAATCAAATCTAGACTGACGTTATCAAAACCGGCTTTTCGTGCGTTATCGACAGATTTAGAAACATTCTCTGGATTATGTGTGCGATCTAGAACTTTGAGCACATTGGTATTTGCAGATTGCATACCCATTGAGATGCGATTGATGCCGATTGCTCGATACTCTTCCAGAGATTGCAGAGTCAAAGTGTCTGGATTGCACTCCATTGTGACTTCAATATTTGGCGCAAATTCCCAACGTTGCTTAAGTAAATCAATTACGCGGCCAAGCTCTTTTGCTGGCATTAATGAAGGCGTGCCGCCACCAAAGAAGATGGTTGGAATTGTTGTGGTTTGTGTACGAGATGCAAAAGTAACTTCCGCAATTAATGAATCGATAAATCCTTCAGATACACCTTCTAACGTGCCACCTTCGCGGAGTTCAGCTGGTGTGTAGGTATTGAAGTCGCAATATCCGCATCGTTTTACGCAGTACGGAATATGTACGTAGAACGAAAGGTTTTGCATTACTTATCTCGCGCGGCTTTGACCTTTTCGATATCCGCATCGGTTGCAAGTGCTGCCACGAATGCTTCCTGTGGCACTTCTACACGGCCCACCATCTTCATGCGCTTCTTACCTTCCTTCTGCTTCTCCAGAAGTTTGCGCTTACGAGTGATGTCACCACCGTAGCACTTTGCAAGAACGTCCTTACGGATCGCACGGATATTTTCACGAGCAATAATCTTTGCACCGATTGCAGCTTGAATTGGAACTTCGAATTGCTGCCTTGGAATCAATTCGCGAAGTTTGCCAGTCATCATTACGCCATACGCGTAAGCCTTATCGCGGTGAACGATTGCGCTAAATGCATCAACTGTCTCTGCGTTGAGCAAGATATCAACCTTAACCAAATTGCCAGGTAAGTTGCCCTTATCCTCGTAATCCAAAGAAGCGTAACCCTTGGTGCGAGATTTCAATTGATCAAAGAAATCAAAAACAATTTCCGCAAGCGGTAGGTCGTAGCGAATTTCTACGCGATCTTCAGATAGGTAATCCATACCAAGAAGAACACCACGACGATCTTGGCAGAGTTCCATGATGGTGCCGATATATTCACTTGGCGCCAAGATGGTTGCCTTAACAATCGGTTCTTGAACTTCTTTAATCTTTCCATTCGGGAATTCAGAAGGATTGGTAACTGTAATGTGTTTACCGTCTTCAAGTTCGACTTCGTAAACTACGTTTGGTGCAGTTGAAATTAGATTCAGTCCTGCTTCGCGCTCTAGGCGTTCGCGAACAATTTCCATGTGCAGAAGCCCAAGAAAACCGCAACGGAACCCAAAACCAAGCGCTGCAGAGCTCTCTGGTTCGTAAACAAGAGCTGCATCGTTTAGCTGCAATTTATCCAAAGCTTCGCGAAGCATTGGGAAATCTGCACCATCAATTGGATATAAACCAGAGAAAACCATTGGCTTTGGATCTTTATATCCAGCTAATGGTTCTTTAGTTGGCTTCTGATAAAGAGTTACCGTGTCGCCAACACGTGATTGGCGAACATCTTTTACGCCGGTAATTAAATAACCTACTTCGCCAACACCCAGGCCCTTAGATGCGATTGGTTCCGGTGAAATAGCACCAATTTCAAGTAATTCGTGGCGAGCGCCAGTTGAGAACATTTGGATTTGATCGCGCGGAGATAATTTGCCATCTACAACACGTACATATGTGACCACACCGCGATAAACATCGTAAACAGAGTCGAAAATCAAAGCACGAGTTTCGGCATCTTTATTACCAACTGGCGCTGGGATTTGCGCAACGATTTCATCTAGAAGTTCTTCCACGCCAACACCAGTCTTACCTGAAACACGCAAAACTTCTTCAGGTTGGCAACCGATTAACTTTGAAAGTTCAAGTGCAAATTTATCTGGTTGCGCTGCAGGTAAATCGATCTTATTTAGCACCGGAATGATGCGCAGATTGTTTTCCATTGCTAAGTAAAGGTTTGCCAATGTCTGTGCTTCGATTCCCTGCGCACAATCAACTAATAGCACCGCGCCTTCACAAGCTGCAAGCGAACGAGAAACTTCATATGTGAAGTCAACGTGACCAGGTGTATCGATCATGTTAAGGATGTAATCCTTACCGTCGCGACCTGATTGCCATGGCAGACGAACTGCTTGAGACTTGATTGTGATTCCGCGTTCGCGTTCGATATCCATGCGATCTAGATACTGCGCACGCATCTGACGAGGATCCACAACTTCAGTAATTTGAAGCATGCGATCAGCAAGAGTTGATTTACCGTGATCGATATGCGCAATGATGCAGAAGTTGCGAATCTGAGTTGGGTCAGTTGAAGCAGGCTGTGGAGCCTTACTTAATGGAATTGCCGGCATGGCGTCCTAAGAAAGTTACGACTAATTAAGTATTACTTCTTAGCTGCAGCGGCTTTAGCCATTGCAGACTTCTTGTTAGCTGCGTTGTTACGGTGAATAACACCCTTAGCAACTGCAACATCTAGAAGACGTGATGCGCTACGTAGTTCAGATTGAACCTTTGCAGAGTCACCTGAAGCAACTGCATCGCGGAACTTACGGATTGCGCTCTTTAGACCTGAGGTAACTGACTTGTTACGCTGACGAGCCTTCTCGTTGGTCTTAATACGCTTAATCTGCGACTTGATGTTTGCCACTTGATTACTCCCTAGATTCTAAAAACTAAATAACTCTTTGCCACTTGCCGCCCTCGAGCGGACAGGTTGCAAAGGTTACCAGCGGGCGTAAGCACGCTCAAATCCTGAAAAGTACCGCCTAGAGGCTACCTGCACGAGCAGCGCAGATCCTAGATAGCGCCTGTTCGAGCGCATAAACCGGGTCACCTGCCCCACCCTTTACTGCGGCATCGCACTTAGCGATAGCTTCAACTGCAGCAGTCAGGGTGTTCGCGTTCCAACCATTTAACTGGCGACGAGCTTTATCTATCTGCCATGGAGCCATTCCAAGTTCTCCCGCTAATTCAAATGACTTCTGTGCGCGGTTAGCACCAGATACTTTCGCAATTCCACGAAGGCTAGATGCGATCGCACTGGTAATCATTACCGGGTCTGTGCCAGTAGTTAACGCATGACGCAAAGTCAGAAGACTTTCCGCGAAGTTGCCGTCTATCACTTTGTCTGCCACATCAAAACCTGTAGTTTCAATCTTGCCTTGATGATATTTATTTACATGGCTCTCATCAATTACACCTGCTGGTGAATCAGCCGCAAGTTGTGAAACCGACGCACTTAATTCTCGAAGATCAGTACCCGTTGCATTTACCAGAGCGCTAATTGCAGCAGGAGATGCTTTGCGTCCTAAATCCAAGAATAGGTTCTTAACAAAATCTTCCTTTTCGGATTCTTTCTTAAGCGGATCACAGGCAATTAACTCTGGTTTAGCTTTTTTTATTTGATCTAGAAGCGCTTTGCCTTTGACTCCACCTTTATGGACTAAAACCAAAGTCAGAGTTGGGTCTGTCTGATCTAGATATCTTGTGATTTCAATTTTGGCATCTTCGACTAAATCTTGTAAGTCCCGAAGAATTAGCGCGCGACGTTCTGAAAATAGTGAAGGAGAGAGTGCGTCAGAAATTTCTCCAACTGAAACATCACCAGCAAAGAGTGTAGTGATTTCTGCTTTCTCTTCTCTTAGCTCAGCTGTAATCTTTGAAAGAGCACGATCAGCAAGAGCGCTTTCGGAGCCAAGCAGCAGATAGATATCTTTCACGCCACCCTCCAAAGCACTGGTAATCCGAATGCGCCGACCTTACTAGAAGAAACGCTACCTGTAATCGGGTCTATCGCAATTGCGCCATTTTTATCGGTTCTAAGCACCTTTCTAAATAGTTTCACAGTGCTATCAGCAGGATGGCCATACTTATTACCGGCGCCTACGCTAATTATCGCTACGGCTGGATTGGCCATTTCGTTAAATCTTATATCTTGATATCTAGAACCATGGTGAGCAACTTTCAAGTAATCCACCTTAGGTGGAGTTAATAAGCTCTGAACATCTGGTTCTACGTCACCTGTTGCCAGCAATTTATAAGTTGGAGTTGTTATTAACGCAACAATGCTCTGGTTATTTACAACGCTCCCCTCTGCGCCGTTATTTGCAAATGCATGAGAAGCTCCATCTGGCCAGAGAATTTCTATGTTCATATCTGCAACTTTCAATACCTCTCCTCTGGTTGCATCTTGCAATACTTTCTGAACTTTACGATTATGCAGAACACCTGCTAGCCCGCCTATATGGTCGGCATGAGGATGTGTAATTATTAAGAGCGGAATCCTAGTTATTGATAAAGTCTTTAGACATTGATCAATTAGCTTAGGTTCAGGTCCAGTATCAATTACCACCGCGCTCTTTGGCGCCACTTTAAGCACCAAAGCAT
Source organism: uncultured Actinomycetes bacterium (assembly GCA_964394375.1). Taxonomy (GTDB): domain Bacteria; phylum Actinomycetota; class Actinomycetes; order Nanopelagicales; family Nanopelagicaceae; genus ZLKRG08. The sequence goes on from CAYMVX010000010.1 coordinate 18,002, forward strand.
CACCTTGGCCAACATCGCAATTAGCAATCTGCCAATCATTATTTGGCCACCGTTGAAGATAAGTTACTAGTACCAGAAGTGGCAGAAGGAGAATCAAGTATCTTCTGCCAATAAATAGCGCCGCACCAATCAACAGAATTAGTAAGGCGCCCTTTAATTGAATTACTGGAAAATCGGCAGCCTTAAATGCAATCTTCGTAATTAACCCAGCTGGAATCTTTGCCAGCGGAATCAGAATTGGTGCAAGCGGCGGAAGTAGCGCGGCGACAAATCCCAGAATAGTTACTGGTGCTACTAATGGAGCGGCCAATACATTTGCGAAGATTGAAGTGATTGAAAGATATCCACTTAAAGCCACAATTATCGGTGAACAGAGAATCGTTGCAGCAATAGGTTCGGCAAAACCTTTAGGTAGCTTTAATTTAGGCGCAATTAGCAGCAATCCCGCTGTGGCTAGCACCGATAGCGCAAAGCCTGGATCTCTTGATTGCCATGGGTCTGCTATCACCACAATTGCAATCGCAAAACCCAAAGATGGAATTGAATGGCTCTGCGACCGATGTGATTTAGCAAAGATAACAACTGCCGCCATTGCAGCAGCTCTAAGTACTGATGGTGATGGACGTACAAGTCCAATAAACGCAATCAGAAAGATTGAAGTCACTAATAGTCGAGCCCGAACTCTTTTGATTGGAAATTGCATCAACCAAAGCAAAAACGAACTAATGATTGCAAAGTTGGCACCTGAAACAGCTGTTAAATGTGTGAGTCCAGATCTGCGCATTGCGTCGCTAAATTCCACACTCTGCAAAGAAGTGTCTCCTAAGACCATGCCGGGAATTAGCGGCTCACTCTTTGCCGCTTCTCTTAAGCCCTTTCGAACACCACCAA
>CAYMVX010000011.1:0-16485 GCA_964394375.1 uncultured Actinomycetes bacterium
TTCAAGACCGGTGCACTCGGCCGCTATGCGAGCCCTCCGTGGGGTAATTTATATGACTTACGGACGTGGCGCCAAATTGAGCAGCTCTTCCACCACTTGGGCCACACCATCTTCTTCACATGGCGGCGCAGTAGCGGTCGCGTATTTAATCCCATCAGGATGGCCATCGCTCATGATGTATGAACGGCCTGCAAATTCCAGCATTGAGAAATCATTTGGATTATCGCCAAATGCAACAACATCTTCGCGATCAATCTTTAAGCGTTCGCAGATAATCGCCAAAGTGTCGCCTTTTGAAACGCTATGTGCGCTGATTTCCAACAACGATTCCCAAGGATTTGAATGTGTAACGGTGACAATGTCGCTAACTTCTTTTAAGGCTACCGCCAACATCTCATCAGAATTAAACAACTTATCCGATCCACGAACTAATAACTTAATTGCGCCATTTTCAATGTAATCCAAAATGTCATCTACACCGGTTTCATCTACACCGACATCCCAACGCGCTTCATAACCCTTCTCGCGTCGGAAGTCGCCATGATTTTCAAAAGCAAAATGAACTTCAGGAATTGCTTTTCGTAGTCGAGTAACTGTCTCTTTCAAGTCAGTTGGAGAAATTCTCCACTCTTCTAAAACTTTCTCACCTTGTAAGTCCCAAAGTTGTCCGCCATTGCTGCAGATAGCTTGGCCAAAGTTGAATGCTTCTTTTATCTGTCCCATCCAACGTGGTGGACGTCCAGTAACAAAGAAAACTTTTACGCCTAATTCGTTTGCGCGGGTTAGCGCAGCGATAGTTCTCTTTGAAATAGGAGCAGCATGTGGTGCGATGGTGCCATCTAAATCAGTTGCAATTAATTTTGGGCGGAAACTCACTTAACCACTTCAAGCTTTGCAGTGCCCATATATGGCTGAAGTACAGCTGGAACATTTACTGAACCGTCTGCATTCTGGTTATTTTCTAAGATCGCAACAATCATGCGTGGAACTGCTACTAATGTGCCATTTAGTGTTGCCAATGGACGTGTGCCGTTCTCGTCTTTCATGCGAATATTTAAGCGGCGTGCTTGGAATTCTGTGCAGTTAGAAGTACTTGTAACTTCGCGATATGCATTTTGAGTAGGAATCCACGCTTCAATATCGAACTTACGGTTAGCAGAAGAGCCTAAATCGCCTGATGCAATATCCAGCACGCGATAAGGAATTCCCATAGCGTTTAGGAAATCTTTCTCCCACTGCAATAAACGCTTATGTTCTTCTTTTGCATCTTCTGGAGTTGTAAAGACAAACATCTCAACTTTTTCAAATTGGTGAACTCGGATAATTCCACGAGTATCTTTTCCATAAGTTCCTGCTTCGCGGCGGAAACAAGGTGAATAACCGGTGTAACGAATCGGAAGCTTTGCAGCATCAAGTGTTTCATCCATGTGATACGCAGCCAATGGAACTTCAGAAGTTCCAACTAAGTACACATCATCTTTTTCAATGTGATAAACATTCTCAGCAGCTTGACCTAAGAAACCTGTTCCTTCCATTGCTGGCGGATTAACAAGTACTGGTGGAATAACTGGGATGAATCCTGCTTTAGTTGCTTGGGCGATCGCATAATTAATTAACGCTAGTTCTAACAATGCACCCGGACCAGTTAGATAGTAACTGCGAGCGCCTGCAACCTTTGCGCCACGTTCAGTATCGATTGCGCCTAATAACTTACCTAGTTCAACGTGATCCTTTGGTTCAAAATCGAACTTGCGTGGTTCGCCAACATGTTCGATAACTTTGAAATCTTCTTCGCCACCAATAGGTGCTTCTGGGTCAAGAACATTTGAAAGCTGTTTCGCGATTACATTTGTTGCAGCTTCAAGTTCGGCACGCTTTGCATCAGCTTCTTTAACTTGAGCAGCCAAACCTTTAGCTTTCTCAAGAAGTGCAGCCTTCTCATCACCTTTTGCAGCGCCCACTGATTTTGAGAGCAGATTCTGTTCTGCACGCACGGTTTCGAAGGCAGAGATAGCTTCGCGACGCTTACTATCAATTTCGATTAACTGATCAACGATTGATTCATCTTCGCCACGGCCACGCTGCGATGACTTAACAAGCTCCGGATTTTCGCGGATTAACTTGATATCGATCATATTGCGCGCCCCTTTCTGACGTCTTCTAACCAGTTATTAGAACTCTTAAACGAATCATCACTTGATGATTTTGTAGTTGTTGGTGAAACTTTATCTGCGCGTGGATATGAACCTAAGAATCGAATATCTTCACAGATTCTGCGTAAGCCTGTTAGCGCATCTCCAACTCGTGCATCATTGATATGTCCCTCTGCGTCGATGATGAAATGGTAATGACCTAATTCGCGACCAGTTGGACGAGATTGAATGAAAGTTAGGTTTACTCCACGTACTGCAAACTCAGTAAGTACTTCAAGAAGTGCGCCGGCATGATCAATGCCAATAAAAGCAGCTAAAGAGGTGCGATCGAAACCAGTTGGAGCTGGAATAGAACCTGGTTTTGAAACTAACACAAATCGAGTAACTGCGCCTTCAGCGTCGCCGATATTCTTATTTAATACTGTTAAACCGTATGTCTCTGCTGCGATTTCAGAAGCAACTGCTGCATCAAATTGACCATTAGCGAGCGCTTCGGCAGCTGCTGCTGTTGAATTAGTAGTAATAATCTCCGCATCTGGGTAATTCTTTGCGATGTACTTGCGGCATTGCGCCTCAGCATGCGGATGTGTAGCAATCTTCTTAACTTCTGCCTTTGCATCACGAACCATCAATGCGAAAGTAACTGGCAACAAAACTTCGCCAACAATAATTAGTGGTTCACCGATAGCTAATTCATCAAGTGTTCGAGCAACAACGCCTTCTACTGAATTTTCAATTGGGACCAATGCATATTCCGCATGACCATTTCGCACCGCATCAAGAGCTGCTGTGACGTTTGAGTAAGGGGTTAATTGATCGGATCCGCCTGTAATTGTGCGCAGGGCAGCTTCAGTGAAGGTGCCGACTGGGCCGAGATAGGCGTATTTACTCACCCGCGAATTCTACCCGTAGGCTAGGAAGCATGACGCAGCGATTAAATGTTCGATTTACTGCGATGGGACGTAGCGAAGTTGGTCTGCATCGAAGCGGTAATGAAGATTCTGCACTTATAAATGGAGTCTTAATCGCAGTTGCCGATGGCATGGGCGGTCACGCTGGTGGGGAAGTTGCTTCAAAGGTTGCAATTACAACTTTGGCTCAGATTCTGCCGTTATTGAATAACGATGAGATGGATTCAGAATCTCTTGAAGATTTTCTACTAAGCGCTGTTCTTGAAGTAGATCACGAAATTAAATTAACTGCCGAAGCAGATGATCGTTTGTCGGGAATGGGAACCACTCTTACTGCAATCGCACTCTATCGGGATAAAGCTTACGTTTTACATACTGGCGATTCACGTGCTTACCGCTTACGTGGAAAAGATTTTGCGCAAATTACAAAAGATCATTCGGTAGTTCAAGAACTTATTGATGCTGGAAAAATCACGGAAGCGGAAGCTGCAGTTCATCCCCAACGATCAGTTCTTACAAATGTATTAATGGGTCACGGCAACATTACTTCTTTATTAATTGAATACGATGTTAAAGCTGGAGATAAATTCCTAATCTGTAGCGATGGACTAAGCAATGTCGTAAGCAATTCAGAGATAAATGAGTTGATGAAAGATTCAGATGCAATTTCTAAATTGATTTCACTCACTTATGAACGCGGTGCTCCAGATAACGTAACTGTGGTTCTAGCCGAAGTTGGTTCTGGAGATACTGCAACTCAATTTCTTGGAGCGGCCAAATGACAATGTTTGGTGATCGCTACGAAGTTGGGGCGCTAATTGGTGCCGGCGGTATGTCAGATGTATTTATTGCAAAAGACACTCGTTTAAACCGCGAAGTTGCAATCAAAGTCTTACGCAGCGACTTAAATCGTGAACAGACATTCGTAACCAGGTTCCGTAAAGAAGCGCTTGCTGCTGCTGGGCTTAGCCACCCAGGAATTGTTGCGGTTTATGACAGCGGTGAAAATCCTGCGCCATACATTGTTATGGAGCTATTGCAAGGCAAGACTTTGCGCGAATTAATCAATGGACCTATTGATGCAAAGATTGCCGTGCAAATTACTGAAGGAATTTTGCAAGCACTTGCTTACTCCCATGCAAATGGAATTGTGCACCGTGATATCAAGCCAGGAAACATCATGATTACCGATCAAGGTGATGTGAAAGTTATGGATTTCGGAATTGCACGTGCGCTTGATGATGTAAGTGCAACTATGACTGCAACTTGGAATGTTGTCGGAACGGCTCAATATCTCTCTCCAGAGCAAGCAAGTGGCGAAGTTGCCGATACTCGAAGCGATTTATATTCAGTTGGAGTTGTGCTTTATGAAATGCTCACTGGTCGCCCACCATTTATAGGTGACACTCCTGTATCAATTGCGCTGCAACATGTATCAAGCGAATTAATTCCGCCAAGCAAGATTAATCCTGCAGTAGATCAACAATTTGATCACTTCCTCTCTGTTGTAATGGCGAAAGATCCGGCCAACAGATATCAAGATGCAAACGCAATGCTTGGAGATTTACATCGAATTAAGACTGGGCAGACAATTACTACAGAAATTGTCCGTACTCGAAAGAAGAAGAACCGCACTTGGCAATATGTCGCAAGTGCACTTGCAGTAGTACTTATTGCTGTTGGCGGGTATGCAATCAAGGGACGCACGGTAGTTACCGGAATGTCAGTTCCAAACGTGGTTGGTTTAACTGAAAGTGACGCTACTGCACAGTTAAGTGCATTTAAAGTTGTTATTAATCATGCTCATGATTCAAATACACCTATAGATCGCGTTGCATCACAGAGTCCTCTTGCAACTTCTCGAGCTGCAAAGGGCAGCGTCGTAACAATCATCATTAGTGATGGACCTGGCGATGCAATTGTGCCGTTGGATTTAATTGGAATGACTCTGACAGATGCACGAGCGGCATTAGCTGCAGTTGGTCTGAATATTGCTGCTATTGACGCTGTTCCTAGCGATAAAGCAATTGGCACTGTAATTTCAGTCGACCCTGTTGGTGGTTCAACGCTAACAGCTGGAAATGGCGTAACACTTCAGATTGCAAATGGAAATGTTGCAGTGCCTAACTTGGTTGGACAAACTGCAATCCAAGCTAGAACCACGCTTACTCAAGCCGGATTCTTAATGCGCGAAATATATTCTTACGATGCAAACCAAATTATTGGTGTGGTTCTGGCACAAGCTCCGGCACCGGAAACTCAACTACAAATCGGTTCGCAAATTACTGTAACAATTAATAAACAGAGTTAGTTTTCACAACCGGTGATAAACCGACTGCTTTCTTCTTAGCGTTCTTATCTCCGCACTCTGTTAACCAGTTTGCCAACATCTCGTGACCATGTTCGGTAAGTACTGACTCTGGATGAAATTGCACGCCTTCAATTGGAAGCGTTTTATGGCGAAGGCCCATGACAATTCCTGAATCGGTAGAACCTGTAACTTCTAGAACTTCCGGCACTGAATCTGTTTCAACAGCTAACGAGTGATATCTGGTTGCTGTAAAAGGTGAAGGCAAATCAGCAAATACTCCATGTTGATTGTGATGCACTTGCGAAGTTTTTCCGTGTAGTAATTCAGGCGCTCGTGACACCACTCCGCCAAAAACAGTTGCGATTGCTTGATGACCCAGACAGACACCAAAGAGCGGAATCTTCTTCTCTGCGCAATAACGGATCATCTCCATTGATACGCCGGCCTCTTCAGGTGTGCCAGGGCCGGGTGAGATTAAAACGCCATCAAATTTATCGGCCTCGTTCGGGGTGACCTCATCGTTACGCACGACCACACACTCTGCACCTAGCTGGCCTAAGTACTGCACCAGATTAAATACAAAGGAGTCGTAGTTGTCGACCACCAGAATTCGCATGGCCAAAGTATTCCGCTAAACTTCCGCACATGCCAAAGTCAAAGCTTCGTAAAAAGGTCCAAGAAACCCGTGCTTATAAGTCAGAGCACCCAGAGGTAGAGACTTTCGATGGACCAGCCGAATCACCAAAGTGGCTTGCGCCAACTATGGTTGCTGGCTTTCTAATTGGCCTTTTCTGGATTGTGGTCTTTTATGTTTCACAGACTGCTTATCCAATTCCAAATATCGGATCATGGAATATGTTGATCGGTTTTGGATTTATCGGAATTGGTTTTGGTCTAGCTACGCGCTGGCGCTAACAAAACTGACGCAGCAATAAACCCAGAGATTAGACCGCCTAAATGGGCGTGCCAATCTATGCCTGGGAAAATAAAACCAATTACAAAGTTAATTCCCACAATTACGTAAGTTGATTTGGTTTCTAAACCATATTTCTTGCTAAGGACAATCATTGCCCCAAATAATCCAAATATCGCTCCGGATGCACCTACAGAAACAACATTGATCGCACCAAAGTAAATTGATGCAAAGCTTGCACCAATCTGAGAAATTACAAAAATACTCAGAAATTTCTTCTGGCCAATTGCACTCTCTAAAGAATTTCCTAAAACAAGTAGCGCATACATATTAAAGAAGAGATGCGCCAAACCACCATGTGTCAGTGCGACTGTTAACAAGCGCCAATATTCGCCGCTATTAAAAACTAAGTATCTATTTAAATACAAGTGTTCTTCTAAACCTGGCATGAGTAAACATGCCAGGTAGAAGCCACTAATTACTGTGATTAATAATTTTGTAACTGGGCGCATTAAGCGATTGTTACAGAATTAATTGTTACTGCATTTACTGGGCGATCTTGTGCGCCTGTTGCAGTTGTTGCAATCTTGTCTACGACAGCTTGGCTTGCAGCATCCTTAACTTCACCGAAGATAGTGTGCTTACGATTTAACCACTCTGTTGCAGCGACAGTGATGAAGAACTGTGAACCATTTGTTCCAGGACCTGAGTTAGCCATCGCTAATAGGTATGGGCGATCAAATGTAAGTTCTGGGTGGAATTCATCCTTGAATTTGTAGCCAGGACCACCAAAGCCCTGACCAAGTGGGTCTCCGCCTTGAATCATGAAACCAGCGATTACGCGGTGAAAAATGGTTCCGTCATAGAGCTTTTCGTTACTCTTTGCGCCAGTGCGTGGATCAGTCCACTCCTTTTCACCAGTTGCTAGACCAACAAAGTTAGAAACTGTCTCTGGTGCATGGTTTGGAAATAGTTCGATGACGATATCGCCATGATTTGTGTGAAGAGTTGCTTGTGTCATGCCGAGAATTATCCCTTCTTAAAGAGTTTTGGCCAAATAGATGCCGGGACTAAGCGTGCTAATTTCATAGAGATCGCCATTGGCGTTGGGAAGACAATTTCGGCGCGCTTCTTTTCAATACCTTTAACAATTATCTTTGCGGCCTTCTCTGCGCTGATAATAAACGGCATTGGGAATGTATTTACCTCAGTCATTGGAGTCTTAACAAATCCTGGAGAAACTGTCTGAATAATTACATTTGTATTTTGTAAGTCTGCGCGAAGCGATTCCAAGAAATTAATCTGTGCCGCTTTGCTTGGTCCATAACCACTAGACCCTGGGAGTCCACGAAATCCCGCTACTGAAGAGACACCAATGAATGTGCCGTTGTTCTTTGTAATCATTGTTGGCAAAACTGCTGCTGCGCAACGTGCCAGACCAACATTATTCGTGTTGTTATGTTCTTTATAAATTTCTAAGTCGAAATCTTTTGCTGACATCCGTTTCCAGAATCCAGCCATTACTAGAACTAAATCAAAGTCGCCAAATTTTGATTGGTAATTCTTTGCTGCTTCAACTACAGACGCATCATCTGAAACATCGATTCTAATTTCGCCTTGGCTGCGAGAAGACTTAACAACATCCCAGCCTTTGTTAACTAATTCATCTGCAACTGCAGCACCAATTCCCGTTGATGCGCCGATGATCCATGCTTTGCGTTTCATTTCTTTATAAAACCTAACTGCCACACATCTAAGTGCTCAGCGCGGAAACCTGCCTCTGAATAAGCCAGGTAGTACTGCCACATCTTCAAGAATTCATCATCAAAACCAAGAGCTAATACTTTCTCTTTGTTTTCCATAAATTTCTCGCGCCACAATCGGAGGGTTTCGGCATATCCCATGCGGATAGAGAGGCTATCTACGAGCTTTAACTCACTCTTTGTGTATTGATCAATAACTTCGCGTGAAGGAATGATTCCACCAGGGAAGATGTATTTGTGAATCCATGTATATGCATGTTTTGAAGCCAATAATCGATCATGCGGCATAGTGATAGCTTGCAGACCGAATCTTCCGCCTGGTTTTAAATGCTTACTAATCGCTTCAAAATAAGTTGGCCAATACTTTTCGCCAACAGCTTCAATCATTTCCACACTTACAACTGCGTCATATTGACCTTCGAGATCGCGATAATCACGAAGTTCTACTGTAATTAAGTTACTTAAACCAGCTTTCGCAATTCGTGCTTCTGCTAGAGCTTTCTGCTCTTTCGACAAAGTGATTGTGTGTACTTTCGCTCCGCGATAAGCAGCCTGCATTGCAAGCTGTCCCCAACCAGTACCAATTTCAAGGATATGCATGCCAGGTTTAACGCCTGCAAAATCTAATATGCCTTCAATTTTCCTGATCTGCGCTTTTGCAAGATTATTAAATATTGCTTCATCGCTACCAAAATTCGCGGCAGAGTAAGTAAGAGTCTCGTCTAAGAAGAGTGCAAAGAGTTCGTTTGATAAATCGTAATGACGCGAGATATTTGATTTAGAACCTTCTAAATGATTCTCTTCGTGTTTAGGGTGGAATGGTTCAAAGAATTTACGGAACTTACGCATCCAAGCAGGAACAATGTGCAATAACTTCTCAGCATAAGGAGTGAGAACTCCCGCTAAATCAGGTTCTGCAACCCAATCACCGGCCATAAATGATTCACCTAAACCGATTTTTAGGTCATTTCCTAAACGGTTGAAGAAGTCATCATTTAGAATTCTTAAAGTTGGCAAGTTTGGCTTATTTGGCCCAAGTACGTCGCCGTTTGGAAGCACAACTTTTACATCGACTCTTGGTGCAATTCTCTTAAGTAAAAGCTTGGTTACCGCTGCACGTAATCTCATAACATCCCGCCTTGCTTTGGATGTACCGGTCTAGGAACTACCGGTAAACGGCGTAACCACAACCAGATTCCGTGCGCGCGAATACGCGCCATTGCCTGTAACGTCGAAAAAGGCGTACGTAAGTACGCCAATAGTCGATTCTTAATGCTGGCCTCCAAAAGCTCTCCGGTGAAGCTTGCGCTAAAAACTTGAGCATTATTTTGATATAGATTGACTGAAAGAACAACTGATTTCTCGTCAAAATATGTACGTGTTTTGTATTCGCCATCGATAGCAAAGAATGGCGATACATAAAACTCTTTATTAACCGAAGAGTTTCCTTTTTCGTCAGGATGCAACAGGTGGGCGTGGCGATCTCCATATGTATTGTGAATTTCTAGAATCGCCCATCTGATGGTTCCGCTGCTTGTGATGCACCAATAAACAGAGAGTGGATTGAACACATATCCATTAGTTCTAGCGCTTGCGATTGCAAATAGCTCATCGCCTGGCTCAATTTCTTCACCATTACTTCTTACGAAATGCTCAACAGCATCGCGCATACTCTTAGCTTCACTGCCAAAATGATCTTTAGCTAGTAACTTTTTCTGTGGTTCATCTAAATTCACAAACCACATGTAGTTTCCAAAAGTTAAACCATGTTTGAAAGGTGTCCTTCTTTGATGGCGGACCACTCCTTTTACAAGTTTTACCAATTTGAGCCGAACTTTCTCGCAGCGGCTACACCTGATCTTGCGCCGTCCTCGTGAAAACCCCAACCTAGATGAGCTCCAGCAAAAGCTAAGCGCTCACCACCAGCGCTACGTAAATACTCTGCAGCTTTCAAAGCTTTCACGGTAAATACCGGATGTTCATATTGCATCTCAGCAATCTTTTTCTCTGGGCTCACCTCGCCGTTTAAAGTGACAATGTAATCAGTTTCGCCAGGTAATCTCATTAGGAGATTCATCCAATAACTTACTAATACTCTGCTTGAATCCTTATGGCAATCAGCCATTGAGTAATTCCAGGATGCTCGTGCTTTATTAGGAGTTGGAAGCACTGAATTATCACTATGGAGCGTGGTTTGGTTCTTGGAGTATGTAATGTCTGACAAATATGAACGTTCTTCTTGGCTAGCATCTTTAAGTATTTCTAAAGCGCTGTTTGCATGAGTAGCGATAACTACATAATCAAAACGTTCTCCATTTACCTCAACGTAATCATTAAATCTCTGGACCGATTCAACTCTTTCAAGTCTCTTATCGGTAATCAAATTAAGAATTGCTTCAACGTAAGTATTTGAACCGCCTACAACCGTTTTCCATATTGGAGAATTGCCAAGTTCTAACATTCCGTGGTGATTTAAGAATTCAAATAAATGTTTCGCTGGGTATTGCAAAGAGTCACCATCGCCAGAAGACCATACACATGAGACTACGGGTACCGCATAATGTTTAATAAAGTAGCCACTAAATTTATTCTGTTTTAAGAACTCACCCCAGGTTACAGAACTATCAAAATCAGTTTCAAGTAATTTACGCGCTTGCTTATAGAACTTTGGTACATCAATAAGCATCTTTATAAATCTTGGATCTATTAACTTGCTTGGTTTTGCCAAAATTCCTTTTGCACCGCGGCCGCCGACATATTGCAACCCACAACCTTTGCAATCAATACTCATAGTCATTTCAGTCACCTGAGTAGCAATATTTAGCTCTTTAAATATTCGCAATAAATTTGGATAGGTGCGTTCATTGTGAACAATAAATCCAGAATCCACACGTAAACCATTAACGCTATGTGTATGCGCATGTCCACCGTATCGATTATCAGATTCGAAGATAGTTACTTGGTGGAGATCTTTTAATAAGTATGCGGCAGTAAGGCCGGACACGCCTGAGCCGACAATGGCTACTTTGGTCATTGCTCACGCTCCTTCGTTGAAGACAATTTACATGGCATTTGCTACTTTTTAACCATGGGTGAAATTGTTTTACGGGTGTCTTTAGACTCAACAAAATCAAGCGAGGATCTCTTCCAATATTTTGCAGATTTCACGACCACTAATGAGTGGGATCCAAACACCGTGAAGACCACGCTATTAACAGGCGAAGGCGGAATTGGTTCTACCTACTCAAATACCTCTAAATTCAATGGCAAAGAGAGCTCTTTGGTCTATGAAGTTATTGAATATAAACCAAACACTTTGATTCGCCTCAGGGGTGAAAACAAGAACATCACCGCCGTAGATACGATGTCAATTAAGGATAATGGCAATACTCGCACCTTCACCTATGAAGCAAAATTCAGATTAAAAGGTCTAGGAAATTTGGTAGCTCCATTCCTCGCGAAAGCTTTCAAGAAATTGGCTCACGATGCCGAAGAAGGGCTTCGAAAGGTAATTTAAATGAGTGAATACATTGCTGGTGCTTGCAATATTGGTCCGTCGGAAATCAAACGTAGACGTCAAGGGGCATTGATTGGTGCCATACTCTTTGCAGTAACAACTTTATTATTTGTAATTACTGATGCTCCTACAGGTACACGATTACTGGTTTTCATTCCAGCACTTCTATTTGCAGTTGGAATGATTCAATCGCGCAAACGATTCTGTGTAGCTTATGGATTTCTAGGAGTTTTTAGTTTAGAAAAACTGGGAGCAACTACCAAAATTACAATTAATCAAGATTTGAAAGCTGATCGCAAATATGCGGTCAAACTGCTGCTGCAGTCCGTGGCAACAGCAGCAGTTTTGACTGCACTTGTTGCGTTAATTTAACGCAAGCTCTTGTCTAACCCACACACGAGTTTTCTTTTTGATGGTGCGGTTGGTAATCATTTTTCCTAAGTGATTCCATCGACGATGGTTTTCGATCGTAATTTCATCTGTATGGGTAGCGCTCTTTAATTTGTATGAAACTACAGTTTTCTGCATTTTACTTAACATTGCTTTCTACCTTTCTGAAACTTGCGATGATTGATATTGCTAGTACTGCGATAATCACGACTAAAGAGAGCCAAGTAGGAATCTTGAAAAGTGCGTGACTAATAATCATTTTTGCGCCTACCCAGACCAGGATTACAGATAGGCCTTCTTTTAGATATTTGAATTTATCCATGAGGTCTGCGATTAGGAAGTACATTGATCGCAGGCCAAGAATTGCGAGTGCATTACTTGCAAATACCAAGAATGGCTCATCGGTGACGGCGAAAATCGCAGGAATTGAATCCACAGCAAAAACTAAATCCATGAACTCAACCATGATTAACACCAAGAAAAGTGGGGTGAAGTATCGAACTCCATTAATGCGCTTTGTAAAGCTCTCATCTTCGATCGATTCTGTCATGCGCAATTTAGCGCGCAACCATTGATAGAACTTAGATTTATCTAGATTGAAATGTTCGTTACGCTGAACAAACATTTTGATTCCGGTGTAAATCAAGAACGCGCCAAAGATGTAAAGAATCCATGAGAACTCTTTAATTGCGGCACTGCCTCCAATGATCATTATTGAGCGCATTACAAGCGCACCAACAACTCCTAGAAATAGAACACGGTGTTGGTAACGCTTTGGTACTGCAAAAGCTGCAAAGAGCAAACCCCAAACAAATACGTTATCGATTGCAAGTGATTTTTCAATTACATAGCCGCTTAAGTACTGCAGACCATATTCAGAGCCATATTGACTCCATATAACTCCGCCTACGCCAAGACCACATGCAACCCAAATTGAAGACCAGATTGCTGCTTCCTTGAATTTAATTTCGTTATGCGATCGATGCAAGAAAAGGTCAACTAATAGCATTGCTAATACAAAGCCAATTAGTAATGACCAAGTTGTAAGTGAAACGTTCATTTATCTCCTCGTGTAGTTACTACACAAGGTCTCCGCCGCCGAATCTCTTCGACCTGGACACCGGTTGCTATTTAGCAACGTACTGACGATGTCTCAGCAGTTGGGGTACTCCCCTTGATTGGGAGAATTTTGCACAAAATTTGACCATAAATCAAAATGAACGGGAATTACCGGCATCGCCGAGGCGTTTTCCCTCGAAAGATTGAGACACTTTTCTAGCGTCCAAGACTCCATGGAGGGGTAAATATGGCTTCAAAAGTTTTACTTGATATCAGCGCTCAGAAGGCGCACTCGCTCAAACGCTACAACCAGATAGCTGGGCTTTTCCATGCAATTCAGGCTATTGCGATTCTCGCGCTCTCAAATGGTTTTTCACTTCCCGTACATATTAATTATCTTCAAGGACCTCCAGTTCCTGGGACTGAATTCGAACAGATTTCACTATTTAACTTTCCTATGGGTGTAGGGGTTGCTTCATTCTCGATTCTTAGCGCGATTGCACATTTTTATGTAAGTGGCCCTGGATTTAATAAGTACATCGAAGGTTTGCGTAATAAGCGCAACTATTTCCGATGGGTTGAATATGCACTTTCATCAACATTAATGATTCTTCTAATCTCACTTCTTAATGCTGTCTGGGATATCGTCGCTTTGATTGCTATCGCAGGTGTCAATATCTCAATGATTCTCTTTGGTTGGTTACAAGAGAAGTATGAAGAGCCAGGAAAAGGCGGATCACTACTTCCATTCTGGTTTGGCTGCATTGCAGGTATAACTCCATGGATTGCAATGTTCTGGTTGTTATTCTCACCAGGAAGTTCTGCAAATGCTCCAGGGTTTGTGTACGGAATTGTGTTCTCGTTATTTGCCCTATTTAACAGCTTTGCAATTGTGCAATGGTTGCAATACAAGCAAGTCGGCAAATGGGCAGATTACCTTGCGGGTGAAAAGAGCTACATAACACTCTCGTTTGTTGCTAAATCTCTGCTCGCATGGCAAATATTTATCGGTACTTTGATGTCATAAGCAAGAAGATTAGGTTCGGTACGCATATTATTTAAGTATGCGTACCGATTCTTTTCAACACACTTGGTATGAAGATGTATTCGGTATAGCGACTGGATCTATTCTCTTAAGTGTTGGAATTTCTTTGCTACATTCTGGCGAAATCCTCACAGGAGGTACTGTCGGATTAGCGTTGTTATTAACCCACCAATTAAATTATTCAGTAAGTGTTATTTATGTGCTTATCAGTATCCCATTCTTCTTCTTGGGGATATGGAAAAAGGGATTGATTTTTGCGGTTAGAAGTTTCCTAAACATAGTTTTAGTTTCTTATCTGGTTTCTTTAATGCCAAAGTTTCTAACTTTTCATGTTTCAAATAAATTGGTGGTTTCAATTTTGGCTAATGCGATATTAGGAATGGGTGTACTGGCAATCTTTCGCCACAATTCATCCCTTGGTGGGTTCAACATAATTGCCTTGATATTTCAGGAGAACTTCAAGATTCGAGCTGGATACGTACAAGTGGTATTGGATTCTTTAGTATTAATTGCAGGTCTGACTGTATTTGGATTGCCAACAACTCTTTCGTCGCTTGTGGGTGTGGTAATTCTTAATAGTATTCTGGCTCTAAACCATAGATCGGACAGGTACGTTGGCCACTCGTAAAGATAATTTCGATTCTTTATTGAAGAAATTTCCTGTTGAACAACAGGCTGCGGTACTAAAGACTATTGAAGCTGCCGAAAGTATTTTTCCAAAATCAGTACGAGCTATTGCTTGGGGGATGCCAACTCTAAAAATAGGAGAAGAAAATCTCTGCCATGTTATGGCCTTTAAGAACCACAACAGTCTCTTCCCATCTTCTGGGGCAATTGCATCTAAATTTAAGAGCGAGCTTAAGAATTACACTGTTTCTAAAGGAACCATTCAATTCTCTCTAGAAAAACCATTTCCTAAACCATTACTCCGGAAAATTCTTACTGAACGTTTAGCTCAAATCAATGATTCTTACCCGAAGAAGAACGGATTGTTTGTTGAGTTTTACAAGAATGGTGGAGTTAAAGCTAAAGGCAAATACAAGGGTTCAAAGATGCATGGAAAATGGGAGTTTTTCCGCATGGATGGATCACTAATGCGATCAGGTTCATTCACAAACGGAGAACAGAGTGGAACTTGGACCACTTATGATTCCAAGGGAAAGAAAGTAAAAGAGAGTAAGTTTTAATGGGTAGATATTTAGCATTGATGGGTTCTGGTGAAAATAGCCCAATTATGGTTACACCTCATCAAAAGATAATTAAAGGTACTGGAACAAATTTAAACCCTATTAATTTGAATACTCCTTACTCATTCCAAGAGAACAAGGACGAGCTCAGTGCGAAGATTGAGAAGTACTTTGAAGTTAATGTCGGGACCAAGATCAACACAAGCGAGAACCATCTAGACGATATCAATAAGGCAAATTGGGTATTTGCAGGTCCTGGTAGTCCTACTTACAACTTAAAGCAATGGAAGCAAAGGAACATTGATACTGCTCTGATTGAGCTTTTAAAACGTGGCTCGTTGGTTCTAGCATCCGCAGCGGCAATGTCTATCGGAAATAAAGTGATGCCGGTTTACGAAATGTATCGCGTTGGAGAAGATCCACACTGGGTTGACGGTGTAGGAATTCTTGAAAGTGCCTTAGGGTTTAAAGCGGTGGTAATTGCGCATTACAACAACACTCAAGGCGGAACTCATGACACAAGATTCTGTTTTGTTGGCGAACGACGTATGAAAGTACTTGAGAACCAACTAGATCCAGATATCGCAATCCTGGGAATTGACGAACATACAGGTATTTCATTTAACCTTGATAATGGTAAAGCCGAAGTTTTTGGTAAAGGTGTTATCACTTATAAAAAGGGTGGTTTGGAAAAGACTTTTGCGAACAAGGCAGTATTTGATACAAAAGAGTTTACGCTTTAACAATGAAGCTTCTAAGAATACTCATCCCTCTCTCTTTGCTTTCACTTTTTTATAACTTTGCAATACTTGTATCAGTTACTCTTAATTTAGATTGGGTACGGACAAGAGCGGCCGGCGGGCAATTTAAGGAATTTCCAATCGGAATCCGAATTCTTGACTTAATAATTGCGCTATTTATGTTATTTCTGATGGCTTTACTTTGGAACCATAAAGATAAACCAATGGATGCAAAGGGACCGATGATTACAAGATTGATCGGTTACACATTCTTTATTAGCGCTTTCTTCCAAACAATCTCACGTTCATCTGATGAAAGATGGAATGCAATCCCGGCACTGATACTTGCAATTACATTCCTAGCTATCTCAAAACGAGAACAAATTTTTAGAAAACATTTCGACAAATAAAAAATCCCCGTTGTTTAAACGAGGATTTATATTAAGTGGAGACTAGGGGAATCGAACCCCTAACCCCCTGCTTGCAAAGCAGGTGC
>CAYMVX010000012.1:0-16189 GCA_964394375.1 uncultured Actinomycetes bacterium
CTTAGTAGTAAGCGTAAAAAAGGCTGAATTGCCGCGTGGTGCGGTCACTCACAAAAACCAGCTATTTGAAGCTATTAGTGGAAGCTGTCGCCACAGGCGCATGAGCCCTGAGCGTTTGGATTATCGATTGTGAAACCCTGCTTTTCGATAGTGTCCACGAAATCAATGGTTGCCCCAGCTAGGTATGGATCGCTCATCTTGTCGACTTTTACCTTAACGGTGCCAAATGAGCGCTCAACGTCATCTTCCATGGCACGGTCATCGAAATAAAGCTGGTAGCGAAGACCTGAGCAACCACCTGGTTGAACCGCAACGCGTAGGTATAGGTCATCGCGACCTTCCTGGGCCAAAAGGCTTGCGACCTTCTCGCTCGCTACATCGGTAAGGCTGATGCCGGTATCTGTGCTCATGTTTCTCTCCTAAAGCTCATGAAGCCAATAAAGCTCTTGATACGAAATCTTACTCCTGATTCCGTTTAGACAATAACGCCACGGCTTATAAGAATATGCCCATGACTGAGAAGAGTGAATCAAAGGGCCGCCCAACTCCAAAGCGCCGAGATAGCCAGCCAAAGCGTGGCGCATCTTTAGCTCCAGCCAAGACTCGTGAAGAGAAGCGCGCTGCCAAGGAGGCAGGTCGTGCGCAGCGCATCGCACAGAGAAACGCTTATATGCGTGGCGACGAGAGCGCACTTCCGGCCCGCGATCGCGGTCCAGTTCGTAAGTACGTGCGCAACATCGTTGATTCAAGAATAAGTGTTGGAGAATTCTTCTTACCGTTCATCTTTATTGTTTTACTTGTTTCAATTACCCGAAATCAGACCATCGCGATTCTTTCGATCTTGGCTATGTACATAATCATGTTCGTAGCAATCATTGATGGTTGGTTCTTGGGACGCAAGATTAAGAAACTCGTTGCAGCAAAGTTTCCTAATGAGAGCACAAAAGGTTTAGCTCTTTATGGATTCTTGCGTTCGACTCAGATGCGCCGCATGCGCGCACCAAAGCCGGCAGTAAAGCGCGGAGAGAAGAACTTCTAACTTACCTAGATTTAAGCGCGAGGGTTAGGAGAAGTTGTCTTCTTCGGATCTCTCTCGATTACGCTATCTAGAGCTTTATCAATTGCTTTCAAAGTTTCGTTGCTTAACTTAACTCCAGATGCCTTTACATTCTCTTTAATCTGCGCTGGTTTTGTTGCTCCAATAATCGCTGAAGAGACATTTGGATTTTGCAGCACCCAAGCAATCGCTAACTGCCCCATTGTCAGCCCTTCGGAAGCTGCGATTGGCTGTAATTTTTGAACTGCAGTTAGAACGTCGTCGCGCATCCAACGATCAATCATTCCTGCGCCACCTTTTTTGTCGGTTGCACGTGAACCAGATGGAGCTTTTTGACCTGGAAGATACTTGCCAGTCAATACACCTTGCGCGATCGGCGACCAAACAATGTGTCCAATTCCGTTTGCTCGGCAAACTGGATCAACTTCTTTCTCAATTACTCTCCAAAGAGCTGAATATTGAGGCTGACTTGATACAAAACGGTTATAACCAAGCTCTTTTTGTATTTTCACTGCCGCAGAAATTTGCGGCGCTGTCCATTCGGAGAATCCGATATACATGACTTTACCTTGGCGAATTAAGTCATCGAATGCACTTAATGATTCTTCGAGTGGTGTTTCATAATCAAAGCGGTGGAATTGATATAGATCAATGTGATCGGTATTTAGACGCTTCAAAGAAGCATGAACTGATTCCATGATGTGCTTGCGAGATAATCCGCGATCGTTCTTTCCTGGTCCTGTTGGCCAATAAACTTTTGTGAACAGTTCGTATGATTCGCGGCGCACACCTTTTAGCGCCTTGCCAAGAACGGTCTCTGCTTTTGTCGCGGCATAAACATCAGCTGTATCTAGCGTGGTAATTCCGCAATCAAGTGCAGTACGTACACATTTGATAGCAGCCTCTTGTTCAACTTGTGAACCATGTGTAATCCAATTTCCATAAGAAATTTCAGATACGTAAAGTCCAGAATTACCTAGTTTGCGATGCTCCATAACCGACTCTCCTGCCTGGTTCTTGCCTCATGGCCTCTAATATGGTTGTATCCAGCCTACAACTTAATATTTCGATTTTCAGGGGAAGATTGGTGTGAATCCAACGCTGACCCGCAACCGTTAAAGCCGGATTACCTGCACTTCGAAGAACAGACCACCCGCCGAGGTTTGCGGGGCTTATAGTCAAGAACTTTTGCAGATACGTCGTTCATTTATTGACCAAATAGTGAACGACTTTTTTATTAGTTTTTTTCGTTAGCCCAGTAAGTCTTCCTAAAGATAAAGGAACTTAACTGTGAAGAAAGTATTCTCACTTCTATTAACTTCGTTGCTACTTGCAACTTCATTTACTCCAGCAAGCGCAGCTGCTCAAAAAGGTTGGCGCTATTGGGGCTATTTCCAAGCAGCTCCTGGTAGTAACGCGTGGAACTATGCGCTGACTGGACCAGCTGGATCGACACCTAAAGACGGCTCCGTTGAAGGTTGGAAGTATTCATTTTCAAGTGACACAGTTGATACTGGCAATCCCACACTTAAACCTAATTTCAAAGCGATCTGTGCAGGTACACCTGCGCAATCAGGATTAATTCGCGTTGCCGTTGTAGTTGATTTCGGTCTTCGCGCTATTGCACCTAAGGGTGAGAACGTCCAGCCAACTATTCGTAAGTGTGTAAGCGTTAAGCCTGGCACTAATGGGTTAGAGATCCTCGCTAAGGCGACCGCGGTTCGCACATCCGCTGAAGGATTTGTCTGCGGATTAGCTAACTACCCTGCGAAGGAATGCAGTACAGAGATCACCACACCGAAATCGCTTCTCAAGAAGTAATTAGAAATTAAGAATCTACACCCACTTACTTGGTGGCTATGGAGCGGATTCATAGCCACCACTTTGGTGCGCCTGCAGAATAATTGGCTAACTGTTGCAGTTGTTTCTCTTACAACTTTGATAGTTGCAAAGTACAAATCTGATGGCCCATGGGCTGATAGCTACAAATGGGCGTTAAAACTTGCCGCGCTTGTAATTGGTATCCGCGTTCTAATTGGCGTAATTATCGGTGTACCAGTTCCTGGAACTGTACTTTTTAATCTTCCTCTGATCCCCCTTCCGCACTGGATGGCCGGAATCACTTTAGGTGGCGCAGTAACTTGGGAGCGAATCTCTTCTACGGTACTTGAAAGTCTCACTATCGCAAGCATTATTGCCCTATTCGGTGCTGCGACTGCACTTACAAATCCACGCGCGTTGCTTCGCGCAGTTCCGCCTCTATTTTATGAAGTGGCAATGGTGTTAGTTATTGCAACATCACTTACCCCGCAACTTGTTGGTAATTTAAAGAGAATAAGAATTGCGCAAAAACTTCGCGGAATAAATACCAACCGTTTTCTCTCCTGGCGTCAGATTGCAATGCCACTGCTTGAAGATTCATTGGCAAGAGCGCTCGATCTTGCTGCCGCAATGGATTCGAGAGGATACGGTGTTTCTCGTAAACGGAGTAAGTATCGTCCACATAAATTTCAAATAAAAGATGCGCTAGTCGTAGCCTCTGCATTCGCGTTCTTGGCGGTTTCAATATGATTAAATTTCAAAATGTCTCTTTAATCTATCCAACTGCCCAAAAAACCATTTTGGATAAGTTGAATTTTGAAATCGGCGAAGGTGAATTTGTACTTCTGATCGGTGAGACTGGAATTGGTAAGAGTTCGGTATTGCGCTTAATTAATGGACTGGTTCCGCACCATACAGGTGGCATCTTGGCTGGCAATGTTGAAGTTGGCGGCATATCTACTCGCACAGTTCGTCCAGGACAATTGGCTGAATTGATTGGAATTGTTGGGCAAAATCCAATTAACGGCTTTGTAACTGATGTTGTTGAAGACGAACTGGCTTTCTCGATGGAGTCATTAAATTTGCCAGAAGAAGTCATGCGTAAGCGAATTGAAGAAGTGCTTGATTTATTGAGCCTAAATCAAATTCGTAATCGCAAGATTGCAACGCTCTCTGGCGGCGAACAGCAACGTGTGGCAATTGCTGCGGCAATGGTCTTGCATCCAAAGATTCTCGTTTTGGACGAACCAACAAGCGCGCTCGATCCGGTAGCTGCAGAAGAAGTTCTAGCTATTTTGCAGCGTTTAGTCCATGACCTAGGCATCACCGTGATCATCGCCGAACACCGCCTGGAGCGGGTTATTGGATACGTAGATAGCGTTATAGAGATCTCTGCAGACGGTAAGACACGCATCGGAAAGCCTGATGAGATTCTTAAGGATTCAAAGATTGCGCCACCAATAGTTAAATTGGCGAGAGCGTTAAAGCTTCCTGAAATATCTCTATCTGTCCGCGATCTGCGCAAACAAACTGAAAGCGTCCGCACATCAGGCAAAGATTTATTCGACCGCCACAAAACTTTGGGTCGAAATTACATTGAGACTAAAGACTTAACGGTTAAGTACGAGAACAAAGTAGCGCTTAAACCAATTAATCTTGAGATTAAATCCGGAGAGATTGTCGCACTTATGGGCCGCAACGGCGCCGGTAAGAGTTCACTTATCAAAGCGTTGCTTGATGTCGTCAAGTATGAGGGATCAATAACTAAACGATTTGTGAAAGTTGGTTACATCCCACAGGATGCCAATGACTTGCTGTACCACCAGAGCGTTGAAGCTGAATGCACGCAAACTGATAGAGATAATTCACTTACACCTGGCACGACAGCAGCTTTACTTCATGAATTAGCCACAACAGTGAACACTGCTTCGCATCCACGCGACCTCTCAGAAGGCCAACGTTTAGCACTGGTCTTGGCGATCGTTTTAGCACCAAAACCCGACCTATTGATTTTGGACGAACCAACACGAGGTTTGGATTACGAGAGCAAGAGTTTATTGACTAACTTCTTGAACGAGAGATCCGAATCTGGCGCCGCAGTACTAATTGCTACACATGATGTCGAATTGGTTGCAGAGCTTGCTTCCAGAATAATTATCTTGGCCGAAGGTGAAGTCGTAGCAGATGGCACAACTTTAGATGTACTACTTGCATCTCCATCTTTTGCACCACAAGTTACAAAAGTTATGGCGCCTCGTAAGTGGCTCACGATTGCCGATGTCCTAAAGGCAATTGAATGAGAACAAGAGATATCTTCAAATTTCGCGGATTTAAGTCACTTGCTTTGGTGGCTACTAGTCTTATTAGTGCGACTGGATTCTTCTGGCCGTTTCTAAGTAGCGAAAATAAGAGTTCATTCTTCTTCTGGATTGCTACTCCCTTGGCGCTCGTTCTTCTCTTAGCGCTAATAGGACAAGCTAATTTGGATGCAAAGTCACTGGCTTTGCTTGCAGTTCTGAGTGCAATTATCGCAGCGCTCCGACCGCTAGGTGCTGGCGCTGCTGGCATCGAACCAATGTGGTTCTTACTAATTCTCTCTAGTTTCGTCTTCGGATCCAGTTTTGGATTCTTACTTGGCGTGCAATCAATGTTGTTGTCTGCATTCTTAACTGGCGGTTTTGGGCCGTGGCTTCCCTATCAAATCTTCGCTGCAGGCTGGATTGGATTATTAGCAGGATTGATTCCAAAAGTTAAAAGGTTTCAAGTTCCGGTAATTGCAATTGCGTCGTTAGTCCTAGCTGAACTATTTGGCATATTGATGGATTTGCAATTTTGGCCATGGGCTTTAGGTCCGAAGACCCAACTTTCTTACATACCTGGTGCTGCAATTTCAGAGAATTTTGGTCGCTTTCTCTCTTACCATGTTGCAACATCAATGGCGTGGAATGTTCCTCGTGCAATATTCACTGCGATACTAATTGCAACTGTAGGTCCAGGAGTTTTGAAAGCGCTACAAAGGACGGCAAGAAAAGCCGCCTTTGAGAGTGAAATTAAATTTACCTAAAGTCTATTTAACGTGCGGAGCAACCATAGGTAGTTTCACGATTTCCGCTACCAATGAACGACCACGAACATCAATACTTACTTCGTCGCCAATCTTGTAAGCAGAATCAACTAGACCAAGCGCTATGCCGACTTTGAGCGTTGGCGAGAAAGTGCCAGATGTTGTTTGGCCAACGATTTTTCCGTCTACCAAAATATCCATGTGGCCGCGAGGAATTCCGCGATCTTTTAATTTTAATCCGCGAAGGCGGCGAGCTATTCCGGCTTCCTTTTCTGCGCGTAACGCTGAATCGCCATTGAACTTTGGCTTGTCGTATGCAATTGCCCAAGCTGCTCCGCCAACGTTTGCAGAGATCGCTTCTGATAATTCATTGCCATGTAGCGGATAACCCATTTCGGTACGTAGGGTGTCACGAGAGCCAAGTCCGCAAACTAATCCGCCAGCTTTACTTACGCCGTCAGCGATCGCATCCCAAACTTTTCCAGCTTCGCTCCAGGCTGGTAGGACTTCATATCCATGTTCCCCTGAATAACCTGTTCGACATACGATTACTTTGCAACCAGAAATTTCGCCATGGCTAAATGCCATGTAATCCATATTCAAAATCAAACCAAGAGATTCAAGGAGCGTTTTTGAATTTGGACCTTGCACTGCGATTACAGCATATTTTTCATGAAGATTTACTAATTCAATTCCGGCAGGGGCTTGCGCCTTGAGCACTTCATAGACTTTAGAGCAGTTGGCTGCGTTAGGAACTAAGAAAATATCGTCGTCGTTATTGCGGTAAGCAATGATGTCGTCGATTACTCCGCCTTTGTCATTGCACAGTAAGTTGTATTGAGCTTCGCCATCGACAATCTTATTTAGATCATTGGTAAGAACGCTATTAACGAAATCTTTAGCGCCTGGTCCCTTTACTGAAATCTTGCCAAGGTGCGAGACATCGAAGATGCCGACCTTATTGCGAACCGCATCGTGTTCAGCTAGAACTCCACCACCTGGATATTCGATTGGCATCTCCCAGCCGCCGAAGTCGGCCATCTTTGCGCCAAGAGATTTATGCTTTTCATCAAGTGGTGAATGTTTCATAGGGGCAGGTTATCTAATACGATAAGGAAATGCCTCAATCGCTAAAGATTAAATACCTAGAAAAAACAGTGAATTGTGACGCCCTAGTAGTTGGCCTTGCAAAGGGTCCAAAAGGGTTAGAGATTGTGTCGACGCTTAAACTCGACGAAAAGGAAATCCTTCAATCGCTCAACGATCTTGGCGCCACTGGCAAGTCGGATGAAGTCATTAAGCTTCCGGGCACTGCTACCAAAGTTCTCGTGTTCTCAGGACTTGGCAAAGCAAGCAAGGAATACTCCTCTGAAACTATCCGCCGTGCATCAGGCATTGCGGCACAGAACCTTCATGGACATAAGAGCGCGATTTTCGCAATCGACAATGATGCCCGCGCCATGGCCGAAGGCGCTGCTTTAGGTTCATATTCATTTACCGATTTCCGTGGCCACTCAAAGAAGGATCAAAAAGCGCCGCTTTCAGAGATTTATATTGATGCAGATGGCGACAATAAATTACTTAAAGAGGTAGAGATCGTTGCGAAGTGGACTTTCTTTGTTCGTGATTTAGTAAATATGCCACCTAGCTATTTAAATCCAAAGAAGTTTGCCGAACTTGTTAGCGCAAAAGCTAAGAAGGTTCCAGGAATTAAAGTAAGAGTTTGGGATGAGAAGCAATTAAAGTCTCAAGGATTTGGTGGCATTATCGGCGTGGGTCAAGGTTCAGCAAACCCTCCGCGATTGGTTTCACTCTCTTACAAACCTGCCAAAGCGAAGCGCACTCTTGCCTATGTTGGCAAAGGAATTACATTCGATACCGGCGGACTCGCGCTAAAGCCTGCGTTGAACATGGATGAGATGAAAGGCGACATGACTGGCGCTGCGTCAGTAGTCGGAGCAATTCTTGCAATTGCGGAATTGAAGTTGCCGATTGCAATTGATGCATGGGCGCCTTTGGCAGAGAACATGGTTTCGGATACCGCTACTCGCCCATCAGATGTCATCACTATTTATGGCGGAAAGACTGTTGAAGTACTAAATCCTGATGCAGAGGGTCGCTTGGTTCTTGCCGATGCAATTGTGAAAGCCCAAGAGAATAAGAACCTTGATGCGCTTGTAGATGTTGCAACTCTTACCGGTGCAAAAGTTGTTGCGCTAGGAACTCGTTATTCAGCAGTCATGACTAATAACGATGATCTATGTGCAGAGTTCTTGGATGTCACAGATGTAACTGGTGAACAGTTCTGGCAACTTCCACTTCCGGAAGAACTTCGCGCATCATTAGATACTCCAATTGCGGATATCGCCAATATTGGTGAACGAATGGGTGGCGCGCTCGTTGCCGGACTCTTCCTGAAAGAGTTCATTGCCAATGAGTTACCTTGGTTACACCTTGATATTGCCGGCGTTGAATTGAACACCGGAAAGGCCCATGGCCACACACCGGTTGGGGCTTCAGGCATCTCTGTTCGTTCACTTATTGAGATGGCTAAGTAACGCTCCTACCGATTACCTATATATAGGCGTGAGTGGCAGGATAGCCCTGTTGGGATTCCACATATTGGTTTCTGTCGGTTATTTTGGAGAGCTAAATGTCTTATGACGTTGTAATTCTTGGTGGCGGTTCTGGTGGTTATGCATGTGCGCTTCGCGCTTCGCAGCTAGGACTATCTGTAGTTTTAATTGAGGCAGATAAGGTCGGCGGCACATGCTTGCACCGCGGCTGTATCCCAACAAAGGCATTACTGCACGCTGGTGAAGTCGCTGACAGCGCACGCCATGCAGCTGATTTCGGCGTAAATGCAACCTTCAATGCCATCGACATGGCTGGCGTAAATGCATACAAAGATGGTGTGATCGCTCGCCTATATAAAGGTCTCTCAGGTTTGGTTAAATCTCGCGGAGTTACATTCGTTGAAGGTTGGGGCAAGTTAGTTTCACCAAACACCGTTGAAGTAAACGGTACTCAATACACTGGCAAGAATGTCGTACTTGCAACTGGTTCATATGCACGCACTCTTCCAGGTCTAGATATTGATGGTAAGCGTGTAATTACATCTGACCAAGCTCTAAACATGGATTACGTTCCAAAGAGCGCGATCGTTCTTGGCGGCGGAGTTATCGGTTGTGAATTCGCATCTGTATGGAAGTCATTCGGCGCTGAGGTAACAATTATCGAAGGCCTTCCTCGTCTTGTCGCGCTTGAAGATGAAACTTCATCAAAGCAACTTGAGCGCGCATTCCGCAAACGCAAAATTGAATTTGAAGTAGGCAGCCGTTTCCAATCACATACTGTTAATGCGGATAGCGTGACTGTAAATCTAGAGAACGGTAAGTCATTTACTGCAGAAGTTCTTCTTGTTGCTGTCGGACGCGGTCCGGTATCTGCGGGAATTGGTTACGAAGAACAAGGCATTACTATGGATCGTGGTTATGTACTTGTAGATAACAAGTGCCGCACCAACGTTCCTGGCGTATGGGCAGTTGGCGATTTGATTCCAACTCTTCAGCTAGCTCACGTTGGTTTCCAAGAAGGAATCTTGGTTGCGGAAGAGATTGCAGGACTCAATCCTCAGCCAATTAATTACGACGGCGTACCACGCGTTACCTATTCAGAACCTGAAGTTGCTTCAGTTGGATTGACAACTGCAACAGCTAAAGAACGCGGTTACGACGTTGAAGAGATTTCATACGATCTTGGCGGAAATGGAAAGTCTCAGATTTTGAAGACTGCTGGTTCAATCAAGATTGTTCAGCAAAAGGGCGGACCAGTTCTTGGAATTCATATGGTTGGTGATCGCGTTGGCGAACTAATCGGTGAAGCTCAGGTTATTTATAACTGGCAGGCAGATGCGCAGGATGTTGCGCCGTATATCCACGCTCATCCAACCATGAACGAAGCAATGGGCGAAGCTTTCCTAGCATTAGCTGGCAAGCCACTTCACGCACACGCTTAAACAATAGATAATTAAGATAAATAAGATAATTTAGGGCTCGAAACGAAAAGAAGGAAACGGTTAGATGTCATTTTCAGTAACAATGCCAGCGCTAGGCGAATCAGTTACAGAAGGAACAGTTACACGTTGGCTCAAGAATGAAGGCGACGTAGTTGCAGTTGACGAACCACTACTAGAAGTCTCAACCGACAAAGTTGATACTGAGATTCCTTCACCTGCAGCTGGCGTATTGCAGAAGATTGTTGTTGGACCAGATCAGACTGTTGCAGTTGGAACTGAATTAGCAATTATTTCTGCTGATGGTTCTGCCGCTGCTCCAGCTCCTGTTGCTGCTCCTGTTGTGTCCGAACCAGTTTCAAATGTAAATATGGCACCGGTTCCTGCTGTAGTTGCGACTCCAGAACCAGTTGCTGTAACCCCAGCACCTGCTGCAAGTGGTTCAGGAACTGTTGTAACCATGCCAGCATTAGGCGAATCAGTTACCGAAGGAACAGTTACACGTTGGTTAAAGAACGTTGGCGATAGCGTTGCAGTTGATGAAGCGCTACTAGAAGTTTCTACAGATAAAGTCGATACCGAAATTCCATCTCCAGCAGCTGGCGTGATCGTATCTATTGATGTTCCAGCAGATACCACAGTTGCAGTTGGTGCACGTTTAGCAGTGATCGGCGGTGCAGGTGCTCCGGCATCAACACCAGCACCAGCACAAACACCTGTTGCTCCAGTTGCTCCAGTTGCTCCAGTTGTTTCTACTCCAGCTCCGGTAGCAGCGGCACCTGTTGTTTCTACTCCAGCTCCAGTTGTTGCAGCACCAGTTGCACAACCGACAGATGCTTATGTAACTCCGATCGTTCGAAAATTAGCTTCAGAGCTTGGCGTAAACCTTGCATCAGTAAAGGGCACCGGCGTTGGCGGACGAATTCGCAAGGAGGACGTCCAGGCAGCCGCTAAGCCAGTTGTCGCTCCAGTGGCAACAACGACAGCTTCAGCTCCAGCAGCTAAAGCATCTGCCCCTGTTGCAACTTCTCCACTTCGCGGAACAACTGTTCCAATGTCTCGTCTGCGTAAAGTTATTGCAGCACGTATGGTGGAATCACTTCAAGTTTCAGCACAGCTAACAACAGTCGTAGAAGTTGACGTTACAAAGATTGCGCGTCTACGCGATAAAGCAAAGGCCAATTTTGAAGCACGTGAAGGTGTAAAGCTTTCATTCCTTCCATTCTTTGCAGTTGCAGTATGCGAAGCACTTAAGCAACATCCAGTCGTAAATGCCTCAATCGATGGCGAGAACATTGTTTATCACGGTGCAGAACACTTAGGAGTTGCGGTCGATACCGAACGTGGTCTTCTAGTTCCAGTGATTCATAATGCAGGCGATCTAAATATGGGTGGCATTGCTCGAAAGATTTCGGATCTTGCTGCACGCACCCGAGATAACAAGGTAACGCCTGATGAACTTGGTGGCGGTACGTTCACGTTAACAAACACTGGCTCTCGCGGTGCGCTATTCGATACTCCAATTATCAATCAACCACAGGTTGCAATTCTTGGACTCGGTTCGGTAGTCAAGCGTCCAATGGTTGTTAAAGGTGCTGATGGCGGCGAAACCATTGCGATTCGCTCAATGGTTTATCTTGCTCTTTCATACGATCACCGAATCGTTGATGGTGCAGATGCTGCACGATTCTTGGTAACACTTAAGGATCGTTTGGAATCTGGTAATTTCGAAGCGGAATTAGGTCTTTAATCTAATATGCAGCGTATTGCCGTTACCGGCGCATCTGGACTTATCGGAAGCGCATTAGTCGGAAAGCTAAAGTCTGAAGGTTATACAGTTCATCGATTAGTGCGTCGTCCAACTGTTTCATCCGAAGAAATTTTCTGGAACCCAGCTACTCAAGAGATTGATTTAGCAGCGCTTGAAGGTGTGGATGCCGTTATTCATCTTGCAGGAGCTGGAGTTGGCGACAAGCGTTGGACTAAAAAGTACAAGGCAGAAATTCTTAACTCTCGCCTGCTTGGTACAACCACTATTGCAAATGCGGTTGCACAAGTGAAGCCAAAAGTTTTCATTTCATCTTCAGCAATCGGTTGGTACGGAGAAACTGGCAATCGCGCTGTAACTGAAAGCGATCGCGGTGGCGATGACTTCCTAGCGGCAGTTTGTCGCGAATGGGAAGCGGCAGCAGATTTAGCTGGCGATGTCAGAACAGTAAAGATTCGTACTGGGCTTGTACTTGATCCGACTGGCGGTGCGCTTGGTCGTATGTTGCCGCTATTTCGTTTTGGTTTAGGTGGAAAACTAGGAAACGGTAAGCAGTGGTGGTCTTGGATTACTCTTCATGATCAGCTACGCGCAATTCAGTTTGTGTTAGAGAATCCAGAGATTTCAGGGCCAGTTAATTTAACTTCGCCTAATCCAGTAACTAATCAGGAATTCACATCGGCTCTAGCTCGAGCGCTTCGTCGACCTGCGCTCTTCCCAGCACCTGCTTTTGCTTTGAAGCTTGCACTTGGTGGATTTAGCACTGAAATTCTAGGATCAAAGAAAGTATTACCAACTGCATTACAGGATGCTGGGTTTACTTTTGAATTCCCACATATCGGCCCTGCGCTAGATGCGCTGGCTGATTAGTGTCTCTGCTGCACGACGACCAGATTTAAGAGCGCCATTTTGAGAAGGCGCTTCACGCCAATCGCCTGCTACAAACATATTCTTCGAGATTCTTACGTTGTTTGCTAAACGCTTGCCAACGCGCGCCAACGGTAGTGATGAAGGAATCTCGTATTTTGCAAGTAGCTCCCAATTCTGAGTACTAGTTCCCCACATCGCCGATAAATGTCTCCGCACTTCGGATTCAGAAGCGCGTTGAATTGTTGTAGTTGAAACCAATTGACGACCTATCGGAGCATAATTTTCCATCATATTGCTTATGACAATTGAATTCACTACCGGGCCAGCCTGCATGCCATCCAATAATAAATGTGGCTTATCTGATGGTGATGAGTCAGGTACGTGGTACCAAGTTGTGCAACCGACCATTGGTGGAACCTCTTCGATATCCAGCAATTGCGCAGCAGTGTTTGCATCTGTAGCGATGATCAATGCATCAAACTTAATTTTCCCATCACTTGTCTTTAAGTGATCTTCTTTGATCTTCTCTACTTGCACCTCCAAGCGCAAGTTTTCAACTCGTTTTGCTAACGCTGCTGATATTGCGCCAGCACCATGTGAAGGAAGTCCAGGACGGCCGGTTACAAAAGAATTTATCAACTCTTTTCCAACCGAAGCTTCAACTTCAGATGGGTCGCATAGAAAGACGCCTGTTAGGAATGGACGGAGAACTCTTTCGTAGGTCTTGCCTAAGCCTTGAAGCTGACTTGCAACGGAAACTCCCGACTTAGGAGATTTGGTCAGGTAACTAATTAAACCTAACTTCTCCTTTATTGAACCCGTACTTGCATTAAGGGCGCTGGCTAAATGCTTACGCGGATCGCCTAGGAAAAACTCTTTACCTTCGACATTGATGTTGATTGCTCGAGGGGCTTCAACGAAATCAATCTCATCAATTACATTCAACCGCTTTAATTCAGGGTAATTAGCATTGATTAATTGAAAACCACGATCAAGCAAGAATCCATCAACCACATCAGTCGCTACGCGACCGCCAGCTCGATCTGAACTATCTATAAGTAATACTTCACGTCCTGCATTTTGGAGAGTTATTGCAGCATTTAACCCAGCCAAACCGGCGCCGACGATTACCGTTGACATTCGACTCTCCTATTAGAAATTTCTAGCTTGATCAATAATTTCTGCCACTTGCAAGGCTAGCAATTTTGATACTGGAAGTTGCCCTTTTCCATTTAGGAAATTAAACACATCCTGGTAGAAGGCAAGGTAATTACCTGGAACGCTACTAATTTCCTGGACCTTATCGCCTTGATGCAAAATGGTTTTCGAACTCTTAGAACCTGTTTCGTATTCTCCCGCACGTAATAAAGCCTCTTGCGGGTCCAAATCTTGAATCACAACTGCACCTTTATCGCCTAACAATCTTGCGCGCGGACCAGGGGCCCCGGAGATTGCACTGGCTGCAAGTGAAGAGACCACTCCACTATCGTGCTCTAGTACTAAAAGTACGTCGTCATCGGATGCACCACGCACTGAATTTACATTCGCATATTTCAATTTAGCTGGACCGAAGCAATCTAGAGCTGTTGAAATTAAGTGGCTCTGCAAATCAAGAAGTAAGCCTCCACCTTGTTGTGGCGACAACTGTTCCCGCCAAGATTGCGCATTTAAGTCTGGGCGGAATCTTTCAAATCGACCATCGAATCTAAATGGCTTTCCGATTATTTCCGGATTATTAGCAAGCAGATCCTTGATGGTTAAAGTATCGCTATCCCAAAGACGATTGAAGAAGACAGTTATTGGGACGCCTTTACTTTCAGCGTAATTGAATAGCTCACGAGTGCCAGCCAATGTTGTGGCCATAGGTTTATCAACAACGACCGCAACGCCGGCATCAATAGCAGCCTTTGCATTTGATTCATGAGCGGTATTGATTGAAGCAACAATTACCAAATCAAGATTGTGCACCAATAATTCTTCTGCATTTGCGCAGATTGCAGCATTTGGAAAATCACTTTTTGCTTGTGCTATTCGCTCTGAATTGTTCGTTTGGATTGAAACTATTTCAAATCCGGCAAGTTTGGCTAAAGGCGCATGAAAGACTCTTGCTGCTAACCCATAGCCAAATATGCCAACTCGCACATCAACCTTCTAACTTAGCTGGCCACCAAATGCGCTTGCCGATAATGTGAACTAACGCAGGCACAAGAAGTGAACGCACTACTAAAGTATCTAGAAGTACACCAAATGCCACCGCAAAAGCGATTTCAGCTAGCGCCACAAGTGGAAGTACGCCGAGGACGGTAAAGGTAGCGGCCAAAACAATGCCAGCTGAAGTGATAACTCCACCGGTAACCGTTACACCCTTGATAGTGCCTTCACGAGTTCCAAGTCTTAACGCTTCTTCACGAACTCGAGTCATCAAGAAGATGTTGTAGTCAATACCTAGCGCTACTAAGAAGATGAATGTAAATAGCGGGAATGAAGTATCGGCACCAGGGAAATTAAATACATGGTTGAAGACAAATGCCGAAGCACCGAGCGTTGCTGCAAACGAGAGAATAACTGTTAGCAGCAAGACCGCAGCAGCTAAAATGCTTCGCAATAACAAAGCCAAGAT
This sequence comes from uncultured Actinomycetes bacterium, assembly GCA_964394375.1. Taxonomy (GTDB): domain Bacteria; phylum Actinomycetota; class Actinomycetes; order Nanopelagicales; family Nanopelagicaceae; genus ZLKRG08. Next base: position 15,216 of record CAYMVX010000012.1, read on the forward strand.
AATTGCAATGATCAATAGCACGATTGGAATAATCAAGTTTCGATCGTGACGAGATGCAATATCAACGTCATGGAATACCGCACTAGTTCCACCAGTTACTGCCGACTTATCAATTGATTTGGCGGCATCACGAATAGCTGGAATTAGTGAACGAGCTTGATTTGAATCTGCTGGCGCAGTAAGTGTTGCATCCAATACAACTTTTCCATTTACAGCCTTTGGAGTTGGATTAGCTGGATCTTTGATCTCCGGCACAACTGTTGCCACTCCTGATACTGCTTTAACTGCGGCAGCAACTGCCTCTGCCTTCTCTTGAGAAACAATTATCTGTGTCGGTTGATTCTGTCCACCAGGGAAATGTTCAAGTAATAGCTCTTGACCAATTAAAGACTTCGGCTTCTTGGTAAAACCATCAAGTGTCGAAATGCCATTCGCCTTAAGTGTTGGCACTAGCGAAACCATAAGAATCAAAATCAACGAAGTTACCGCTGCGAACTTCTTTGGGCTATTCGCTGTCGCGTTTGCAACTTTTGACCAAAAACCAGTCAACTTTTCATCGACATCATCGTGACGTGGAATTCTTGGCCAAAATACCCAACGCCCAAAGAGCACTAACAGCGCTGGAAGCAAGGTAAGAATTGTGAACATCGCTGAGACAATACCGATTGCGCCAACAGGACCAAGTGAACGGTTGTTGCTCAACTGGCTTAGCAGTAGCACTAAGAGTCCCAATGTAACTGTTGAACCTGATGCGATGATTGGTTCTAGAACGCCTTTAAGTGCAATTCCCATTGATTCGAAACGAGAATCGTGTTTATGCAACTCTTCGCGATAACGTGCAATCAATAACAGCGCGTAGTCCGTTGCAGCACCGATAACAAGCACTGACAAAATTCCTTGCGACTGACCATCAAGAGTTAGAATGTCATTCTTCGCCAAAATATAAATAACCGCACCCGCCATTGATTCGGCCA
>CAYMVX010000013.1:0-15861 GCA_964394375.1 uncultured Actinomycetes bacterium
CCAATCAATACCGATTTCAACTTGGTATTCGCGCTCCGCGCTTACAGGGACAGTTTTCATAATGAGCCAATTATCTCTGATGAAATCTCAGATACTGTTTTATCGCTTACATCAATAGTCAGGTCTGCCAATGAATCATAAGTTGGACGGCGTAAGTTCATCAATTCTGCCCATTTTTGCCTTGGATTAACCATCAACAGTGGTCGAGCGTTATCAAAGCCGACCCTAGGGGAAACTGCTGCAAGAGAAATATCTAAGAAAACTTTCTTGGCTTTGGAATTCTTGAGTGCTTTCTGCACCTCTTCGTTCATTACTGAGCCACCACCCAGAGAAAGAACTCCATTCTCAGACAGCAAGGCATCAATAACAATGGTCTCTTCAACTAACCTGAAGTGAGGTTCGCCGTCTTCAACGAAAATTTCAGAGACGGACTTACCTTGATCTTCCTCTATAAGTGCATCAGTATCAGCAAAGCTGCAATCAAGTTGCTTGGCGATTTCCTGTCCAACAGTGGTTTTTCCTGCTCCCATCGGACCAATTAGAACCAGTCGTGGTGACATTATTTGTATGGAAGATTCTCTGTGTAGCTTAAGAAGTTGCGACGAACCTCAGCAACTGAATCTCCGCCAAACTTCTCGAGCACAGCTTCGGCAAGAACAAGCGCGACCATAGCTTCGGCAACAACTCCTGCAGCGGGAACAGCACATACATCTGAGCGCTGATTAATTGCTTTCGCAGGCTCACCAGTTGCAACATCGATAGTGTCTAAAGCTTTAGGTACAGTAGAAATTGGTTTCATTGCCGCACGTACTCGCAGCAAGTCTCCGTTACTCATGCCGCCTTCAGTGCCGCCTGCACGTTGTGAACGTCGAACAATCGAACCATCACGTAATTCAATTTCATCGTGAGCCACGGAACCTCGACGTGTTGCAGTAGTAAAACCATCGCCAAGTTCAACACCTTTTATCGCCTGAATTCCCATTAGTGCGCCCGCTAAACGAGAATCCAGACGTCGATCCCAATGTACGTGCGATCCCAAGCCAATTGGAACGTTGTAAGCAATAACTTCTACAACGCCGCCTAATGTATCGCCATCTTTATGCGCAGCTTCAATCTCAGCAACCATAGCCGCAGAACCTGCTGGGTCTGCACAACGAACTTGATCCTCATCGATTCGTTTCAAGTCTGCAAATGTTGGAAGCGGTACGTTCTCAGAAATCTTTGCCTCTCCGATGGATACAACGTGACTTAGAATTTCTACACCAACTGCTTGCTTAAGAAACGCCTTTGCAATCGCACCCAGGGCTACACGCGCAGCTGTCTCTCGAGCTGATGCGCGTTCCAAAATTGGTCTTGCATCCTGAAAGTCATACTTTTGCATGCCCACTAAATCAGCATGTCCAGGACGCGGACGAGTTAACGGTGCGTTGCGAGCAAGTCTAGAAATCTCATCTTCTGGAATTGGATCTGCTGACATAACGCGTTCCCACTTAGGCCATTCGCTATTGCCGACTTGAATCGCAACTGGCCCACCTTGGGTTTCGCCTAGTCGGATTCCGCCAGTGATTGTCACCTTATCTGCTTCAAAGTGTTGGCGAGCTCCGCGACCGAAACCAAGTCGACGACGTGAAAGTTCATTATCAATATCAGCCGTTGTGATTTGAATATGTGAAGGCAAGCCTTCAATAAGGGCGGTCAGCAGTGGACCGTGTGACTCTCCAGCTGTTAACCAACGCATTGGGTAATTATTTCAGATGAATCCCATACTTCGCGCCATATTTGCTACGAGCACACCTATGGCCATGAATGGTGCAAACGGTACGGATTTCTTCCGATTAACTAAACCAATACCCCCTCCAGCAATAAGTGAAATGTAGAGCCACATTTGAGACCAATTCAAAATGTGAGACCAGATGGCAATTACCGCGGCCAATTTGATGTCTCCTGCACCTATTAGTTTTCCAAATAAGAGCGAGGTAAGAAGACTTAAAGCTATTACTAATAAATGGAAGGAGCTGAACCAGAAGATTGAGAACCCTAGAGCGCTGTAATTGAGCCAATTTGGAATTCTTCGAGTTTTCAAATCAAAGTAAGAGGCAAGCGCCAATACCAATACCAAGAACAAGTTGAAGAAGAGAGACACTAGAGGCGATCTTTTAGTTCAGCTTCTCCCGCAGCGCGCAACAGTGGATACATGAGTTTGCGGTCAATTACATAACCTGTCATTAGATGAATTTGATCTATTGCTTGATGAATCAGAAGGTCCATTCCGTCTATTACCTTGCCATTCCACTTACTCGCTAATTGAGTTGGCCACGGATTGTAAAGAGACTCAAAAAGAACACCTTCGCCTGCTGGAAGCAAATCTGCTGCGCCTTTAGGGGTGGTATTGATAACCAAGTCAGCATTTAACTTTACATTTTCCCAATCGGTAAAGGAGAGCTCACTTAGGGAGACTGAGTTGCGCATATCGGAAACTCGTTCAGTATTCCTATTTATAACTTCAATTTGCACACCTGGTGCATCAATTGCTGCGGCAGCAGCTCTAGCGGTACCACCTGCACCAATAATTTGAACTGACTTGTAATCTCTAATTTCATGCTGAGCTAAAGCCCAAATAAATCCCGATACATCGGTAGAAGTTGCAAACCATCCATCCAATGTTGGAATCAATGTATTTGCTGAATTGATCTGTTTAGCTAATGGATCTAACTTGTCAGCTACTTTTAGAACTTCTTCTTTAAGTGGCATGGTCAATGAGAAGCCAATCCAATTGGCATCTGTCTTTCTCACCTGTTCCATGAAACCAGATAATTCGCCAGACTTAACTTCAACTGCGTCGTATTTACCTTCAATATCCAATGCAAGGTAGGCCGCATTATGTAACGCAGGAGAAAGTGAATGTGAAATTGGCGAGCCAAGGACTGCTGCTCTCTTTCTCATTTAAACGCTCCCGCCTTCAAGTTCTTTAGGTATTCATTCTTCCAAACTAGGAACTCATCGTGCGACTTGGTAAACCTAGTATCTCCGGGTTTAACCGTTATGAAGTAGAGCCAATCCCCATTTGCAGGCGCAAGTGCCGCTTTCATTGCCGCAGATCCAGGATTTCCTATCGGCGAAGGTGGTAGACCATATCTTCTGTAAGTGTTGTACGGAGAGTTGATCAAAGTGGATTTGGTGGAGAGAAATACCGAGCCACGTCTCTTAAGTAGATATTGAACAGTCGTGTCGAGTTGAAGCGGCATTCCGATTTTGAGGCGGTTGTAAATTACCCGAGAAATCTTGGCGAAATCCTGTGGATCACCTTCAGCTTGAATTAGCGAAGCAATAATCAATTCACTCTCGCTCTTTAATCCAACCAACTCTGCCTCTTTAGCAAAACGATCGACCATGCTTTGGATTGCAGTTACTGCGGAAGTGCCCTTTGCGAAAGAGTATTGAGCCGGAAAGTAAATTCCTTCAACGTTGTCAAAACCTTTTGGCGTATTAATAGCAGCAAAAGCCGATTCGACATTTACAAAACCTGCCGCCTGTAATTTTGCTTGGATTTCACTACGCCAATTACCTTCAATTATAGAAATCAAACCTACATTGCGCTTTGGATCCAGAAGTTGTTCCAGAGCTTGCTTAGCAGATATTTTCTTTGAAATCGCATGCGTTCCAGGAGCAATGCGCAAAGCGCGCTCATCAGCAATTGCTAATTGATAGAAACTTGTAATCGACGCAGTTACACCTGCAGCGTGTAGATCCTTTGCAATTTGTAAGCCAAGTTCGCCTTCGGCGATTTCAATATTGGCATTAACCTCATCGGCACTAATTATGCGTGACGGATAATCGGCGATTGCTGAAACATTGCTTCTGATCAGGTGCAGAGAGAAAGCCAGAACGAAAGCAAATGCAATACCAGCTGCCGCTGGCCAATGCTTAACTATCTTAACTTTTGCGCTTTTCAATCTGAATTCCTAACTCCAGAATTGCAACGGCGGCCAATTGGTCAATTAATCCCCTAGATTCTTTCGCAGATTTGCCGGCAGACTTAAGTAATTTCTCTGCCCCACCACTTGTAAGACGCTCATCCACGTAAGTGATCGGAAGATCGAAACTTTCTGAGAATCGTTGAGCAAAGCCTGAAACTAGCTCAACTGTTGCACCTTCGACTCCACTTAAGTGTTTAGGTTTACCAAGGAAAATGCCTTGAATATTGTGCTCTTCGATTAGTGCACCTAAATTACTAAAGAGTTTATTGTCATTACGCAGAGTTGTTAAAGGCGTCGCCACCAAACCATCCAAATCGCAGATAGCAATTCCAACTCGGGCCTGACCGTAATCAATTCCCAGTCGGCGACCGAAAGCCATTAGTTATTTAGCGCCTTTTCGATAGCTAAGAGCGCGTTAGGAATCTCTGCAGCATTGGTTCCGCCACCTTGTGCGAAATCATCTTTACCACCACCGCCGCCGCCAAGTACTCCAGATGCAATCTTCACTAAAGCACCAGCTTTAACGCCCTTTGAGCGAGGAACGTCGGAAGTGGCAACCACTACAACTGGCTTACCAGCTGAAACACTTGCAAGAGCGATTACTGATTCGCCTAAGCGGTTCTTGATATCGAGCGCCATAGTACGAAGGTCATCAACTGAAATCCCCTCACCAATTTGTGCCGCAAGGAACTTGAAGTCACCAATCGCCTTAGCACTTTCAAGCAATCCCGAAACCTGCGCTAGAGCTTGCTGTGAGCGAACTTGTCCAAGTTCTTTTTCGGTGTCTTTCAACTTATTGATAAGTTCGGAAATTCGCTCAGGAAGCTCTTCGCTCTTTGCGCCTTTGATTAAATCGGTAAGTTGATTTACCAGAATGTGTTCACGCGCCAAGAACTTATATGCATCAGCACCTACCAATGCTTCAACACGTCGAACGCCTGCACCGATTGAAGATTCCGAAAGCAACTTAACAACGCCCAATTGGCCAGTTCGTGCAACGTGAGTACCACCGCAAAGTTCGCGAGCCCAATCACCAACGCTAACAACACGAACGCGATCTCCGTACTTTTCACCGAAGAGCGCCATTGCGCCAAGCTTCTTAGCTTCATCTTGGCTCATTACTTCTGCAGTTACTTCCCAATCTTCGAGAAGTAATGCGTTTACTCGTGATTCAACATCATTCAATACCGAAGCAGGAACCGCTCCAGTCGATGGGAAATCAAAGCGGAAACGCCCCGGTGAATTTTCAGAACCTGCTTGAGTAGCAGTCTCGCCTAGAATCTCACGGAAAGCTTTGTGAACCATGTGAGTTGCTGAGTGTGCACGAGAAATTGCGCGACGACGTTCAAGATCAATTGCTGCATGAACATCATTTCCAACTTCAATGGAACCGACAATCACTCGACCACGGTGAACGCTAAGCGATGGAACTGGCGCTTGAACATCATCAATCTGAATCTTGGTGCCGTTAGCCAAAGTGATTAAGCCACCATCTGCTAACTGTCCACCGCCTTCTGCATAGAAAGGTGTGCGATCAAGAACAATTTCAATCTCATCGCCCTCAGAAGCAGACATCGAAGACTTTCCATCAACTAAAAGTCCACGAACCTTTGCTTCAGATTCAATTGATGCGTAACCGATAAATTCTGATAAACCTGACTCATCGGCAATCTTGCGATACTCAGTTAGATCCGTGTGTCCACTCTTCTTGGCTTTGGAATCGGCTTTCGCGCGATCTTTCTGCTCTTTCATTAAGCGACGGAATCCATCAGCATCGACTTCTAAGCCTTGCTCATTCGCCATTTCAAGAGTTAGGTCGATTGGAAATCCATAAGTGTCGTGTAATTTGAATGCCGCATCACCAGATAGAACTTTTCCACCGCCACTCTTGATTTCAGTTGCAGCAGTATCGAAAATTTGAGTTCCAGACTTAAGGGTTTGCAAGAAAGACTCTTCTTCTGCAATAGCTACCTTTTGAATGCGAGTTGCATCTGTAACCAACTCTGGGTACTGAGGACCCATTGCTTTGATTGATGCATCAATTAATTCTTTGATAATTGGTTCCTGAGACCCGAGCAAACGCATGTTACGGATAGTGCGACGCATCATTCGACGTAATACATAACCGCGTCCTTCATTGCCAGGAGTTACGCCATCGCAAATCAACATAGCTGCGGTGCGTGCGTGGTCAGCAATTACTCGAAGTGAGACGTCACTCTTTGGCGCGCTGCCATACTTAACGCCAGTTAAATCAACGGCTTTATCCAAAATGATACGAGTGGTGTCGATTTCGTAGATATTTTCTACGCCTTGCAAAATCGCAGCCATACGTTCCAAGCCAAGGCCGGTATCAATATTCTTATTTGGAAGTTCACCCAAAATTGGGTAATCGGTTTTTCCAGCACCAGCTCCGCGTTCGAACTGCATGAAAACTAAGTTCCAAACTTCCAAATATCGCTCTTCGTCAGCAATTGGTCCACCGTCGCGACCATATTCTGGTCCGCGGTCATAATAAATTTCAGAGCAAGGTCCACATGGTCCTGGGACACCCATTGACCAGTAGTTATCGTTCATATCTCGACGTTGAATACGCTCTTTTGGAACGCCCATCTTCTTATGCCAAATATCTGCAGCTTCATCGTCATCTTCGTAAACAGTTACCCAAAGTCGGCTCTCAGGGAAACCGTAACCACCTTGAGCCACTGGGCGTGTCAAGAGATCCCATGCAAGTGCGATTGCGCCTTCCTTGAAGTAGTCACCGAACGAGAAATTTCCGCACATCTGGAAGAAAGAAGCATGGCGAGTGGTCTTGCCTACTTCATCGATATCTAGTGTACGCACGCACTTCTGTACCGAAGTGGCTCGTTTGTAAGGCGGAGTTACTTCGCCGAGAAAGTAAGGTTTGAATGGAACCATTCCGGCATTAACCAGAAGCAAGTTTGGATCATCTGCAATCAATGAAGCAGACGGCACAACTACGTGTGGAAGATTTTCGTTATTTCCAGACTCAAAGAAGCGCAACCAACGTGCGCGTATATCGGCGGATTCCAATTATTTTTTCTTTCCGCGCTTCTTAGATGCAGTGGCAGCTGATGCCAAGAAACCTAGCGCTTTAACCGCTGGTCCACCCTTTGTTACGAAGTCACCGGTTGCACCTGCAATTTTGTCTGAAACGCTTTCGACATTCTTAGTGATGCGATTGATGCTTTCAAGAGGACCGTTAACCAATTCCACTGTACGTGTTGATTCTTTGATCAATGGCGCAGTCTCATCAGTGAAGGCCTTTAGCGAAACTTTCGCTTCATCAATCAAACGACCCAGACGAATTACGGCATAGCCAATAGCCACAGCGATTACTAGAAGAGATATAGCTGCGATTATCGTTGCAATTCCACCTGGTCCCATGCGGTTACCTTATCAAGGGTTATATCTTGGAAGCGGAATTTCAGGAGCTTTATGAGCTTTATGGGCGCTCACACATGCCTTGTGATACTCCTCAATCTCTTTCATGAATGAATCATCAGCATATGGCTTGCCGTCGGCAATTGCACCCTTTTCGCAGTTAATTACGGCAGCGACGTCTTCGCCAGGAAGAGTCTTATAAGTCTCGAGAGCATGCGCTAGAGCTAACACCTCACGACGGTTTTGCAATAGCAAGTTTTCGGCCTTCTCGAGTAGTTGCGTCAGGTTATCTTCAATTCGATCAGAGAGCGCTCGTCTTAGTTCACGATCATCCGCATCCTTGCCCTTGCCACCACCAGGGGTGCCAACTTCAAAGCGACGATTTGAGGCGTGTGATGAAATGGTTGATCCCATTCCCCAATGCCCTTCCATCAAACTTGCAATTGTTGTTGCTGATTCCAAGTCTCCAGAAACTCCTGATGAATTATCGCCATCAAAGAACATGCGTTCGCCCGCAAGTGATGCAAGTGATACCAAAATGTCTGATTGGTATTCACTCTTCCAACGCGTGAATTGATCATCAGGCGGAATTGAAGCAACCATGCCAAGGTAATCAGAACCTTTTTCGATTGTAGCCAGATCAATGTTCATGTGTTGACGTACACGATGAGCGATTACGGCGTGGCAAGCTTCATGCACTGCAATCGCATGACGTTCGCGTTCAATGTATTCCACATCTTCGCTTGGCCCAAGTTCCTTCATCTGTTTCGCGCGCAAGACATCTGCCCATGTGATTGCGGTGCGACCGTCGCGAATTGCGATGATAAGAGCTTCGTTAATCATGTCTTTAATGGTTGCGCCAGTCGAATAAGGCGTCATGATTGCTAACTTCTCAACATCACCCGGTTCAAGTAGATGTGAAACTTTATCTAAGTAACCTTGATAAGTACGTACACGGCCATTCTTGCTCGGATAACCGACTCGATACATGCGATCAATACGACCTGGACGTAAAAGCGCTTCATCTAAAGCTTCAGGCATATTAGTAGCCATGACTACAAGGATTCGATATTTAGGTGGATTTTTCGGACGCATACCAAGTGTGCGACGAACAATTCGATTAAAGAAACCACGTGGCTTCTTTAATCCCGAGAGTTCAGTTAGTAGCGCTTGCAGAGTGCCCATTCCTCCACCGCCGCCTTGGTTGGCAGCGCCACCAACTACAAACTTCTCGCGAGTCAGAACATTGATTGCAGATTCAGATAAATAATTTCCACCATGACAGTTATCGGCAACCATTCTCTGTCCGGTGGTAACAATGCCGCGATTTCCAAGGGCGTCAGCTTCATCAAAGAAAACAACCACTCCACCGTAACGTAGAGCCAATTTACGCAATTTGCGGAATAGCGACTTAACTTTCATTACGCCTACGCCAAAGAACATATTGTTAAATGCACCTGGATCAACAAAGATAAAAGGCTTACCGGTTTCGCCGGCCATAGCTTCTGCCATTAAAGTCTTACCAGTTCCGGGAGGTCCCCACAGAAGAAGACCACCAGGTACGTAACCACCATGACGTTCGATGGATTCTGGATCTTCCAGGAACAGCAAGTTTTCGCGAATGCGTTCGACGACATGGTCTTGTCCCCAGACATCACTAAATCTAGTGTTGATGTCATCCGGGAAATAGGTGTCAATTCCTCCGCGACTTAAGAACCAGAACATCGCTACAAATTGGATGAGAATGAAAACTATGGCAAAGAGCAATTGCGCCAACATTGGCAACGCAGACCAAAGCGCTTGCGGAGCCATAAATAGTGCCTGCGCTGGTGGAAGTTTGTAAATTGCCCCAAGAATTACTGCAGTAATTGCTACCCAAATAAGTGCTTTGACTACGCGAGAAATTCGATAACGAGTCCAATCGGAGAACGCGTGCACTGCACGATCCACGCTTTTGAAATACCACTGCCAAAGTCGATGGTAAGGCGAAATAAATTCTGAAATCAGGAAGTGAATTTGTCGAAGCGCCTCTACTGCTGCAAGCCAGAATATCCAACTCTTGCTATTTGCAACTTCAATCGCCGCGTCTTGGAAACTATAGATTGGGTTTTCTGAAAGTAGCGCCCAAACCAGAATTCCGTATGTTCCGGCAAATAACAGTAGAAATTTGCTTCGATCGAACAGTGACAAATGAACTCTCGTTCGTCGCTCTGAATCGCGCTTACGGCTATTCGAATCGCTCATTTGGCTCCCCTTACAGTTATGGACTTCACGATTTCATCAATTGTCGCAACATTCTTATTGAAACACACCGTTGAACAACGCAAGATGAATAAATAAATCTTATTTTGGTCGTTTGAATATAGCGCTGCTTGCTTTACTGTCTCATTCGTTCCGTTGTAATCGAAGGAATATTCAAGTAACACCCCTCTGCCACCTTTTTCCACAACTTCCTGGTCGTCTATTAATTGAAAATTACGGTCGTTTGATCTGGAACCATCTACATACTCAGTTACCGGGAGAATGATGTTGCGTAGCGTATTCAAGCTGATTGCATTTCTCTCTTCTGGGAAGAGATCTCTGATGCGAACATATAAGACTGGTTCAGCTGTTGGCTGCAACATAAATACGTCGCGGGCAGTTAGCTTCTTCAACTTGGAAAATCCTGCTTGGTAGCCAACCATCGCTAAGCGATCAATATCATTCTGGTTTGCGCTCTTTGATTCCTCTTTGGCTAGCTCATTTCCATCAATCTTGGTCCAACCATTCGGAATCGCAAAAAACACACCTTCGCTCTTGCTACCTTCATATTGCTTTGAAGGCGTGCAGGCGCTCAGCATTACAAGTGCAAGTGATGCAGCTGTAATGCGCTTAAACATTACTTAGATAGCTCTTCAGGCTTTGCATCGATAGCAGCTTCTTTTCGTTGTGCTGCTGTGATTGGAGTTGGCGCTCCTGTTAAAGGATCGCCACCTGATGCGGTCTTAGGAAATGCAATAACTTCACGAATTGAATCTGCGCCCGCAAGTAGTGCACAGAGACGATCAATTCCAATAGCTAATCCACCGTGTGGTGGTGGGCCGTATTGGAATGCATCAAGCAAGAATCCAAACTTGCTCTGAGCTTCCTCTTCAGTTAAACCAATTACTTCAAATACATCACGCTGAATTTGTTGATCATGGATACGAATTGAACCGCCACCAAGTTCAGTTCCGTTAAGCACAATGTCATATGCATACGCCAGTGCCGATGCTGGATCTGATTTAAAAGTCGTTGCAAACTCTGGCTTTGGACCAGTAAATGGATGGTGAACCGCAGTCCACCCGCCATTATCAGTTTGTTCAAACATTGGAGCGTCAACTACCCAAAGGAACTCCCACTTAGTTTCATCGATTAGATTGCGACGTTTTCCAATTTCTAACCGAACGGCACCAAGGAGCGCTTGAGAACTAGCACGTTCTCCTGCAGCGAAGAAGATTGCATCACCAGGTTTTGCACCAGCTTTTGCTGCAACACCAGCAATCTCTTTCTCTGAGAGATTCTTAGCTACTGGACCACCAAGTGTTCCATCTTCTTGCACAAGAATGTATGCGAGACCCTTTGCGCCACGCGCTTTAGCCCAATCCTGCCAACCATCGAGTTCGCGACGTGGCGAATCTGCGCCACCAGGCATAACTACTGCACCAACATACGGAGTTTGGAATACGCGGAATGTTGTCTCTTTAAAGAACTCTGTCATTTCAGTTAGTTCGTAACCGAAACGAAGGTCAGGCTTGTCAGAGCCAAATCGATCCATCGCATCTGCATAAGTCATACGCGGAATAGGTAGAGAGATTTCGTAGTCTTTAACTTCACGCCAAATTTGTAGAAGTAATTTTTCAATCAAAGCCAAGATATCTTCTTGGTCAATAAAAGACATTTCGATATCTAGTTGAGTAAATTCTGGTTGACGATCAGCGCGGAAATCTTCGTCACGGAAGCATCGAGCAATTTGATAGTAACGTTCCATGCCAGCAACCATTAGTAGCTGCTTAAATAGTTGTGGCGATTGTGGCAACGCATACCAAGAGCCAGGTTGTAAACGAACCGGAACTAAGAAGTCTCGTGCGCCTTCAGGTGTTGAACGAGTCAAATATGGTGTTTCGATTTCATGGAATTCTTCCTGTTCCATGATTCGACGAATAACTGAGGTTACTTTGGAGCGCAAACGTAGGTTTGCAGCTGGCTTCTCGCGGCGTAAATCCAAATAACGATAGCGCAGACGAACCTCTTCAGAGATATCCGCTTCGTCACCAGAATCAACTGGGAACGGAAGAGGCGCCGCCGCAGAAAGCACTTGCACTTCCTTTGCCACAACTTCAATTGCACCTGTAGCAGACTTGGTATTTTCAGAACCAGCCGGACGAGCAATAACCTCTCCAACAATCTTTAGACACCATTCAGCGCGCAACGAACCAGCGGTTGCTTCGTCGTTAATTACAACTTGGCACCATCCCGAACCATCGCGTAAGTCAATAAACGCAACGCCACCATGATCTCGGCGACGTGCTACCCAACCTGTAAGAGTTACCGTCTGTCCGACGTGGCTAGCGCGCAGCTCTCCTGCGTTATGTGTGCGAAGCATTTGAAATCCTTATATCTGCTCAAATTGCGTTTATTAGGTCGCCAATTCTAACGCTCTTTACTTCGCCAGACGACATAGTTTTTAGCTCTACCGAGCCGGAGTTCACTTCATTTTCGCCTAAGACCACTACATATTTCGCGCCGGACTTATCTGCTGCTTTCATGGCGCCTTTTAATCCGCGTTCACCGAATGCAATTTCAACAACTTTTCCAGCAGTGCGCAGATTTGTTGCAATCTTTATTGCATCTACTTGTGTACCAAGCGGAATAATGAAGAGATCAGCATTACCTAAATCTGAAGGAATCACACCCTCTTCTTCTGCTGCCAGAATTGTGCGATCTACACCTAAGCCCCAACCAATTCCGGATAAGTCTTGTCCTCCGAGCTCGCTCATCAACTTGTCGTAACGCCCTCCGCCACCAATAGCAGATTGCGCACCAAGACCCATATGAATGAATTCAAAAGTTGTTCCGGTGTAGTAATCAAAACCGCGGACCAATTTAGGATTGATTTCGTACTTAACGCCAAGAGCGTCAAGATATGAACGAACCTTCTCAAAATGTATTTTGGATTCTTCGTTTAGGTAATCAAGCAATACTGGCGCTTTCGCCATTGCAGTAACCATTTCTGGTCGCTTATCATCGAAGAGGCGAAGTGGATTTAACTTTGCTCTTGAAGCCGTTGCTTCATCAAGATCTAAAGTATCGTAAAACTTCAATAGATCTTTTCGATGGGCCGCACGTGATTCGGCATCTCCTAGCGATGTGATTTCTAAGCGATAATTCTTCAATCCAATGTTCTTGAAAGCTTGATCTGCTAGCCAAATAACTTCAGCATCAATTAATGGATCATTCAATCCAATTGCTTCTATTCCTACTTGGTAAAACTGACGATAGCGACCTTTTTGTGGTCGCTCCGCTCGAAAATATGCACCTGAGTAGAGAACCTTTACCGGTAATTGACCACGATCCAAACCGTGTTCGATAACTGCTCGCATTACCCCCGCTGTTCCTTCAGGACGCAGAGTGATTGACCGACCGCCTCGGTCTTCAAAGGTGTACATCTCTTTAGTGACAATGTCAGTTGATTCACCAACACCTCTAGCAAAGAGAGCAGTATCTTCAAATACCGGCAACTCCATATATTGGTATCCAGCTGATTTTGCAGGAGCGCATAGTTGCTCGCGAACCATTTCGAAGATTGCAGAGCGTGGTGGAATGTATTCGCTAACACCTTTAGGTGCTTGGAAATTTATCGCCATATCTGCTCTCTAATCTCTTTTACTTCTTCAAATCCTGCAGGAACTGATTGTATTTTCTCTCTCGCCCAATCGAGGTTTCTGGACCGTGTCCGGGCAGAACTTGCATCACATCAGGCAGCGGTAGGACTTTTTCACGTAGAGATTTCTGCATTGCAGACCAAGAACCGCCTGGAAGGTCAGTTCGCCCGATTGACCCCGCAAATAGGACATCGCCCGAAATCAGAACTTCCCCATCTACCTCAAACATTACTGAACCTTTTGTATGTCCTGGGGCATGTATCGCTTTGAATTGAAGTCCGACTAAATTGAATATTTCGTTATCTCTTAACTCCAATACTTTTTTAGGTTCTATCCATTCAATTCCAGAAAGTTGTGAGATGAACTCTGCGCCATGCGCTCTCTCTGGATGAAGCAAAAGTTCTCGATCATCGCTATGGATCATTGCTGGAATGTCATAACCATCGCAGATTGGTTGAACTGAAAAAGTGTGGTCCAAATGTCCGTGAGTCAAAAGGGTTGCAACAGGCTTTAGATCGAACTCTTTGAGCTTTTCCGCTAACTGCTCGGAGACATTAGGCATGCCTGGATCGACCACGATGCACTCTTGGCCACGCCCAGTTGCCAGAATCCAGCAGTTGGTGGCGAAGGCTTGAGCCTGAAAGTTGGTCACGAGCATAGGTGGAGGGTAGCCTTTCACATCCAAGCGCCGTTACCCATTAAGGGTGACTTACAACTTTAGGAATTTTATTCCGAGAGTGCAATTGAAAGGAAAGTTCCAAATGTCAGAGAACCCATCACAAATCGCATCACACATCACACCATCCGCCGCCACTGCGCTGATTGGTGATCCTGCAAAATTCGGTTACGTAGCCGAGGATGGGACAGTGTTTGTGAGAACACCTTACGGCGATAGAGCAGTTGGTTCATATCCTGGAAAGAGTGCGGAAGAAGCACTTCAGTACTTCGTACGTAAATTTGAGGCTCTGGCATCTGAAGTCGCAATCCTTGGCGCACGAATTCGAAGCGGTGCGATGGTGCCTACTGATGCGCACGAAGCGGTTAATAAGCTGCGTCAGCAGATTATTGATAGCAATGTAGTTGGAGATCTTGAAGCTCTACATGCTTCACTAAATCAGCTTCCAGATATCATCGAAGGCAACCGTGCTAACTATGAAGCAAAGAAAGCGCTAGAGAAGGCTGAACGTGAAGCCCGTCGCGCAGATTCTTTGATTCAAAAAGAGAATATTGTGAATGAAGCTGAGTCCTTAGCTGACTCTGAGAGCTGGAAGGCAACCGGAGAGCGTCTTAAGGAGTTGCTCGACCAATGGAAGGCCGCTCCTCGTTTAGACAAGAAGAGTGATACAGAGCTATGGAAACGCTTCTCCTCTGCTCGTAATAAATTCGATAAGCGACGTCGTACACACTTTGCTTCACTAGATGCAACTCAGAAGAATGTATCTAACGCCAAGAAGGAACTTGTTGAACGTGCCGAAGCGTTAGCAAACTCTACCGATTGGGTGGCAACAGCACGTGCATACAAATCTTTGATGGATCAATGGAAAGCAGCTGGACGTGGCAAAGCATCTGATGATGCAAAGCTATGGGCTCGCTTCAAGGCCGCGCAAGACACTTTCTTCGCTGCAAAGAATGCTGATCTTGAAAAGCGCGAAGGCACAATGGTTGAAAATCTTGCTAAACGTGAAGCAATGATTCCGAAAATTGAAGCTATTTTGCCTATTACAGACTTAGATAAGGCACGTAAAGATTTCCGTGAATTAATGGCTGAGTGGAGCAAGATTGGTCTTACGGATCGAACAAAGCGCGCTGCCCTTGATGCACGTGTAGATAAAGTTTCAGATGCAATCAAGGAAGCCGAAGCTGAAAAATGGCGTCGTAGCGATCCTGCTGCCAAGGCTCGCGCAAATGATGTTGTTGATCAATTAGCTAAGGCAATTGCTGCGTATGAAGACGCAGCTGCTAAAGCAACAGCTGCCGGAAATACCAAGAAGGCTGCTGAAGCTAAGGCTGCTGCTGAAGCACGTCGCTCTTGGCTAACTGAAGCGCAAAAAGGCTTAGCGGAGTTTAATTAATTAACTTTAATTGTTGGTGATGCGATATACGTCGTAGACACCTTCAACATGTCGTACTGCCGCCAACACTGAATCTAAGTGGGTTGCATCTGCCATTTCAAAGGTAAATCTTGAAACTGCAATGCGATCTTTTGAAGTGCTGACTTCTGCGTTCAAGATATTTACTTGAGCATCCGACAAAGCTCTGGTGACATCAGATAACAATCTGGAACGGTCAAGCGCTTCAACCTGAATCTTTACTAAGAAAATCGACTTGGCGCCTTGAAGCCATTTAACTGACACCACGCGATCGCCTTGATGCTTCTGAAGATCTTCGGCATTTACACAATCCGTGCGATGCACACTCACGCCATTACCGCGGGTAACAAAGCCCATAATCACATCGCCCGGAACAGGTGTGCAACAACGTGCAAGCTTTACAACCACGTCATCAATACCTTCGACTTCAATTGCACTCGAAGTACGACGAGCAATAGATTCATTGGATGGCATCTCCATTGTTGGCTC
>CAYMVX010000014.1:0-1724 GCA_964394375.1 uncultured Actinomycetes bacterium
CCCAAGTGAATTCAGGAAGTTCACGGCCGAAGTGACCATAAGCGCTGGTCTTTGAATAGATCGGGCGTAGCAAGTTGAGATCACGGATGATCGCAGCCGGACGAAGATCGAATACTTCAAGGACTGCATCTTGAATCTTGTTTACAGGAACCTTCTCGGTGCCGAATGTTTCAACAAATAGTCCAACTGGCTGCGCTTTGCCGATCGCATAAGCGACCTGAACTTCGCAACGATCTGCGAGACCTGCTGCTACAACGTTCTTAGCTACCCAACGCATTGCATAAGCAGCTGAGCGGTCAACCTTTGATGGATCTTTGCCGCTAAATGCACCGCCACCATGGCGAGCCATTCCGCCATAGGTGTCAACGATAATTTTGCGACCAGTTAAACCTGCGTCACCCATTGGGCCACCCACTACGAAACGACCTGTCGGATTGATCAAGGTGCGTAGATTGCTCTTTGGTAGGTCAATCTTTGCTAGAACTGGGTTGATAACGTGTTCGATTACTTCAGGAGTTAGCTTCTTTGCCACATCAATATCTGCGTGGTGTTGGCTCGAGATAACAACGGTATCCAGGGAGACTGCCTTGTCACCATCATATTCAATAGTTACTTGAGTCTTTCCATCTGGGCGAAGGTATCCAAGTTCGCCTGACTTACGTACCTTCGAAAGTTGTTGAGCTAGTTCGTGTGCCAACCAAATTGGAAGAGGCATCAATTCTTTAGTGTCATTGCAAGCGTATCCAAACATAAGACCTTGATCACCAGCGCCCTGAAGATCTAATGGATCTGCAGAAGATTGGACGCGCTCTTCGTATGCGTCATCAACGCCTTGTGCAATATCTGGAGATTGTTGGCCAATTGAAATCGAAACACCGCATGAGTTTCCGTCGAAGCCTTTATCTGATGAGTCGTAACCAATTCCGAGAACTGTTTCACGAACAATGGTGTTTACATCCGCATAACCATTAGTTGTTACTTCACCAGCAACGTGAACCTGTCCGGTTGTGATTAAAGTTTCAACCGCTACACGGCTCTTTGAATCCTGAGAAAGAAGTGAGTCAAGGATCGCATCCGAGATCTGATCTGCAATTTTATCTGGGTGACCCTCAGTCACTGATTCACTGGTAAATAGGCGCTTAGACATTGGCAGAGTTTAACCTTTCAGCGACCCTATCTAGTAATCGTGTCGCTAGTGATTCTTTACTAATTTGGTGAATTTCTTCATTTCCGGACGCATCAATCAGATAACCCGAAGTTAATGAACTTCCGAAGATCTCTCCATCGGCGATATCGTTTGCATAAATTAAATCCAAGCCTTTGGCTTTCAACTTTCGCTCACCCTCCTGCAAAAGGTTTGCACCTTCTTCAGCGGCAAAACCAACGAGAATTTGAGAACTCTTCTTTGCAGAAATCTCCGCCAAAAGGTCTGGGTTTTCAATCAGTTCAATCTTCTTGAAATCGCTCTTCTTTACTTTTCCTTCAGTTGCAATTGGACGAGCATCACTTACCGCTGCCGCCATGATCAGAACATCAGTGCTCTCAAAATTCGCTGCTAGAGCGCTCTGCAAGTCAGCGGTGTTCACAACATCTATTTGCGTAACACCAAAAACTCTTCCACCTTGGATATTTGCAGCAATTAAAGTAACACTCGCACCGCGAGCTGCGGCGGCCTTTGCAATAGCAATGCCCTGCTTTCCGCTGGAACGATTGCCGATAAATCG